>NZ_AUPJ01000482.1:15429-15764 GCF_000427315.1 Arthrobacter sp. TB 26
CCAGCCGATATCCGAGCAGCAGGAGTCCCAGGCTGAGCAGCGCCACAATGACGAACGGCAGGACCACGGTTTGTCCGGTGACGGCCCGCAGGAGCATGCCGACCGTGACCGCACCAAGCCAGACAGCAACGCCTGCCGGCCAGAGGGCCAGCGGTGAGCGCCACAGCCGCAGGGCCAGCCAGGACACTGCCGCCCCGACGAGGAACGGCCAGGCGGTGGACAGCACCCCGCTGATGACGTCCCCGCGCTGATGGGCGTCGCGGCCGACAGCGGCGAAGATGAGGATCAGCGCGGCATCGGCGCATCCGGCCAGTGCTGCGGACCGGTGGGCCCCC
>NZ_AUPJ01000483.1 GCF_000427315.1 Arthrobacter sp. TB 26
CGTTGCGGAAGGCATACATCCAAGCCTAGCCGGGCGCCAGGTCCGCTCCTGCCTCGGCGCTGCGGCGGCGCTGGCCATTGCGTCTTGCCGTCGGGACGTCCCAGGGTGTCAAATCCAAGTAGACAACCCCACGCTGCCGGGAGGCTGGCGGCCCGACCGGCCCCGGGGATGCAACCCAGGAGGTTCCCATGCCTGCGAAAGACGCCAGGGTCCCCGCGAAGGCGGCCGCCCGCGGCACGTCCGAACTCCGGCGGGCCGATGCCGCCGACACCCTGCCGCCGGAAAAGCCGGAGCAGATCCGGAACGTGGCGCTGGTTGGCCGCTCGGGATCCGGCAAAACCATGCTGGCCGAGGCGCTGCTTGCCGAAACCGGTGCGATTTCGCGAAAGGGTTCCATCGCCGAAGGCACCACCGTGAGTGACTCTGAGCCGGCCGCAGTCCACCAGCAACGCTCCGTCGCTCTCTCCGTGGTGCCCTTGGTGGCGGGCGGCATCAAAGTGAACCTGCTTGATACGCCGGGCTATCCGGACTTCGTCGGGGAACTCCGCGCCGGGCTGCGGGCGGCGGACACGGCGCTGTTCGTCGTCTCGACGGTTGACGACATCGATGCTTCGACCACAGCCCTGTGGGGAGAGTGCCAGCGTGCCGGGGTTCCCCGGGCCGTCGTGATTAGCCGGCTGGACCACCCCAGGGCGGACTTCGACGCGGCCCTGGCGAGATGCCAGCGGGCCTTCGGCGATGCGGTCCTGCCGCTCTACCTTCCGGTCAGCGACGGCGGCGGGATCACCGGACTGCTGGGTCTTCTCCCGGGCACCGTTTCGGAACGGCCTACGGGCGACGCGCCGTCCGTGTACCGGAACGCCGATGACGTCGAACGTGCTGGCTCGGAGGCCGCGCGTGGCGCGCTCATCGAAGGCATCATCGCTGAAAGCGAGGACGAAACGTTGATGGACCGGTACCTCGGAGGCCAGGAGATCCCCCCGGATATCCTGGTCAGCGACCTGGCGACAGCAGTGGCCCGGGGGTCCTTCCATCCGGTGCTCGCGACCTCCGCCGAAACCGGCGTCGGGCTGGCGGAACTCCTGGACGTGGTGACACAGGCCTTTCCTGATCCAACCCAACATGAGCGGCCGGCGGTGTCGCACCTGGACGGCAGCCCGGCCGCCTCGCCGGAGNCCCTGCCGGGCCGCTGCTCGGCGAGGTGGTGCGGACCACAACCGACCCGTTCCTGGGCCGCGTCTGCCTGGTCAGGATCTTCTCCGGGTCGCTGCGGGAGGACACGGCCGTCCATGTGTCCGGGCACGGCCTCGCGGAGCGGGGCCACGCCGACCACGACAGCGATGAGCGTGTCACACATCTGTACTCGCCGCTGGGTGCCAGCTTGCGGCCGGTGCCATACGGCGTGGCCGGGGACATCTGTGCCCTCACCAAAGTCGGCCCCGCCGAGACCGGCGACACGATTTCAGCCAGGGAAATGCCGCTGCTGATCCAGCCGTGGGAGATGCCGGAACCGTTGCTGCCGGTCGCCATCGAAGCCGCCTCCCATGGCGATGAGGACGCCCTGGCCAGGAGCCTGGGAAAGGTCGCGGCCGGCGACCCGGCGCTCAGGGTGGAACGAAACTCCGAGACGCACCAACTGGTCCTCTGGTGCATGGGGGAGGCGCATGCCGACGTGGTCCTGGGCAGGCTGCGGGAGCAGGGGGTCAACTTGCAGACTGTCGACGTTGTCATCCCTTTGCGCGAGACGTTTGCCGGGCCGGCCGCGGGCCACGGCCGGCACGTCAAGCAGTCAGGGGGCCATGGCCAGTACGCCGTCTGTGACATCGAGGTTGAACCGCTGGAACGTGGCGGCGGGTTTGACTTCGTGGACAAGACCGTGGGGGGAGTCATCCCGGGACCCTTTATCTCCTCGGTGGAAAAAGGTGTGCGGGGACAGATGCGGAAGGGGGTCTCCGCCGGCTTCCCGGTGGTGGACATCCGGGTGACCCTGATCGGCGGCAAAGCCCACAGCGTGGACTCGTCGGATGCGGCCTTTCAGGCAGCCGGGGCACTGGCGTTGCGGGAGGCTGCGGCAGCCGGGCGCATCCAGCTGCTGGAGCCCGTTTCGGCCGTGACGATCAGCGTTTCGGACGAACACGTGGGGGCGGTAATGAGTGACCTGTCGTCGCGCCGCGCGCGACTGACCGGATCGACGTCGGCCGGGGGAGACCTGACGGAAATCACGGCAGAAGTGCCGGACCAGGAGCTGTTGCGGTACGCGATCGAGCTGCGGGCCCTGACCGCGGGGAGCGGCCGCTTCGAGCGGAGATACCTGCGCCACGAACCGGTGCCCGCGGCGGCCGCCCGTGCCGCCACGAAGGACTGAGGTGCTGTTCCGGAGGGCGGAGCCCCGGCCCCGCACAGTGTTGTCAGCGGAGGACGGCGCTGAGGGGGACGTACTTGAGGTTGGACGTGGCACCGTCCGCGTTGGATTCGTCATGGACCACCAGCAGTCCCTGCTCGAACTGTGGTCCGGCGTTGCCGGTGGTGACGTCCAGGCCGTCCGTGCCGGTCACGGCGTCGACTGAACCGTTGGCGTCCACCGCAAACGACTTGAGGAATAGGTTGCTGCCGGAGCGGTCATAGACGGCGATGGTGGAGTTTCCTTGGCTGGACACGAAGAGATAGCCGGCTCCATCCGCGCCGTAGGCGATGCTCATCCCCTCGATATCCGCTTCCAGCCGGCCTGCCCCCACCACGTCCACGGACCTGCGATCCGCCCCCGCGTCAGGTTCCGCGCCGTACTTCCAGACGCCGGCGTCCTCCTGGCCCACGTACAGCTGCCCGAGCTCGTCGTCAGCGACACAGCTCTCGGTAATGCTGCTGATCGGCAGCGACCTGACAAGCGTGGCGTCCACCTTGCCGGCCCCGTTGTCCGCCAACTCGAATTGCTGGATCGAGCCCGGCCCGCTGGGCGTGACAAAGGCATAGAACTTTCCACTGGCCCTGCTGTGGTACATGCAGAAACCGTAGTTGGGCGCCTCGGTCCCGATGCTTCTGGCCTGGACCGGAGACAAGGTCCTTGTTGCAGTGTCCAGGGCCCACAGCGCCACCGTGTTGTCAGACCGGTTGTTTCCGCCGACCAGAACCAACGACGACCCCGACAACGGGAAACCGGCCCTCAGGTCCACGTTCCCGATCATCCCGTCCGGCCGGAACTGGAGGAGTTTTCCGCCCATGTCGAAGACACCGATGCCACCGCCCGACTTCGATTTGTTGTCCGCAATCACCACGCTGTTCGATGGTGTTGCCGGATCGATCCAAATCGCGGAGTCGTCTGAAATATCGCCCGACCCCGAAAAGCCCTCGGTCTCGAGCGCGGGCACTGCCTTCGGATCGGCCAGCGCCGGGGTGGGGGATTGCGTTGCGGGATCCGGCCTCGGGTGAGCAGTCACGCTTGCGGCAGCGCTTCGGCCCGGCGGGGGACTGGGTGGGGCTGTGCCGGGTCCGCAACCAAGAAGGACGGGGGCGCCCAACGCCGCGAGCGCGAGCAGCGCTGGCAAGGATCGGGCGTGGCCGGCCATAGGGGGATCTAGTCCTGGACGGATTCCCGGAAAACCTCGCGGTGAAGTCTGGTCCGGGCGCTGTTTTCGATCAGTGTGGGGATATAAATTCTGATCCTGCCGGTATCCAGAGAGTCATATTCCTCTCCGACAATGCTTTCTATGCGGTGCCGGGGAGCTGTGGGAAAGCGGTCGGCCAGCCGGTCTACAACCTTGCCGATGATCGGGTCTTTATGTTCATCGCTCACCCACACATTGTGAGTCAGGCCGACATCGACGTCAATCAACCCTCAGTCAGAGCCCCCATGCGTGGCACCAGCACCGGATATCCCGACGACTGGAAATCTCTTCCGGGCTCCCGCGACGCAGCAGGTGCGCCGCTCGGGTCGAAAGCCTCTGCGGCAGGCCGGAGGTGGCCGTGATACTGAATTCATGTGTGCGGATGTCATGGTGCGGCTCATCGACCTCAGAAAACGCTTTGGCAAAAACATCGCACTCGACGGCGTCAGCCTCACCATCGGCCCCGGCGAAGTCTTTGGTTACCTGGGCCCGAACGGCGCCGGAAAGACCACAACGATCCGCCTGCTGATGGGAATGCTGCAGCCGACCTCGGGCAAGGCGGAAATCCTGGGACGGGACTGCTGGCATCAGCCGGTTGAGGTTCACAAGCTGGTGGGCTACGTCCCCGGTGAGCCGGCCCTCTATGACCGCCTTACCGGACGCCACCATGTGACCTACTGTTCGCACCTTCGCCGCCGCGATGACGGGAAGCGGGCAGCGGAGCTGGCCGATCGGCTTGACTTGGACCTTGATCAGCCCGCCAGGACGTTGTCGCGCGGGAACAGGCAAAAGCTCGCCGTGGTCCTGGCTATGATGTCCAGCCCCCGGCTATTGGTGCTCGACGAACCCACCAGCGGCATCGACCCCCTGGTGCAGCAAGTGTTCCATGCGCTCCTGCGCGAGCACACTGCCAGCAGCGGTGCCGTCCTGCTCTCCTCCCACGTCCTCGGCGAAGTGGAACGTGTTGCGGACAGGATCGGCGTGGTGCGGCGAGGACGTCTGGTGGCGGTCGAACGGCTGCAGGACCTGGCCGCACGATCGCTGCACCAGGTGCGCGCAAGCTTCGCGGAAGACATTTCCGCTTCCGACTACGCCGGCCTTCCCGGTGTCCGGGACCTGGTGGTGAATCAGCGCACGCTGTCGTGCAGCGCACCTCAGTCGTCACTGGATGCTCTGCTCAAAAGGGTCAGCGGGCGGCAGGTGGTGGACTTCGAGTGCGCCGAAGCTCCGCTCGAAGAGACGTTCCTGAGTTACTACGGTTCCGAATACGACGGAAAAGACGGCGCGGATGCTTACTAGCGTCCTGACCAAAACCCTGCGCGACCAGGCCCGGGGCCTGCTTGGCTGGTCAATCTCCCTGGCATTGCTCGTCGCCATGTATGTCGCAATCTGGCCCACAGTCCGTGACGAGCCCTCCATGAGCGACTTCCTTGACCAGATGCCGGAGGCGTTCCGCTCGCTGTTCGCGTCCTCTGGAGCGGACATGTCCACCCCTACCGGCTACGTCCAGGTGGAGTTGTTGTCCTTCATGGCACCCATCGCCGTCCTGATGTATGCGATTGGCGCAGGCGCCGGGGCCGTCGGCGCCGAGGAAGATCGGCACACCCTGGACCTGCTGCTCTCCAACCCGGTCAGCAGGAGCCGCGTAATCCTGGATAAATTCCTGGCCATGAGCGCGGGAACTTTCCTGCTTGCGGCTGTCATGGGCTTGGCGCTGGTAGCAGAAGGAAGACTCGTCGATCTCGACCTGGCTGTAAGCACGGTGGCCGCAACCATGCTGCACCTTGCTCTGCTCGGCGTGGTCTTCGGCAGCCTGGCCCTGGCGTTGTCCGCGTCGACGGGACGGACCGGGATCAGCCGCGGCGTGCCTGCCGTGGTGGCCGTGGTGGCCTATGTGGTCAATGGCTTGGCGCCCCTGGTGGAGTGGCTTGAGAGGATCCAAAAACTTTCACCCTTTTATCAGTACATCGGCCATGACCCGTTGCGCCAAGGACTGGATGGCGGAAGCCTGGCAATTTCCACGACAACCGCCCTGGTGCTGCTGGCACTGGCGGTCTTGGGATTCCGCCGCCGGGACGTCGGGGCCTGAGGGGACGGTGCTGCCGTATCGGGCCGAAGGTACGGGGTTGTGCAGCCGGCTCTGAACACTTGGTTGGTCGAAGCGGCGTGCACAACCTGGCGTTTGCATCGAAGTCGTCTGCACCGAACGGTTGCGGCTGCTGCGTTGACGCCTCCTCTCGCGGTCCGACGGAAATTGACACTCAGCGGTCAGGCGGGGTCGCCTGCGCGTTTGATGGCACGTCAACTGAAGGAAATGGGACAGCCGCAGTTTGAGTGATGGTGCCGATGTCTTTCATCTCCCAGCCAGTGGGCTCATTGAAGCAGGCCCGCCCCTCGGGGAACATCAGGGACACCTCGTGGATGTCTTCCCATCCGGACGCGCGTACTTCCGAAGGGGCTCCACGACGAAGTCCACGACATGGCCAGACGCATTGATGACGAAAGCGGCCGCTTCGATCACAGGCACTGCCTCTCAAGCAAAGTCGACATGGAACGTGCCTGCTTCGATTACCGCATTGGAACACAAAGGACGGTGGCAAATACACAGCATACGTCCGGGCGTCCCAGGTCTCTTGTCGGTCACGCCCTGATGAGTTGCAGCGGGGTCGGTCATTTGTCTTCTGGTCGAGCCCGATCGAGCCAATCGCCTAACAACGCGGCGAGTAGTTCGGGCCGCTCGTGCATGACCGCGTGGCCGGCGTCCTCGATGACTGCCAGGGTGGCGCGCGGGTAGCGCTCGAGCAATTCAGCCGCGTCGGCGTACCCGACGACCGAATCGCGTCGTCCCGCCACGACCAAGGTCGGCGCCGAGAACGCGCTCGACCCGACGTCGACCGTCCAACGGGCGAAGATGCGCCCCAGCGCAGCCTCGTCCACAAGCGTCGTACCCGGCACAACGCGGTCGCGGTAGCGGCGAGCGGTGGCCGGGGTGCGCAGGACGAAGTACTCGTCGAACCCCGCGCGCTGGGCAGGTTCGAGTTCGTCATACGCGTCGGCGTCCTGGCGGACCACGTCGTGGCCGGGAACGTTTCGTGACTGCTCGCCGACGGGGCACAACAACGCCAGACCGAGCACCGTATCTGGTCGCCGTGCCGCCGCTCCACGAGCCAGATAGGCGCCATAGGAGTGCCCGAGCAGCATCACCGGTCCCGCGCCGAGGTGATCGATGAAATCGCCGATCAGCGTCACCACATCGTCGTTGCAGGCCAGGCCGTCGGTCGTCGAGAGGCCCATCCCCGGCAGATCCGGATAGATCCGCCGGTATCCCGTGCCGGGAACGATGGCCTCGATCGCCGCCTCGATCTCGCGATGATCAACACCGGCACCGTGTAGCGCAACGAGCGGCACGCCGCCGCCATGCTCGACGTAATGGACCAAGACTTCGTTGATGCGGCACTCCATACCGACATCGTAATGATCCATGCCGACGACGCGAGTCGCCCAGTGGCTCCCGGAGCTTGTTCGGTCGAGTCCCGGCTCGCCACTGGAGCTAATCGGTCCGCCTTGGTAGCTTCAACGCATGGCCATCAAACTGGAGAACGTCGGCATAGCCGTTCGCGACCTCGAAGCAGCAATCGCCTTTTTCACCGACCTCGGGCTCACGGTCGTCGGCCGTGACACGGTCAGCGGCGAGTGGACCGACACTGCCGTCGGGCTTGATGGCAACCACGCCAACATTGCGATGCTCCAGACCCCAGACGGTCATGGTCGACTTGAACTCTTCGAATACATCCACCCCAAAGCGATCGAGTCGAACCCAACCCGTCCCAACGACATCGGCATGCACCGCGTGGCCTTCTCCGTCGACGACATCGACAAAGCCCTTGAGGTAGCTGCGAAGCACGGATGCCATCCGCTACGCGGCGTGGCGACATACGGCGACGAATACAAACTCACCTACCTCCGCGGTCCCAGCGGAATCATTGTGATGCTCGCCGAGAAACTGAAGAAAGACTGACACCCGGTTTGGCCCAATTGGCCTGTGGTGCCAGGTCTCAGGCCGTAAGGCCCCGGAATTGAATGCCAATCAAAATGGCCATGCCGAAATTGGCGACCCGGAACGGTCCGGGACCTGGATTAGCGGGGGAGCGGGGCTGCTCTCATAGCCGGCGATGGGGGAATGCGGGCGGTGCAGGACACGCAGTTCGTGGCCAACGTAGTGCTGAGGCATGACGGGGGATCAGGGAAAGCGTCTGAGTAATCAACAGACGCCAAATTGTCAGCGGAGGCGTTTGGAGGTCAGGGTTCTACAGCCGAACCCGCCGCCATTCTTCCGCTACGCGACCGACCTTTCGGTCTGAAAGGTGCTGACAGTCTCCCCAATCGAGTTGGTCCCAGCCGGCGTTGTTGAATCTGGCGGGCAGGTCGGTTACGTCCTTCTGACTGGTGTTGACGAAGGCTCGCCGGAGTTCTCGCCCGACGAGCGTGATGCGCCGAATGGACCGCCAGGGGCGAAGGCGCGTTCCGCGAAGCGGTGTCCAATGAGGCTGTGCGCGGCGGCGCTCGGGTGCAGGCCGTCGGGCAGCGGCAGTGCGTCGGCGTCGGCCCGTCCATAAAGCTCGAGACCGTCGAGGTAGTGAAGGTTCGGGTCGTCTGCTCGGTGCTCGACGACCGAACGGAGCGCATCGCGGATCACTTCGAGCGTCAGGCGTCCCTGCGCGGTGTTGCCGGGAGTCTCAGTGGTGATGAACTGCACGTCGTCGGTGCCTAAGGTGTCGGTATCAATCGATCCCGGCCCGGGGGTGTTTTCATGGATGCCGCAGAAGATGGGGGAGATGAGAAGGAGAGGCGTGTCGGGGTGCCCGTCGCGGATGGTGTCCAAAAAGCCGTGGATTGCCGGCACGAAGGCACGCAGCCGCATGGAGTCGTAGTTGACGACGTTGATACCGAGCTTGACGCTGATGAGATCAGCCGGGGCGTCGCGGATGACCCGGGCGAGGAACGGGTCGACCAGGGCGCTGCCGCCCAGGCCAAGGTTACGCAGCTCCACATCACGTGCCGTTTGTGCGGCGACAACTGGCCAGATCTCGGTCGGCGCCAGTGCGTTTGATCCGTGGCTGATGGAACTGCCGTGATGCACCCAGAGCGTGGGGGAACGGTCGTCGGCCACTATGGGGGCGTCGGTGCGGAGTTCGACGAGTTCGAGGGCCTCGTTGTGCGGCAGCCACATCTGGATGCGCTTCATGTTCGAACCCAGACCCGTCACCGTGGTGGTGTGGGCCGTACCCGAGTGCGCGCTGGTGGCGCCTGTTTGCAGGTCGATCTCGAGTCTGTCACCGCCGGTGAGTTCGTCGCGTGTGTGCAGGACGCCGTCGACGACGACATCGATGCGGCCGCGCGAGCGCTTTGCGCCGCGGTATGCGACCCGTGCCGGATGCGTGACAAGTTCGATGCGGGACGAAGCCGTGGCGAAAGTCAGGCGGACTCCGGAGGGCTGGGCTTCCGCAGCGAGGAGCTGCGGATCAGGAAATTGCTGGCGCACCCAGACTGGCAGCCGGTGTGGGGCGATGCCGCGCGGTGTCGCTTCTAGTGTGGCGATTCCATGGACAACGTCGATGGTGAACGGGGTCGAGATCATCGGGGGGTCCTTTCCGTAGGCCAGGAGGCAAGTGCGCGCTCGAGGCCGTTGAGCGCGGCTGCCCAGGATTCGTTCAGGTCGTCTGGGCGGTGGGCAAATGCCTCGGCCCGGGTCAGGGCCAGGAACCCGTTGACAGTTGAGGCGACCAGGCGCGTGGCGTGGATGAGCTCATGTGCCGGGATGGGGTAACCCCTGATCACGGCCAGCATGAGGGTTGCCACCTTTGCCGCTTCCGGCGATTGCGCGGTTTCCTTGGTCGCCGGGCGCTGTAGTGCAGCCCAAGCGCCGGGACGTTCGGTGGCATAGTTTCGATGAGCGTCGGCGAGACCGCGGAGGGCTGCCTCCCCGGAGCGTCCGGCGACACTTTCGCCGATACGCGAGCCGAGTTCATCCAGCACGAGCCGCTGGATTCCGCTATTGAGGCCGGTTCGTCCCTGGACGTGCTCGTAGAGGCTGGCAGGCTTCACGCCGAGCGTGCGTGCGACTGCGGCCATTGTGACCGCGTCGATTCCCTCCCGGTCGGCAAGGGCCGCCGCAGCCTGCAATACGGTCTGTTCGTTGAGATTGGCGCGAGGCATAACCGTATCCTACACATATTAGGCGACTACCTAAGGTGCGTAGGTTTCTGGACTGACCATTTTGTTCGGGGCCAACGTTTTATGGGTGGATGGCTAAGCCGACCCCCGCGGCGCCATGGCACATTCTTGAGTCCGGTCAGGTGTATCTGAAGCGTGCCGTTCAGGGGAGTCCGGCCGCTCGAGACGGAGGTCAGGAGCGCCTGGACCTTGGCGGAGCGGCCTGGTGCGGAACTCCGCGGGAGAGGGCCTGATTGATTCATCTGATGAGATGCGCAAAGTACAACTGGATAAGCGGGTTATCGCTTTGGGGTTTATTCCTCGCTCCGTGGGCGAGCTGAGGGTCTCTATCGATGATGCTCGCCGTCATACCCTCTGGTGCTTTGTCACTGGGTTTTGTTCGCAGTTTGGTCGCGACTGCGCTCTTCGGCGAAGCGGGGGTTCTTGCCGACAACGTAGCTCGACATGGGTGCGCCGGCGGCTCCCGCGTGGCGGGACAGAGTCTGCTTGCTGTATCCGAGCATGCGGGCAAGTGACGTGGCGTCAATTTCTTTGACCAGGCTCTGCAGGGTGGTGTTGCGGATGCCTTGGATGTTGACGCCCATCCCGCGCAGCTTCAGGAGGTGGGTGTTGGGGGATCGGGGTGCTCCTGCGCGGACGCCCGGGAAGAGCCAGCGTGTATCGCGGTTGACTGTCTGTTGGCCGGCGCGGTCCTGGAGGTGGGCCCAGAACATGGGTGCCAGCAGCTCGGGAATAGGTGCCGGATACCGGCCGAGACTGAGGAACATGCCTTTGCCGGTCACTTCGACGTCGTCGATGGTGAGCATGGCGATCCTGCCGATGGGGATGCCATAGAGCAGGAAGATCAGCCCCGCGATGCGGATCGACAAGGCGACGTTGTCGGCCTCGATGAGCTTGCGGACAAGGTCCAGGCGTTCCTGCTGGCTGAGGACGGGCGTCGTCCTGGCCAGCCGCGCAGCGACCTGGATGTCCTTCCCCGGCGTTTCCCGCTTGAGGTATTGGATGAAGTTCCGGATATGTCGACGGGTTGAGGTGCCCTCGGAGAGGTATTCGTCGATATGTATCTGGCGGAAGGAAGCTGCTGTCCGGCGGTGCTCATCGAGGAGCCAGCGGAGGAACTTTCCGGCCTCTGTGATCTCCTGCTTGGCCGAGCGCACGGCATAGTTCATGTTCTTCGTCGCGGATGACTCCGCCCGAAGTCTCTTGAGGTGATGCCAGCGGGCGAAACGCTCGATGGGGGCGTGGATTTCCGGCGTCGAGGAGAGCTGGTCGAGGCGTTCTTCCAGCCACTGCTCGAACATGGCCAGCTGCCGGTCTTCCTGTGCGGGCAGGATCCGGTTATGAGTGAGGATCGCGCGGACGTGCTCGACCGCCGGCGTCTTGGGCAGTTCGTCGAAAGCCCGGTGGGAGAGCTCGATCTCCCTGTCACCGATCCGTTTGAGCAGCCCGGCGGACCGGCCACCGTTGCTGCGCAGCCAGGTGTAGATGCTCTCCGGCCGCGTGGCCCCGGTCAATACCTTGATAAGGCGTTTGAGCCGCAGGTCGGGTGGGTCATTCGGCCTCAGAAGCTCCGTCAGATCGTTGGCGAGAACGCAGGTGATGCAGTGACCCCCGCGGAAGCGCTCGGCCTCGCGGCCGCAGTTGTCACAGGTGAGGTCCGTCGTGATGCCGGCGCATTCGCGACAGATGTCGTCGCCCGCATCCGTTCGACCTGGCAGCATTCTGTCGGCACCGCAGAGCGGGCATTGACCGTATCGGTGGGTTGCGTTCGTGAAGCATATTCCGCAGATCCGTCCGTCTGGCCAGCGGACCCGGATCTTTCCGGTGGTTCTCCCGCAGCGGTCGCAACCCTCGCTCGTCCTGTTTGATCGGGGACGACCGCGCGGCTTGAACTCACTGCTCATCGGGACGGGTAATGCGGGCGCGGACCGGGCGGTAGGCCTCCATCAGGGGGACATCCGTGCCGTCGCCGACGGCGGTCCGACGGCGCTGGGTGCGGGTTTCCGTTCCTGTGTAGGTAAAGATTTCGTTGGCTTCGACCTTGAAGATGTCGCAAAGTGCTGCCAAGACCTGGAAGGCGATCCGGTCCGGGTTCTGTCCGACGAGTCGGTAGATCTGCGACTCGGAGAGCGTGATGCCACGCTCCCGAAGCGGAGCGACCAGATCGCGGCTGTTGCGCATCCCGGCGCGTGCCATCAGCTCCTTGACGCGGAACTGGTAGTCGATTTGACGGTTCATCGTGATGCCTTTCCGGAAGGCGTTGTGGGTTTGGTCAGCAGCTTGCTGTTGCTGGCCAGGAGGGTTGTGTTGAGCACGCGTTCCAGTTCGCGCGCGGCGAAGTCGGGGGAGGGAAGTGTGTAGATCGTGGTCGTCGCTGTGTGCTCGTGGCCAACCTGCATCGAGATGAACTTGGTGTCATAGCCGTACTCGGTCTGCATGTGCGTGACATAGGACCGTCGCAGGGAGTGAAGGTCGAGCCCCGGCGGAAAGCCGAGTTCGTCGAGGAATCCGCGCATCCGATCCCGGAGGTTCTTTTCCGGAACCAGGCCGCCGCGGCCAGTCGGGAAGAGATCGCTGACAGGCTGCCCGTAGCGGGGAAGACCGCGTTTGACCCAGTCATCAACCGCCTCGGCTGCCCAGTCCAGGAGGGTCAGCACGGACCGCTGTTTCTTGGGGGAGCCCTTCTGCGACTTCCCGAACCGGACGCGCAGAATGCCGTAGTCGCCGAAGTACGGAGCCTTGACATTGCGGGAGAAATCGACCAGGCCGAGGTGACGGAGTTCGTCGCGCCGAAGGCCCCAACCGTAGGCGGTCTTGAAGGCGACGGCGTCACGCCACGCGGCAAGAGCGCCCTTGCGTCCGGAGTTTATGATCCGTTCGACTTCCAGGTCGGCTAGGTCGAAGAAGGCCTGCAGCTCCTCGAGAGTAAAGGCACGCTTCTCCGGACCCATATCGGCATCCTGGACGTGCCTGGCTTTGTTGAACTCGGTGATCACCTGGGAAAAGGTTGTCCCGAAGAGGCGCCCGCAGTTCTCGTTCCACGGGTATTCAGGGTTGGTTGCATACTCGCAAAACAGTTTGATGTCCGTCTGGTAGGCCCGGACAGTGGACAAGGCCAGGTTCTCGACACCGCGAAGATGGTCGAACAGCTCGTCCGCGTCGACGGGGGCCCACTCCCACGGATACTTGCCCGAGAAGTCCGCCAGGCGCATAACAGATGCGACCCGGCGCCTGGTCGTTTGCATGGTGAAGTTTTGCGCCGAGTGCGATCGCTTCCACCCGGTGAGCACCTCGCTCAGGAACCCGTCACGATCCGGCTCTCGATTAGGCAGCGGGAGGAACGCGAGACCGCCGAACTTATCACCCAAGGAGCCTCCTATGTCGACTGCAATTTTTGCAGTCAAAATGCAAAAAATGCAACAATGAGACACAAAATGCCTGATCAGACCCGGATTTTGCGACACAGGAAACCACAACAGTTCGCCTCGCCCGAGGTGATCCTGCGCGTGGCGAATCGAGCGAATCGCCTGGTCAGGGCCGATCTCGGCTCCTGAGCGATCGTTATCAGAAGTGGATGTATTCGCAGAAAATGCGAATAGCCTCTTTAC
>NZ_AUPJ01000484.1:0-12194 GCF_000427315.1 Arthrobacter sp. TB 26
CCGACCTCGAGACGGTGACGGAACTCGGTGCCCGCGGCGTCGCCCAGCTGGCCTTCTCGGACACCCCCCAGCCGGACGGTGTCGACGTCCTGGCGCCGGGGACCGCGGGGACGGCGGAATCCCTCGCTGAGCACGCCGTCGCGAGGTTGCTCGCACGCCTGCACGGCTAGACGCCGGCTGGGCGCCGGCGCTACGCGTCCCGCAGCGGGCGCCGCGCCAGCCAGGCCGCGACGATGGCGCCGGAGATGTTGTGCCAGAGCGAGAACACGGCCGACGGCAGCGCCGTCAGCGGGCTGAAGTGCGCCGTGGCCAGGGTGGCTGCCAGCCCGGAGTTCTGCATGCCGACCTCAAACGCCAGCGCACGGCGGGCCTTGTCGTCCAGGCGCCCCAGCTTGCCGGCCAGGTACCCCAGGCCCAGCCCGAAGCCGTTGTGCAGCACCACGGCCAGGAACACGATCCCGCCGGCGGCGACGATCTTGCTGGCGCTTCCGGCCACGACAATCGCCACGATCAGTGAAATCACGACGGCGGAGGCCCAGGGCAGCGCCGGGAGCACCCTGGCGACGAGCTTTTTAAGGAAGAGGCGGGCCAGCAGGCCGGCGATCACCGGCAGCAGGACGGTCTTGACGATGTCCAGCACCATGCCGCCGGCGTCGATCTGCAGATAGGAGCCGGCCAGGAACAGCACCAGCAGCGGTGTCACGATCGGGGCGATCAGGGTGGACACGGAGGCGACGGCGACGGAGAGGGCGACGTCGCCCTTGGCCAGGAACGCCATCACGTTGGACGCGGTGCCCGAGGGCGCGCAGCCCACGAGGATCAGGCCCACGGCCAGTTCGGGCGAAAGATTCAGGGCGACGGCGATCAGCCAGCCGGCGCCGGGCATGATGACGTAGTGCGCCACGATGCCCAGGACCACGGCCCAGGGCCGCTTCGCCACCGAGGCGAAGTCAGGCGGGGTCAGGGTCAGGCCCATGCAGAACATGATGATGCCCAGGAGGTACGGCACGCTGGGGCCGAGGGGCTTAAAGGCGCCCGGCAGCAAGTACCCGGCGACACCGGCGATGACGACCAGCAGCGGGAAGACGGTCACCGCGATGCGTGCGATCTTGGCCTCGGCGGCGAGGGCGGGATTGACCGGGACCGCGCCAGCGCTGGTCTCCGGGGCGGACTGCGGGGTTTTGGTTGCCTCAAGCATCCAAGCATGGTGCCACTGCCGGCGCACCGGAGCCAGTTCGTGAACGCCCCGCGGGTGAATATGTCAGATTTCTTTGGGACGTCCGGATCGCGGGAGGCGGCTTCCGGCACCCACGGTAAAGTTGCCCTTGCAAGACGAGCCACGGCCGCTTCAGGCTGACGCCCTTGCCTCGTGATTTCCCTTCCGGCGCATTGTGGCGCCCCATCCTTGCCGACGTCGCCACGCCGTTGCTGAATACCGAAGCCGCCGCGTCGCGCCTTCCTGAGACTGAACGGAGCCAGCAATGGCCACCAAATCCGCCCCGGCCCTGACCCCGGAGCAGCTCCAGTCCGTCCGTGGCACCCTGCGCTCCCCGCGCCGGGTGAAGATCGAGGTCCTCGGCGGGCTGGTCGTCGCTCTGGCCCTCATCCCGGAGGCTATCGCCTTCTCGATCATCGCCGGCGTCGATCCGCGGATCGGGCTCTTTGCCTCCTTCACCATGGCGGTCACCATCGCCTTCGTCGGCGGCCGCCCGGCAATGATCTCGGCGGCCACCGGCGCCGTCGCCCTCGTGATCGCGCCGCTGGTGAAGTCCCATGGCCTGGACTACCTCGTCGCAGCGGTCATCCTTGCCGGCCTCTTCCAGGTCATCCTGGGACTGTCCGGGGTGGCGAAGCTCATGCGTTTCATCCCGCGCTCGGTTATGGTCGGCTTCGTCAACGCGCTGGCTATCCTGATCTTCATGTCCCAGGTCCCCGAACTGATCGGCGTCCCCTGGCTGGTCTACCCGCTCACTGCACTGGGCCTGCTGATTGTCTTCGGACTGCCCCGGCTAACCCGGGCCGTCCCGGCGCCGCTTGTGGCGATCGTGGTCCTGACCCTCATCACGGTGCTGGCCGCCGTTGCCGTTCCCACAGTGGGGGACAAGGGCGAACTGCCGGATTCCCTGCCGGCCCTGTTCATCCCGAACGTTCCGTTCACGGTCGACACACTGCAGGTCATTTTCCCGTACGCCCTGGCCATGGCCTTCGTGGGGCTGCTCGAATCCCTCATGACTGCCAAGCTCGTCGACGATGTCACCGATACCCGGTCCCACAAGACCCGCGAGGCCTGGGGGCAGGGCGTGGCGAACATCGTCACCGGCTTCTTCGGCGGCATGGGCGGCTGCGCGATGATCGGCCAGACCATGATCAACGTGAAGGCCTCCGGGGCGCGTACCCGGATCTCCACGTTCCTCGCCGGTGTCTTCCTGCTGATCCTCGTGGTGGTCCTTGGCGACATCGTCTCGCTGATCCCGATGGCGGCGCTGGTCGCCGTCATGATTTTTGTCTCTGTGGCGACCTTCGACTGGCACAGCATCCGCCCCCGGACCCTAAAGATGATGCCCAAGAGCGAAACCGTGGTCATGGTCGCCACCGTGATCGTCACGGTTGCCACCCACAACCTGGCCATCGGCGTCGGCGTCGGCGTGCTCGTCGCGATGGTGATGTTCGCCCGCCGGGTCGCGCACTTCGTCACGGTCGAACGGACCGTGACAGAGGCCGACGGCGTCCCGGTGGCCACGTACGTTGTGGACGGCGAACTGTTCTTCGCCTCCTCCAACGACCTCTACACCCAGTTCGAATACGCCCTGGACCCCGAGCACGTGGTCATCGACATGCACGCCTCCCACCTCTGGGACGCCTCGACCATCGCCGCGCTGGATACCGTCACCGAGAAGTACCACCACCACGGCAAGGACGTGAAGATCGTCGGCCTCAACGATGCCAGCGTCCTGATGCGCGAACGCCTCGGCGGCAAGCTCGGCGCCGGCCACTAGGCTGCGCTCCTGCCCGGTTGCTTCCTCCGTCACTCTAGAGACAGCCGGCACGTCCCGCCAGAGCTTCTTCACTCCGGACCTGCGCGCTCCTGCCCAGTTGCTTCTGCGCGGACACGGAAAAACCCGGCGTGTCGGACGGATTGGCAGCGCTTCTGGGGTACGGCCGGGGTGGAACTGGGCGGGAACGCAGCCGGTGCGTGATGCGGGCGGAAGGGCTACGCTCGGGAACATGACGCAGACCTGGGATCCGGGCCAGAACGGAGTCCTCGAATTTCCGTCCGGCCGGCTCATCCGCGGCCGTGGCCTGCTCAGGCCGTTTCCCGCCGGGCAGCGTCCCGACTTTGGCCTGTACCTGCTGGGGAAGCGCCCGGGTCCGGTGCCGTGGGATTCCCGCTGGGTCCGCTGGCGGGACTTACACGTTCCGGCCGACGACGCCGACACCTTGGACGCGCTTATCGAGGCCTGGCGCCGCGCCGAGCGCGAGCGGGTTGAAGTCGCCTGCTGGGGCGGCCGGGGCCGGACCGGCACCGCACTGGCCTGCATCGCCGTCCTGGACGGTGTCCCCGCCGCGGAGGCCGTCGCCTTCGTCCGCGCGAACTACCGGCGGGGAGCCGTTGAGACCCCGTGGCAGCGGAAGTACGTCGCCCGGTTCCTGGGCCCGGACGCCTAAGCTTCCCGCGCCAAGTCCCCGAAATTAGCTCACACAATTGGGTGCACGAGGTAGATTCCGGTCCGGCTCGCCTGGGACGCGTTGGCCGTTCCGGCCGACCTCGGTAGGCTCAGGTGCGATGTTTACCCCGTCCAAAGGAGAACCCCGTATGGCTGCCGAAAGCCCCACAATCCTCGCGACCTCCGGCGGCTACAAGCCGGGGGCACGCACACGCCTGGAATTCAACAAACTGGTCCATTACGCGGTGGACTTGTCCGGTGTCGCCGGGCGGGCGCCCAGGGTCGCGCACGTCGGCACCGCCAGCGGGGACCAGCGGTGGTTCAACAATGAGATCAGCGAAGCGGGAAACGTCGCCGGCTTCCAGCTCAGCCACCTGAACCTGTTCACCATGCCCAACGTCGGCAACATCGAGGAGTACCTGCTCGGCCAGGACGTCGTGTGGGTCAATGGCGGTTCCGTTGTCAACCTCCTCGCCGTCTGGCGCGCCCATGAACTGGACGCGATCTTCCGGCGCGTCTGGGAGGCCGGGGTGGTGCTGGCCGGAGTTTCGGCCGGTTCGATCTGCTGGTTCAACGGCGGAACAACCGATTCTTTCGGTCCCGAGCTCCGCGCCGTGAGCAACGGACTGGGGCTGCTCCCGTACGACAACGGGGTCCACTACGACTCCGAAGCCGCACGCAGACCCCTGGTACACCGCTTGGTCGAGGACGGAACATTGGGCGAGACCCACTGCACCGACGACGGCGTGGGCCTGCTCTACCGCGGGACCGAGCTGGTCGAGGCAGTCACGGAAACGCCGGGCAAGGCCGCCTACCGGGTGCAGCTGGTCCAGTCAGAGGGCTCAGCCGCCGAGGTGCTCGAAGAACGCCTGGAGCCGACCGGGCTCTAGGACCTCATTCGGCGGCGTTCGTGGCTTCTGAAGCGCGGCGAGCCGGCCGGGCGAAGGCCGCAACAGCGAGGAAAATGCCGAGGGCACAGAGGCAGTCGCCGCAAGCTGGGCCGCCGGGTATCTGTCCGTGGCGATTCCGAGGGCCACGGTCAGCGGAAACCAGATGATCAGCCAGCCGCCGATGACCGCGACGGTTCGGGGCACGGATAGCCCCCCGCGTCCAATCAAAACGCCAAGACCTATGGCCGCGGTTGATAGGCCGCCGATGATCATGGCTGCAAGACCCAGCCGTGCCAGTCCGGGATCGCCGGAGTCAATGGCATAGACCCGCACTGCCTCCAGAACGCCGGTCAGCAGTGAAAACATACCTGCCGCCGTCAGCGTCATACACAGGGTGGTCATCGTCGTCGTCCGCGGACTGGCGCTCATAGTCCCAGAACCTAGCACCAGCGGACCCGGGCCGGCAGAGGCGCACGCGCCGGAAGCCCTAACCCTGCGTCAGCCGGTAGCGCTCGATCTGCTTGAGCCGCCGGAGGAGGCTGTCGCGCCGCGGGTGCGGGACGGCGTCGGCCGGTTCCGCGGTGAGGTCGATGTGTTTGGTGCCGTACTGCCAGAGCAGCAGGTCATCGAGAAGCCGGTCCGGGCCGGGAGAGTAGCGGTGGTCCAGGGCCTTGCGGACCTCGGTGATGCGGTTGGCGCTGAGCAGCCCGGCCAGCTGCATGGTCTGGTTGAGGCCGTGGGCTGCCATCAGCTCGGCGGCCCAGCCCCAGTCGTCGTCGACCTTCCGGTCAACGTGCGGCAGGAGCGTGCGCCAGACGTCGCGGATCCGGTTCGGGGTGAGCTGCGCGGCGCCTTCGCCGTCCATGTCCCAGTAGCTGCGGACCTCCTCATAGCGTTCGTGCAGGTCAGCGAAGGCACCCTCCACGGTTTCCAGCATGGCGGCTGTGGCGGTGAACTGGCGGTCGAAGTGCGGCGTCCAGGCGCGCGGATCCTCGGCCTTGAACCGGATGTCGTGTTCGATCTCGCTCCAGGCGTGCGCGAACACGGTGCGGATCTGGCATTCGAAGAAGTAGCTGCCGTTCGGCTGGACCTCCGGGTTAAAGGCCTGCTGGTACTCCTTGACGGCCTCGTTCTGGATGGTCCGCAGGATCAGGTGCCGGCTGGAATAACCGTAGGTCCCCGACTCGATCGAGCCGATGTCCTTCTCGCGGTCCCCGCGGCAGTCGAAGAGCTGGCGCTGGCGTTTGATCAGGTTGGCCACCACCGCGTTTTCCGCCGGCAGCTTGGTGATTACCCGGATGCCCACCATGTCATTGAGGGTCCGGAACGGGTCCGGGAACTTCAGCACCGGCGGACCGCCCGGCTCCAGCGGCTCCTCCGTCCGGGAGATCTTCTCGCGGAACGATTCGACCGTCTTGGTCCGGCCGGTGACGAACAACGGCGTCACCTCGGTGCCCTTGAGCATGGCCCGCAGCGTCAGCAGGACCTCGCGGGTGACCAGCTTCAGGGCAGGGCGCACCCGCTCGTAGAGTTCCACGTTTTCCTGCACGGAGTCGCGCAGGTTCACGTCCAGTCGATCCCAGTTGCTCGCCATGCCTCCAGCTTACGGCCGGGGTACGACGGCGGAGGGCTGACACCCCCGGGGGTCCCCGACGTGAGCCGAAACCGCCGGAAAACTGCGGCAGGAACCTCCGCCAAGCCGGGCCGGAGCCGCCCTACGCCGTGCCGCGCAGCGCTCAAGGTAGGCTCGGCACATGGCTGATGTGCGGCGTCGGGCTTCGACCGCGGCCGCAGCGGCGGTGACTCTGGGGGCAGTCTCCGCCGCCTGTTCACCTGGCCCCAAGGAGGACACTGTGAAGCGGCATAGGTACAGCTACGGGGATGACCCCAGCCAGTGGGGTGAGCTCTTCCTGCCGGATGCTGCGGTTACCAAGGGTGTGGTGGTGGTCATCCATGGCGGCTACTGGCGCTCGCAGTACGGCGCGGAACTCGGCGAACCCCTGGCCAAGGACCTGGCGGCGCACGGCATGGCCGCCTGGAACCTCGAGTACCGCCGTGCGGGCAACGGCGGCGGCTGGCCCCATACCTTTTCCGACGTGCTCGCCGGAATCGACAAGCTCGGTGACATCGCCGGCGAACACGGACTCGGCCTGGACAGGGTCGTGGCGCTGGGGCACTCGGCTGGCGGGCATCTTGCGGTGTGGGCGGCGGGGCGTACCCGGCTCGCCCAGCTCGGCGCCCCGGACGCGGACCGCCAGCTGCTGCGCAGGGTCGACGACGGCGCCGTGCACCTGACCGGTGTCGTCAGCCAGTCCGGGGTGCTGAACCTCGCTGAAGCCGAACGGCTGAACCTCAGCAACGGCGCAGTCAGCAACCTGCTGGGCGGCTCCTCCGAGAAATACCCGAAACGGCATAAATATGCGGACCCGATGAGCGCCGTCCCGCTGGCGGTCCCCGTCTATGCCGTCCACGGCACGGACGATGACACTGTTCCCGTGAGCCAGTCCGACTCCTACGCTGCGGCGGCCAAGTCTGCCGGCGCGCCCGTCCAGCTCCTGAAGGTCCCGGGGGACCATTTCGCCCTGATCGACCCGAAGGCCGCCGCCTACCGGAAGTGCCGGGAACTGGTGCAGCTCCTGCTGGGCTGAACCGCATCAGAGGCGCGCGGCGCCCGGTGATAGCGTGACCCCTATGCAAGTTGAAGTTCCCGCGGTCCTGCGCGCCCTGGCAGCGGGCTTCACCAAGTTCATCCGGGCGTTCGCGCCGCGCCACCCGGCCCAGGTGATCGTCGTTGGCTTCGCCGGTGCCGTCGCCGCCGGCACCGGGCTGCTGTTGCTCCCGGTGGCCAAGGCAGGCGGGGGTGGTGCCACCCTGCTGGAGGCCCTGTTCACCGCCACCTCAGCCGTCTGCGTAACCGGCCTGATCACCGTGGACACACCAGTTTTCTGGAGCGGATTCGGCCAGGTGGTCATCCTGGTCCTGATCCAGGTCGGCGGGTTCGGCGTCATGTCCTTCGGCACACTGCTCGGGGTCCTGACCGCCCGCCGGCTGGGCCTGAGGTCCCGAATTTCCGCCGCCGCCGAGACCAAGAGCAGCGGCTTCGGCGACGTCCGCCAGGTGCTGATCGGAGTTCTGCTCATCAGCCTCATCGTGGAAGCGGCCCTGGCGCTGATCCTCACGATCCGCTTCATGGCCGGGTACGGCTATCCACTCGGCGACGCCGTCTGGCACGGCGTGTTCCACTCCATCTCGTCCTTTAACAACGCCGGCTTTGCCCTGTATTCAGACAACCTGATGGGATTCGTCGGCGACCCCTGGATCTGCCTGCCAATAGCTGCCGCTGTGATCATCGGCGGCCTCGGATTCCCGGTACTCTTCGAACTGGGCCGGCAGTACCGGCGTCCCATCCACTGGAGCATGAACACGAAACTCGTCCTCGTCGGCTCGGCCATCCTCCTGGCCGGCGGCGCAGTGTTCCTTACCGCCGTCGAATGGGCCAACCCGGCAACCCTTGGCGGCCTCCCTCCTGCCGAACGCGTGCTGGCCGGCTTCTTCCAGTCCGCCATCACCCGTACGGCCGGCTTCAACAGCATCGACATCGCCCAGATGAATCCGGTGTCCTGGCTGGGCATGGACATCCTGATGTTCATCGGCGGAGGCCCGGCCGGAACTGCAGGCGGCCTGAAAATCACCACTTTCGCCGTCCTGTTCTTCATCCTCAGCACCGAGCTGCAGGGCGGGACGGCTGTGAACATCTTCGGCAAGCGCCTGTCCCGCGCGGTGCACCGCCAAGCCATCACGGTGGTGCTGCTGGCGATCGCCCTGGTCACCGGCTCGACGATGTTCCTGATGCTGATCACCGATTTCGGACAGGAACGGATCCTGTTCGAGGTCATTTCGGCCTTCGCCACGGTCGGGCTGTCCACCGGCATCACTGCCGCCATCCCTCCTGCGGGTCAACTGGTGCTGATCCTTCTGATGTTCGTCGGGAGGCTGGGCCCGGTGACGCTTGGCGCGGCCCTGGCCCTGCGCGAACGACCCATGCTCTACGAATATCCTAAGGAAAGGCCCCTCATTGGCTAGGAACATCTTTTCGTCCCACTCCCCTGCCGCCGGTGACAAGGCGTCCTCGGTGGTGGTCATCGGTCTGGGCCGCTTTGGTGGCTCGCTAGCCCTGGAACTGGAGGCACAGGGCACCGAGGTGCTCGGCATCGACGCCAGCGAGGAAATCGTCCAGTCCTTCAACGGACGCCTCACCCATGTGGTCCGGGCCGACTCCACCAAGGAAGAAGTGCTTCGCCAGCTCTCGGTCCATGAGTTCGACCGGGCGGTGGTCGGGATCGGCTCGGACATCGAAGCCAGCATCCTGACGACCTCCCGGATCCTCAAATTCCGGCGCCCCCAGATTTGGGCGAAGGCCATCAGCGAACCGCACGCCGAGATCCTTGGCCAGCTCGGCGTCGAGCACGTCATCCGGCCGGAACACGACATGGGCAAACGCGTCGCGCACCTGGTCCTCGGCTCGATTCTTGACTATGTGGAATTCGAGGACGACTTCGTAATGATCCGGACCAGCCCGCCGTCGGGCATCCGCGACCGGCCCCTCGGCGTGCTCGGCCTCCGGGACAAGTACGGCATCACCATCGTGGCGGTCAAGCGGCCCGGCGGCAAATGGGGCCACACGACGGCGCAGACAGTGCTCTACGACGACGACCAGATCATCGTCCAGGGCAGCAAAGCCAAGGCCGAGCGGTTCAGCACGATGCCCTGACCGACTAGACTGGGTGGCAGGTGCGCCGGGAAGTCTGGTCGGCATAGTTTCGTCGACCCAACTTTTAGGACTCCCCGCATGAGCCCCACACCCGCTCCCTTCCGGCCGCGTTTGACCATCTTCGGCCGCGGCAGCTACGCCGAATCCCTCCGGATCGGCGAGATCCTCCGCAAAGAGACAGTCGGTGGCGCCCTCCTGGTTGCCGCCGCCGTGATCGCCCTGATCTGGGCCAACTCGCCGGTTTCAGAGAGCTACTTCGCGCTGCGGGACTTCACGTTCGGCTACGAACCATGGCACCTGGAACTGAGCCTGGGGGCGTGGGCGGCCGACGGACTGCTGGCGATTTTTTTCTTCCTCGTCGGACTCGAGCTCAAGCGTGAGTTCATCGCCGGGGACCTGCGGCAGCTGAACAAATCGGTCGTTCCGGTCGCTGCGGCCGTCGGCGGCGTCGCCATTCCGGCCGTGATCTACAGCGTCGTCAACCTCGCGAGTCCCGAGACCCTGCGCGGCTGGGCGATCCCCACCGCCACCGACATCGCCTTCGCCGTCGCCGTGCTGGCCATCATCGGCTCGCACCTGCCCAGCGCCCTGCGGATCTTCCTGCTGACTCTCGCCGTGGTGGACGACCTGCTCGCCATCACCATCATCGCCGTGTTCTACACCAGTGACCTCCAGGTAATGCCGTTGCTGCTGGCCCTGATTCCCTTGGCGCTCTACACCTACCTCGCGCATAAATACCGGCGGTTCTTCGGGATGAAGGCCCCGGCCGCGTGGTTGATCCTCCTGCCCTTGGGCGCGGTCACCTGGGCCCTCGTCCATGCCTCGGGGATCCACGCGACCGTGGCCGGTGTGCTGCTCGGGTTCGCCATTCCGGTCCTGCGTTCGCAGGCCAGCGGCGGCCCGGAGGCCGGACCGGGCCTCGCGGAGATCTTCGAGCACCGGTTCCGCCCAATCTCGGCCGGCGTCGCCGTCCCGATCTTCGCGTTCTTCTCCGCCGGCGTGGCCGTGGGCGGCTGGGACGGGCTGGTCTCCGCGCTTACCGACCCGGTGGCTGTCGGCATCATCATGGCGCTGGTTCTCGGCAAGCCGATCGGCATCATGGGCACAACCTGGCTGCTCACGAAGGTCACCAAGGCGCGGCTGGACACCAGCTTCAAGTGGATTGACGTCTTCGGGGTGTCCCTGCTGGCCGGCATCGGCTTCACCGTCTCGCTCCTGGTGGCCGAGCTGAGCTTCGGCCAAGGCAGCCTCCACGACGACCACGCCAAGGTGGGCATCCTCGCCGCCTCCGTGCTGGCGGCCCTGCTGGCAATGCTGGTGCTGAGGACCCGGAACCGGCAGTACCGGCAGGCCGAAGAAGCGGAGAAAGTCGACTCGGACCACGACGGGATCCCGGACGTCTACCAGCAGGACGGCAGCGCCCGGTAGACCGCTGGGCGAAGGCCTGGACCAGCCACCCGCGCTGCGGAACACGCGGGCGCCGGCCCGCGTTCTCTGGCAGAGTATGAGCATGCTCACAGTTATTGGCGAGGGCCTGGTTGATGTGGTCCAGCGTTCCTCCGGTATCCAGGCCCATGTCGGCGGAAGCCCGCTCAACGTCGCCGTGGGGCTGGCCCGGCTGGATCATCCGGTGCAGTTCATCGGCCGCTACGGACGCGACGCCTACGGCGAAGCGGTGGCGGCCCACCTGAAGTCCAGCTCGGTGCTGCTGCCGCTAGGCCCCGACGAGCTCCCCACGTCCGTGGCCACCGCCCTGATCGACGACGACGGCGCCGCCAGCTACACCTTCGAGCTCGCCTGGGAGCTGCCCGGGCTCGCGGACCGGCTGCCGTTTATGCTGCAGGGAACGACACTGCTGCACACCGGCTCGATTGCCACCATGCTGGCTCCCGGGGCGGCCGGTGTGCTCGCCGCCGTCGAGCTTGCCCATCCGTTGGCCACGATCAGCTTCGACCCCAACTGCCGGCCCAGCATCATCACCGACGTGGACTACGCGCGCCGGCAGGCGGAGAAGTTCGTCACCCTGGCGGACGTGGTCAAGGCCTCGGATGAGGATCTTCAGTGGCTGTACCCCGGCGAGGATCCGCTGGATTCGGCCCGCCNNGCTTGCGCTTGGCGGCTCGGAAGGCCCCGCCATGGTGGTGGTCACCCGAGGCGCGCAGGGGCCCTGGGGCGTGAATGCCGCCGGCGAAGCGCATTTCCCGGCGCCGTCCGTGAAAGTGGCGGACACTGTCGGCGCCGGCGACTCCTTCATGGCCGCGCTTCTCTCCGGCGTGGTGGACCTGGGCCTCGCCGGGGCGCAGAACCGCAAGGACCTGCGTGAGCTCTCCGCCGAAAGCCTCCGCGAACTCCTGGCCCACGCCGCCTGGGCCGCCGCGGTCACCGTATCCCGGGCCGGTGCCAACCCGCCCACCCGTGCCGAACTGAACCGGATGGAGCTCGGCGCACAAACCCCGCATCCGACGGAAACCGCGGGCAGCGACCCCGAAAGTGCAGATCTCCCCAGCAACTGAAAGGCAGCCATGACACACCACGATGCCCCGTCTTTCCGCGTCAGCAGTGAGTCATTCCTCGACGGCCAGACCCTGCCGACCGCCCAGCGCGGTGCCTCGACCGGCGCCGGTGCCAAGGACGAGTCGCCGCAGCTGAGCTGGAGCGGTGCCCCGGCCGGAACCCAGAGCTACGCCGTCACCGTGTTCGATCCCGACGCCCCGGGCCGCGGCGGCTTCTGGCACTGGGCGGTGCTCGACCTCCCGGCCGGTGTCACCAACCTCCCGGCCGGAGCGGGGTCGCGCCAGGGCGGGCACCTGCCGCCCGGCGCCTTCCAGCTGAAGAACGACGGCGGCGCCACCGGCTACCTGGGGGCGG
>NZ_AUPJ01000484.1:12199-14617 GCF_000427315.1 Arthrobacter sp. TB 26
CCCCGCCGAGGGGCCATGGCCCGCACCGGTACGTCGTCACGGTCCACGCCCTCGACGTCGCGCACTCCGGGCTCGATCCCGCAGCCCACCCGGCGAAGCTGGAGTCGAAGCTCGCCCCGCACACCCTGGCCCGTGCCAGCCTGACCGGCATCTACGAACGGCACTAACGGCCCGCCGCCGTCGGGCGTCGGCTGCACCGGGACCCGGCCCGACCCCGCCCACGTAGACTGGCAGTATGCGGCTGGTAGCAAGTGACATTGACGGAACGATCCTCGGCCACGACGGCAAAATCAGTGACCGGACCGTCCGCGCATTCCACGCCTGCCGGGAAGCGGGCATCGAACTGGTCTTCGTCACAGGCCGCCCGCCGCGCTGGCTGCACCCCCTCCAGGAGCAGCTGGGCCACACCGGCACCGTCATCTGCTCCAACGGCGCCGTCGTCTGGGACCTTGAAGCGGACCGGATGGTCTCGGCCCGGGCCCTGCAGCTCGACGCCGTCTTCGAGGCCCGCCGCATCATCCGGCGGCTGCGCCCCTCCGCCCTGTTCGCCGCCGAAACCCTGACCGGTTTCCACCTGGAACCAGGGTTCATCGAGAACGGCGCCAGCAGGCTGCTTGCAGAGTTCACGCCGGCACCGCTGCACACCACGCTCACCGCGGCCGATTCCGTGGTGAAGTTCCTCGCAGTGGTCCGGGAGGGCACCGCCGACGAATTCCTGGCCGAGGTCACGCCCGCCGTCGCACACCTTGCTGCGGCAACACACTCGGCGCCGAACATCGCGCTTCTGGAACTCTCTCTGCCCGGCGTCAACAAGGCCGTCACGCTTGCCGAATACGCGGCTGCCCTGGGCGTCGACTCGGCGGATGTGGTGGCGTTCGGGGACATGCCCAACGACATTGAGATGCTCCGCTGGGCCGGCGACGGCTACGCGATGGCCAGCGGCCACCCCGAGGCCATCCGTGCCGCCGGGCAGCAGGCACCGCACTTCGACGACGACGGCGTCGCCCAGATCCTTGAGGCCAAGCTCGTAGCCCTGGGCATCACGATTCCCTGACCCGGCGGACCAGGGCACCCCTGCAGACACCGGACTCCCAGCTCCCGGACAACTCGCGTTCACCTTCGAGCCCTACGCTGAAATCTCACGACGGATTTTTGACTGATGGTGGGAAGTCATGGCCAGGTACCGCACGGAGAATTTCGACGACACGCCCCTGCGCCCGGTGGCGCCGGACGCGCACTGGAAGAGCCTGCAGCAGGGCGACCGCGTCAGCGTCAGGCTGACGCCCGGCTACGAAACCGGGGGCCGGGTGGACGCCGTCACGGCGGACCACACCGCCGTATGGGTGCACCTCGACGGCGGACGCGGCCGCACGCTGCTGCACTGCAGTGACGGCGTGGAGATCCTCCCGCACACCAACTGATCCAGGCCTCCCCGCCTGGACTTCACCTGGGCTGCCGGGCGGTGCTGCCCCGGGCTCCGATAGGCTTCAGGGGTGAGCACCCCGCACCCGTTTTTTGCCTCGGGTTCAGCCTCCGGCCCGGCCGCCGGTGACGGTCCGCAGCCTCCCGTGGCCATGGCCCACCGCGGGTTCTCCCGCGACGGCCTGGAGAACTCCATGGCGGCGTTCCGCGCCGCCGTCGAACTGGGGTACCGGCATCTGGAGACGGATGTGCACACCACAGCCGACGGCGTCCTGCTGCTGTTCCACGACGAAACCCTGGACCGGGTCACGGACGGCCGCGGCAAAATCTCTGAACTCCCGGCGGAGACGGTGGCGCTGGCGAGAATCGGCGGCGCGGAACCCATCCCGCTTCTTGAGGAACTTGCCACCGCCTTCCCGGATGTCCGGCTCAACCTGGACGTCAAGGACTGGAACTCGGTGGATACCCTGGCGGCTGCGATCGAACGGTTCGGGCTGCACGACCGCGTCCTGATTGCCAGCTTTTCGGACCGCCGCCGCCGGGCCGTGCTCAAGCAGCTGAGCCGCCCCGCGGCAAGTTCCGCCGGAATGGTGTCCAACGCCCTCTTTGTCCTGCTGGGCCCGGTGGTCCCGGCCCCCCTGCTGCGCCTCACGGCAGGACGCGCGCTCCGCGGCGTGCACGCCCTGCAGGTTCCTGTCAGCTACGGTGCGGTGACCGTCGTGACCCCCGGCCTCGTCCGGCGCGCCCACCGGCACGGGCTGCAGGTGCACGTGTGGACCGTCAACGAACCCGCGGAAATGCACCGGCTCCTGGATCTCGGGGTCGACGGGATCGTCACCGACCGCGCGGACCTGCTCAAGGAAGTCCTGCAGGAACGCGGCAGCTGGAGCGGCTGAGCCCCGGTCAGGGCGTCAGGAACCGAGCTCCATCATCAGCTGCGGGAGTTCCTCCGTGAGTTCACGGGCGAGGTAGCCGAGACCGCCCAGCCGGCTCGCG
>NZ_AUPJ01000484.1:14622-15237 GCF_000427315.1 Arthrobacter sp. TB 26
CGCGAGCCTGTCGCCGGCGGCCGCATGCAGATGGGTGCCCCAGCAGGCGGACTGCGCGTCCGTGGTTCCCCGCGCCCGCAGCCCGGCGATCGTCCCGGACAGCACGTCGCCGGAGCCGGAGGTGCCCAGGCCGCTGTGTCCGGTGGTGATTTCCCACAGCGAGGCCCGGGTACCGCCGGCCCCACCTCCTCCCGCTTCGGAGACCGGGCGCCCGCCAGCCCCGCCGGGCCGGGCGATCACACCCTGGCAGCTCACCACCGCGCCGTACTTTTCCGCGAGCTCCGGTACGTCCCGGACCAGCTCCCCGGCGTCGTGCCCCAGCAGGATGCCCGCCTCGGTGACATTCGGGGTCAGGATCAGCCGGCCCGCCCAGGGGCCCAGCTCCCCGGCC
Source organism: Arthrobacter sp. TB 26 (assembly GCF_000427315.1). Lineage (GTDB taxonomy): Bacteria > Actinomycetota > Actinomycetes > Actinomycetales > Micrococcaceae > Arthrobacter. The sequence continues at coordinate 15,014 of NZ_AUPJ01000484.1, forward strand.
AGCTCGGGCAGGCTGCCGAGGGCGAAGGCATCGAGGATGATGGCCGGCGGATGCTTCCCCGCAGGCACCTTGAGGAGGCCGCGGAGCAACGCGGTGGCCTCGTCCTTGTCGTCGAGGCCCGGGCCGATCAGGACCGCGTCCGCGGCCTCGACCGGTGCTGCGAGGACGGCGGCTGCCGAAGAGCCCTTGACCGTGCCCGAGGCGGTCTCCGGCAGCCTGAGCAC
>NZ_AUPJ01000485.1 GCF_000427315.1 Arthrobacter sp. TB 26
CTCGGGCAGCGCGACCGCGAGCTGCACGGCCACGGATTCTGCCACGGCCAGGGTGAGCCGTCCGGCGCCGGAGCGCAGCGCGGCCACCCCGGCGAGCAACGCGGCCCCCGGCGTCATCCGGGCCCCGCCGATCACCAGCACCGACCCGCGGTCGTCCTTGCCGGAGCCCCCGCCGGGCAGCGGCCAGTCCCGCAACAGCGTCGGCGTGACGGGCTCAGGGCGGACCGGCTCCCGCCCGGCCCCGGAAGCAGGCTTACCGTGGGTGGACATTGGCATCTCCGGCATGTTCGGTCACGGGGACTCCTTCGCTCGTCAGGTGGTCTGCCATGTTGAAGCTCTCCAGCTGCCAGCGGCCGGCGCCGCCCGGACGGACAAAACGGCTCACGGAGGCGTTGAGAATGGCGGTCGTGGCGGCGATGTCCAGCAGTTCGCCCTCCGTCAGCCCTTCCAGGATGTAGCGGATCAGCATGATGACGGCGTCGTGGCAGACCAGCAGCACCCGCTGGCCGGGGTACAGGCGGTCCAGGTCAGCCAGCAGGGAGCGCAAGCGGAGGACGACGTCGGCCCACGATTCGCCGCCGGGCGGGCGGTAGTAGAACTTGCCCAGCCAGCGCCGCCGCTCGGCCTCCCGGGGGAGCCTGGCCTCCACTCCGGCCGAAGTGAGCATGTCCAGGATGCCGAGCTCACGGTCACGCAGCCGTTCATCCAGCAGGACCTGCGTCGTCCAGCCCCCGGTGTGCACGGCCAGTTCCGCCGTCTGCCGTGCCCGGAGATACGGGGAGGACCAGACGGCGGCACGCCCGTCCTCCGGAAACCCGGCAAGCAGGCCACCCAGCGCCAGCGCCTGCTCGCGCCCGGTTCCGGACAGCTCGACGTCGGCATCACGCGCCGGAACATTGATGACGTGCGCCCCGGACTGGTGTGCCAGAGTGGCGGCGACGTTCCCTTGGCTCTCGCCGTGCCGGACGAGCAGCAGTTCGCTCATACCGGGAGGGCCGGTGATGCGCTGGCGGGTCTGTCCGTTGTCGTTCACTGCTGCCCCCTGGTCCGGACCGGTTCTGTGTGGCTGCCACGTTACTCCCGGCGCGGTGGCCTGTCGCCGCTGCCGCGGGTGACGGCGGCTGTCCGGTGCTGCTGGCAGGATAGGACCATGCGCATTCTGATCGCCCCCGACAAGTTCAAAGGCTCCCTGACCGCCGCCGAAGCCGCTGCCGCCATCGCCGAGGGTGCCTTGCGGGTCTATCCCGACGCCGAGGCCATCCAGTTTCCGGTGGCCGACGGCGGCGAGGGAACCCTGGAGGCGGCCGTCGCCGCCGGGTACGAGGAGCGCCTGAACGCCGTCGTCGGCCCGATCCTGGCACCCGTCGGCGCAGCCTGGGCGATCCGGAAGGACGCCTTCGGCGG
>NZ_AUPJ01000486.1 GCF_000427315.1 Arthrobacter sp. TB 26
AGGCCTCCGGCCTGGCCCACATGGACCCCACCCCGGCCAACGCCCTGCGGGCGCACAGCTACGGCTGCGGCCAGCTGATCGCTGCCGCCCTCGACGCCGGCGCGACGGAGATCGTGCTGGGCCTGGGCGGCTCGGCAATGAGCGACGGCGGCAGCGGTGCCCTGCGCGCACTGGGCCTCAAGCCCCTCGACGCCGCGGGCAACGTGGTGCCCCTCGGCGGCGGCTCACTGGCCGACGTGGCACAGCTCGATGTCAGCGGCCTCGATCCGCGGCTTGGCGCGGTGACGTTCCGGATCGCCGTCGACGTGCAGAATCCGCTTTTCGGCAGCGACGGTGCAGCCCATGTGTACGGCCCGCAAAAGGGTGCAGACGGGGAGGCCGTGGAACTGCTCGACGCCGGACTCCGCAACTGGGCTTCGGTGCTGCGACAATCCACCGGACGTGACGTCAACGTTCCCGGGGCCGGCGCGGCCGGCGGCTTCCCGGCGTCGTTCCTGGCCTTCAGCAACGCCGCCCTGGAAGGCGGCTTCGAGCTGGTGGCCGGTCTCACCGGGCTGGCCGGCAAACTCGCGGAGGCGGACCTTGTGATCACCGGTGAGGGCTCGCTGGATTCGCAGTCGTTGACCGGCAAGGCGCCGATTGCGCTTGCCGACGCCGCCCACAGCCTTGGAATCCCGGTGATTGTGGTCGCGGGGCGGATCCTGGTCACCCCGGAGGACCTCGCCAACCACGGTGTGGTGGCCGCGGCCCAACTGCTGGACGTGGCCGGCAGCCCGGATGACGCCGTCGCAAACGCCGCGAAGTACCTGGCCCGGGCCACCAGCCAGGTGCTCGAGGGCGCCTGAGCGCTCAGGCGCCGGTCTCGTAGTGCGGCTCCGCGACGGGCTTGGATTCCGGCGAGCCCCTCTCGCGGAGGTACACCGAAGCGCCGACGAGGACGCCGACGGCGAGGAATTCGCTCTGCCAGTTCTGGAAGGACTCAAACCAGAAACGGCTCGTCGCGAGGTAGCCGAGGACGGTCACGGGCGGCTGTCCGTGGCTCTGCTGCTCGGCGCTGTATTCCTCGCTGCCACCGATCGCGTGGAGCGCGAACGATGCCAGGAACAGCAGCAGGAACATGATCGACAGGGAGTGTTCGTAGAGTTTGAGGACCCACCCGCCGTGCCGCACCGGCCACGGGGTGGCTGGCTTCAGGGCGGCGACGCGGGGGTCCTCATCCTGCGGGGCCGCCTTGCCCATTGGCTTCGACTCCGAGGATCCTTTCTGGAAGAGGAATACCGTCAGGATGACGTACATGCCCATCTGCAGGAATTCGGACTCCCAGTTTTCAAAGGTCGCCTCGAGGAATGCCCCGGTGCCGAGGTAGCCCAGCAGGGTCACGGCCGGCTGGCCGTGGGCGATCTGGTCCTCGCTGTAGTCGGCGGCCCCGCTGAAGACCATGCCGCCGAAGAACACCAGGAAAAGGCCGACATTGGCCAGCAGCAGCCCGTGTTCCTTGACCCACTTGCTCACGGTTCCTCCTGGCAGTTTGCTGCGTTCCTGGCTGGCGGTGTTCGTCATGAAGTCTTCCCTTGGTCGGCCTGCCGGCGGAGCCTGCTCGGCACATAGACCAGCAGGAGCAGCAGCACCGCCAACAGCACGGCCCCGGCAGTGAGCCCCGCAGCACGGCCGGCCGTGACGTCGAAAACCAGCGCGGAGGTGCCGACGCTGAGGAGCCCGATGCCGGCCAGGGCAACCTTCGCGATCCTGTCCGCGCTGGAGACAAGGGCGGCCCTGAGATGCAGGCGGAACAGGCGGCGGTGCACGCTCACGGGCAGCAGGATCAGGGCCGTGGTGAGGGCCGCCAGCGCCACATTGGCAAGGTAGAGGGTGGTCTGGAAATCGTCCAGCGTCTCGAACCTCGACTGGAACGGCAGGGTCAGCAGGAACCCCGCAAGGATCTGTACCCCGGTCTGCAGCACCCGGAGTTCCTGCAGCAGTTCCATCCAGTTGCGGTCCAGCTTTTCGATGGCCGACTCGTTTCGGCGGTCCGTCGCGGGCTTCGTTGCAGCGGACTCTGCACGTGGAGCGGACACTGGCTCTGGATCGGACACGGGCGCGCCTCCGGGTGGATGCGGATCAGGCTGCGGTGGCAGCTAACACTCAACCTAGGCTTGAACCATACGAAATTCAAGCTGGTACTAAGGGTGCTGATGACTTTGCAGGTAGGGTGGAATTGTTTACTTCACGGGGGCCGGTTCGCAGGCCCGGGTCAGCGCCCGTGGCCGAAGACAAGGACAGTGCAGGAGAGCCCGGAGCAGGACGCTTCGGAGGAACGGAGGAACTAATGAGTTCAGAAAACGCCAGCACTACCCCCGGCTACGACGCCGACACCGCCGGGAATTCCGGGGCCGCCATGCCGTCCGCGGAAGCGGAAATGGACGAGACCAACACCGAAAAGCCCGACGCCGGTCGGCCGTTCTCCTCGGAGCCCGGCCAGGACGCGGCCGGCCTGCCCGACGGATCGGGAACGGACCTGCCCGAGGACAAGACCCCCAAGGACCGCGACGACGATGATGAGGAAGCCTTCGACGCTGGCTAGGCTGGGCCTGAGTAAGGCCCCGTAGCGGAAGGCGAGGATGCGCGCACCGTCTGGTGCCGGTCCTGGCCTTCCTGCTGCTACGAACGTCCGGCCAAGCAGCGTCCGGCTAAGACCGGGCGGCTGAGCCCAAGGAAAGTGAAGATGGCGGTTGGGGGTAGGCAGGTGTCTGCCGCAATCCGTGGTCGTCAGTGTCCCCGGCGCGGAGCGAGTGCTCTGAGATAAAGCGGTCCCACTCCGGTAAGGGATCGGCGGGCAGCTCCTGTTCCTGATCCGGTTTCAGTTCCTGGTCCGAATCGGGGCCCTTGCGCAACGCGGCATCATTGTCGTCATTCAGGTCTGCTTGCGTATCCGGGACCAATTCAGTGGCCAGGACTCCCGGTGGCCAGCGGGGCGGTTCCCAGTCCTGCTGCTCACTGGCGTAGTGCCGCCCGGACGGGGACGTCCAGCCGGGCGGGGCGTCTTTGCTGGCCCCGGCCGGTGTCCAGGCCGAACTGTGTTTGAGGCGGTGGTGTTTGCGGCAGGGCTGGCCGAGGTTGGCGATCCCGGTGGTGCCACCGTCGGCCCAGGCCAGGAGGTGGTCGGCGTCGTTGTCCAGGGACTGGTTGTTGCAGCCCGGGAACGGGCACTTTCCGTCGCGGAGCCGCAGCCACTGCCGCACTGCCGTCGGCACCCGGTAGCTGGACCGGCCGATTTCCAGCGGCGCCCCGTCCCGCGGGTCAACCAGGACCCGGTAGAACGAATCCGCGCCTTCGGCGACCAGGCGGCGGGCCATCGAGGGCGGGATCGGCCCGTACCCGTCCAGGAGGGCCGGTTCCTCCCCTGCGCCGAGCAGGGACAGGACCGGGACGGTGATCAGGACCTGCGCCCGCGGCGACGGCACACCCCCACCCACGCCCTCTCCGTCAGTGCCGGTGGTGAGCAGCCAGGTCGCGGCGACATCGGCGCGGAGCTGGGTGAGTGTGCGGGCCTCGTCCGGGCCCTGGAGGGCGCGGGCGGCGGCGGTGGTCCGGTCCCAGATCCCCGCCGCGGTGTCGGCTGGGAGGAAGGCGGAGAACCAGGCCATCCCGTCCCGGTCCGGGCGGTACTCG
>NZ_AUPJ01000487.1 GCF_000427315.1 Arthrobacter sp. TB 26
GGAACGAGCTCTCCGGCCTGGCAGCCGCGGGCCGGGTCCGGGGCGCCGGGGTCCAGGAAGTGCGCCTCGAGTGCGGCCGCGCCGGCCCGGTCCAGGCCGGAGGTTTCGTCGACAATGATGCGGGCATGCGCCCAGGAGATCGTCCCGGCCCGCAGCGCCGCGAGGGTCAGCGGCAAACCCCGCGTCAGAGCCAGGCACTCGGACAGGAACGCTCCCGCGGTCCGCTCGCTCACGGTCAGGACACACGCGACCTCAGCGACCACCGCCATCTCCTGGCAGGCAGAGTCCCGCAGCGACGCCGCTGGGGCCGCCAGGGTCTCGGTGGCCTGCAGATAGGCCGCGCCCAGCCTGACCTTCAACGCCGCGGCCCTCGCCTCCCACCGCGCCACCTCGGCCAGGCCGTCCAGGCAATCATCGGCAAGATCCCGCAACGGATCGTCCCGCAACGAGCCGTCATCCCGGCAAAGACTGCCGGCACCGGACGGACCCCCGCGATCAGCGCCCGACGGATCCTCGTGATCAGCGCCGACAGCGGTAACGGAGTCCATGGCTGCGGCAAACGCCGTGACAGCCGCCAGAGCTTCCCAGCCCTCCGCAATCCAGTCCGAACCTTCCATAAACCAAGAATATCGAGGGTCCGCGACAACTAATCGACCGGAAACAGGCTATGTGGATAACTCGACCGCGCAGTTCGCGGAGGCCGTCTCAGCGCCGACAAAAGCATCCCGAGTAGGTCCAGCGGACGGATTTAGCCTTAGCGGCGCTTCTTCGGCACGCGTTTCACGGCGGCCGTGGCCGCGGCTGCGACGCCTTCCGTTTCCGGCTCGGCAACGGTGCCCCTGGCCTTGGCGATGGCCTTCATGCCGTGGTAAATCACCAGGGCCGCGGCGGAGCCGAGGGCGATGCCGGTAAATTTCAGGTCGCCGATGGTCCAGGTGTAGTCGGCGATGCCGACAATAAGAGCGACGGCGGCCGTGGTCAGGTTGATCGGGTTGGAGAAGTTCACCTTGTTCTGCACCCAGATCTTGACGCCCAGGACGCCGATCATGCCGTAGAGCATCGTCGCCGCGCCGCCCAGCACGCCGGCCGGGACAGTGGCGATGAGTTCGCCGAACTTCGGCGAGAAGCTCAGCACCACGGCGAAGACACCGGCCACCCAGTAGGCCGCCGTCGAATAGACCTTGGTGGCAGCCATTACGCCGATGTTTTCCGCGTAGGTGGTGGTGCCGGAGCCGCCGCCCAGGCCGGCAAGCACTGTGGCCGCACCGTCGGCCATCAGCGCGCGCCCGGAGACGCCGTCGAGGTTCTGGCCGGTCATGGCGGACACGGACTTGACGTGGCCGATATTCTCCGCCACGAGCACCAAAACCACCGGCACGAAGAGGCCAACGACGCCGAGGTGGAATTCGGGGGTCTGGAAGAACGGGAGCCCCACCCAGGCGGCGGAGTCCATCTTGGAGAAGTCCACCTCGCCGCGGATCATCGCCACGAAGTAGCCCAGCACAACGCCGACCAGGATGCTCAGCCGCCCCAGGATGCCGCGGAAGAAGACGCTGACCACGATGATCGTGGCCAATGTGATGAGGGCGGTGATCGGGGCCGCGTCGAAGTTGTTCTTCGCTGCCGGGGCGAGGTTGAGGCCGATCAGCCCCACGATGGCGCCCGTGACGATGGGCGGCATCAGCCGGTTGATCCAGCCGGCACCGAACTTCTGCACCACCGCACCGATGATCGCCAGCCCGACGCCGGCCAGCACCACGCCGCCGAGCGCGCCGGCGACGCCGTACTGCTGCTGCGAGGCCATGATCGGCGCGATGAACGCGAAGCTGGATCCGAGGTAGCTCGGCACCTGGCCCTTGGTGATAACCAGGAACAGCAGGGTGCCGGTGCCGGAAAAGAAGAGGGTAGTGGCCGGCGGCATGCCCGTGATGATGGGGACGAGGAAGGTGGCGCCGAACATGGCGACAACGTGCTGCATTCCGATGCCAATGGTCAGCGGCCACGCAAGACGCTCATCCGGCTTCACGACCTCGCCCGGGCGGATCGATTTGCCGTTGCCGTGGAGCTTCCATTTGGTTCCGAGCATGCTCATTGCCGGGGCCTTTCAGAGAATGTGTGGCGGGCGGGAAGGAATCTTCCGGAGCAACTTTACCGCGCCGGTGTTTCCGGCATGCTTCGCCGGCGGCGCCCCCTGTGCCGGACGTCACGGGGCGTTGCGGGAAGCAGGAGGCACAAGTTGAAGTTGCAACCATAGACAGTAACCAGTGGCCGCCGCCCCGGCGGGTACGCCCAGCGAAAGGGATGCTCATGACCATCGCCCATGATGAAGCAGTAATCGACGCCGCCGCAGTGGACGCCATCTTTGCCGAGGCCCGCACCGCCAATACTTTCACCGGCGAAGTCACCGACGAGCAGGCCCGGGCCATCTACGAACTCACCAAGTTCGGCCCCACCGCGTTCAACTCGCAGCCACTGCGCGTGACCTACATCCGGTCCGCGGAAGCCCGCGCCACCCTGGTCGAGACCCTCGCCAACGGCAACCGCGCCAAAACCGCCTCCGCACCGCTCGTCGCGGTCCTCAGCTACGACACGTCCTGGCAGGAACAGTGGGACAACTTCCTGCCCGGTTACAACGCGCCCAAGGCCATGTACGACGCCGCCCCGGACCTCGCCGCGGCCACCGGCAACAACAACGCCCACCTGCAGGCCGGCTACTTCATCCTCGCCGTCCGCTCCCTCGGCTTTTCCGCCGGACCCATGACGGGTGCGGACTTCACCGCGATTGATCAGGCATTCTTCCCCGACGGTGGCCAGAAGAGCTTCCTCGTGGTCAACATCGGCCGGCCCGCTGCCGACGCCTGGGGTGCGGCGAAGCCAAAGTTCGCCTACGAGGACGTCGTCCGCACGGTCTAACGGCACTATTTCTCACGCGGAGGTGCCTCCGGCACCATGGGGGACAGGCCGGAGGCACTCGGGACGCAATTCTGCGGTTGAGCGCAAGGCCGCATCCGGGGCCGATTCCCAGTTTAGTCCGCTTTGAGGCCGCAAACACAGGGGCCGCGGGCCTCGACCGGGGCCTGCCCCTGCCCGGCAACGTCGCATTCGAGACCGTGGTCACATATTTTTGCCGCGGGGTGCAATACTAAGGTCACTTGCGGCGCGTAGTCGACGCAATTCGGGCTATTGCGAGCGGACCGGGGGGCCACTACATGATGCTTGACACCGCAACCCTGCGTGTCGCTTTGGCGGTGGTCGATCTGACCCTGCTGCTGCTTTTCTACTTCATCACTTTCCGCCGGACGCGGTCGGCCTACAGCGGCTGGTGGTGCCTGGCGCTGCTGCTGTTCCTGTCTGGCAATGCGGCTTACCTGCTGGACGGCACGCCACACCAGGTCTGGTCCAACCCCCTCGGAAACGTGTTTCTCGTGGCGGGCGCGGCGAGCATCTGGGCGGGAGCCCGTTCGCTGCGGACCACGGTTCCCAAGATCTGGTACCTCGCCGCCGGGCCCGGCATCACCGCCGTGGCATCGGTGCTGGACCAGCCGGCCACCAATGTGTGGTCCGGCGGCCCTGCCTATCTTGGATTTATGGGCCTGCTGATCGGGCTCGGCTGCCGGGAACTGTTTCTGCTGGACCGGCACTTTTCGCGTGTGCACCTTACGTTGGCAGTGGGCTCCGGCATCCTGGCAGCCTTCTATCTGGGCCGTTTAGCAGCCTTTGTTCTCGAAGGGCGCGACGGGCCCGTGTTCCTGACCGTCTTTGGATCAGTCACGATGACGGTATTTTCCGCCGTGATCATGGTGGTGGCGTCCTTCACGATGGCAGAGCTGAGCTACGAGCAACAGACGCAGGACCTCCGTGCCCGGGCCACGGTGGACGGGCTGACGGGGCTGCTGAACCGTACGGCCTTCCTGGACCTCGCCGAGGACGAACTGCGCCGCCTGAGCCGGGCCAGGACCGCGGCGTCGCTGATCCTGGCGGATCTGGACCATTTCAAGGCCATCAACGACGAGTACGGCCACTCGGCCGGCGACGCCGCATTACAGGCGTTCGCGGACGCCTGCTCGTCCACGGTCCGCTCCAGCGACCTCGTCGGCCGTTACGGCGGCGAGGAATTCATCCTCCTCCTGCCGGGCGTGACACCCGAACGGGCAGGGGAAATCGCCGCCGACATTAGCTCGCGGCTGCAGGCCTCGGCGTCGCCGGTGATCCCGCGCCTGCCTACCTCCAGCTATGGCATCGCCTCAACGGCGCCCGGCCGCGTGGACCTTGACGCCTTGATCGCCTCTGCGGACGCTGCCCTCTACCGCGCGAAGACCCTGGGCCGGGACCGTTTTGTGCTCGCGGGGGTCGAGGAAGACCCGGCCTGAGCGTGGCCGCTAGGAAATGACGCCGTCCACCAGCGCCTTGGCCTCGGCCTGCACCTGCTTCAGGTGCTCCGCGCCCTTGAAGGACTCAGCATAGATCTTGTAGACGTCCTCGGTGCCTGAGGGGCGGGCCGCGAACCAGGCGTTCTCGGTGACCACCTTGAGGCCGCCGATCGCCGCACCGTTGCCCGGCGCTTCGGTCAGTTTGGCGGTGATGGTTTCACCGGCCAGTTCCGTGGCGGTGACGTCCGACGGCGACAACTTGCCCAGGGCGGCCTTCTGCTCCCGGGTGGCCGCTGCGTCGATCCGCGCATAGACCGGGTCGCCGAACTGGTCGGTGAGGCCCTTGTACAGCTGCGACGGCGACTTGCCCGTGACCGCCGTGATCTCCGACGCCAGCAGCGCCAGCAGGATGCCGTCCTTGTCCGTGGTCCACACGCTGCCGTCCATCTTGTTGAACGAAGCGCCGGCAGACTCCTCGCCGCCGAACGCGCCCTCGCCGGACAGCAGCCCGGGAACGAACCACTTGAACCCGACCGGCACCTCAACGAGCTTCCGGCCCAGGCTTGCGGCCACGCGGTCGATGATGGACGAGGAAACCAGCGTCTTGCCAATTACGGACTTCGGGTTCCACCCGGTCCGGTGCCGGTACAGGTAGTCAATCGCGACGGCGAGGTAGTGGTTCGGGTTCATCAGCCCGCCCTGTCCGTCAACAAAAGGGGTCACGATGCCGTGCCGGTCGGCGTCGGCGTCGTTGCCGGTAGCGATGTCGAAGGCTGCGGACCCGTCCGCACCAACAGCCATCCGGTTGATCAGCGAGGCCATCGCCGACGGCGAGGAGCAGTCCATCCGGATCTTCTCGTCCCAGTCGAGCGTCATGAAGGCCCACTGCGGATCGACGGTGGGGTTGACCACCGTGAGGTTCAGGTGGTGGCGTTCACCGATCTCGCCCCAGTAGTCCACCGAAGCGCCGCCCATCGGGTCGGCGCCGATCCTGACGCCTGCCTCGCGGATGGCGTTGAGGTCCAGGACCGAGGGGAGGTCGTCCACGTAGCTGCTCAGGAAGTCGAACTTGCCCGTGGTGCCGGCACTGAGCGCCTCGGCGATGGGAATCCGTTTGACCCCGCGGAGGCCGTTTTCCAGCAGTTCGTTGGCGCGGTTGGCGATCCAGCCGGTTGCGTCCGTGTCAGCGGGGCCGCCGTGCGGGGGGTTGTACTTGAAGCCGCCGTCGCCGGGCGGATTGTGGCTGGGGGTCACCACAATGCCGTCTGCCTGCGGCGCCCCGGCGGGGGAGTTGTTGTTGTGCGTCAGGATGGCGTGGCTCAGGGACGGAGTGGGGGTGTAGCCGTGACGGGCGTCGATCAGCACATTAACGCCGTTGGCCGCGAGGACCTCCAGGGCGGAATTCTGGGCCGGCTCGCTCAGGGCGTGGGTGTCTTTGGCGAGGTACAGCGGCCCGGTGATGCCTTGGCCCGCCCGGTACTCCACGATCGACTGGGTGATGGCCAGGATGTGGGGTTCGTTGAAGGAGGCTTTCAGGCTCGAGCCCCGGTGCCCGGAAGTGCCGAAGGCCACCCGTTGGCCGGGGTCGCCAAGATCCGGGGAAACGTCGTAGTACGCATCCAGGAGCGCAGTGAGATCAACAAGGTCTTGGGGTTGGGCAACAGTGCCCGCGCGGCTAGCCATGGCACCAGCATGCCAGACCGGTGGGGAAGGCAACATGATTACGGCCCCTGTGACGGAAGAATTATCCTGCCCATCGCCACGGGACGGCGGTAGGCTGAACCGAGAGACTTCCAGAGGGGGAAAACCATGACTGACCAGCCGAAACCGGAGAAGGACGAGACTCCGGCGGGCTACCAGCCGCCGTCGTTCATTCCAGGGCAGGAGTCCGGCGAGCAGTACCGCCCGCCGGCCCCCGATTACAGCCCGCCCACCGAGCCGTACGCCTCGCCGTATGGCGCGGCGCCGCAGCAGCCCACGGATCCGTACGCCACGCCGTATGGCACGGCACCGCAGCAGCCCTACGGTGCGCCGGCTCAGTACGGCCAGCAGGGCGGCCCGTTCAATGCCTACGGCCAGCCGGCCTACTATGGTCTGCCACCCGAACCCAAGGGCCTGAGCATCGCCAGCATGTGCTGCGGCATCGCCGCTTTCGTGGGGCTGGGCATCTTCCTCTTGCCGCAGCTGGCGGCGGTCATCCTCGGGCACCTGGCCCTCAAGCGCGAGCCGTCGGGAAGGGGCATGGCCATAGCCGGCCTGGTGCTGGGTTATGTGGGGATCGCGCTGACCATCCTGGTCATCGTGATCATCGCGCTGGGTCTGGCCATCGGCAGCTCCACCCGCATGCGCTACGGGGCCTAGGCTCCGCCGCCCCACCGGGCGCGCCTTGGCGGCCCCAGCTTAGGGAACCTCAGACAGCAGCCGCCGGACCGCCTCAGCCACTGCAGTGCGGAATCCCGTGTGGCCCGCGAGTTCCTCGGGGAAGATTTGCTTGACCCCCAGTAGCCGGTCTGCGAGTCCGGCCTCAGAGCCGTCCGCGGCTGCCCGCAGTGCGTCCGCCATCGGATCGTCAAGGGCCAGCGGCTGGCCGTTGACGTCCCGTCCGCGGTAGACGAACACCATCCAAGCCGCGACCAGCAGGGCGCCGGAGTAGGGGATTTCGCCCGCGGTCAACCGGTCTGCTACCGTCCCGAGGATCCTGACCGGCAGCTTCTGCGACCCGTCCATGGCGACTTGGATGGTGGTGTGCCCTAGGTTCGGGTTGGCGAACCGGTCCAGGATCGATTCGCCGTAGTCCGCCAGATCCGTGCCCGGTGGGGCCGTCAGGGTGGGAATGATGTCGTTGCGCTGCAGGCGGCGCGCCTCCTCCACGAGCCCGTCCGCGGCGACGGCGTCGGCGATCGTTGGGTACCCCCTGAGTGCCCCGAGGTAGGCCAAGAGGGAGTGTGTGGCATTGAGCATCCGCAGTTTGGCGAGTTCAAAGGTGCCGACGTCGCCGGTCAGGACTGCCCCGGCACGCTCCCAGGCCGGGCGCGGCCCGGGGAACTTGTCTTCGATGATCCACTGGCCAAACGGCTCCGCCACTACCAGGCCCTCGTCCCGCAGGCCCAGCAGCCGTTCGGCCTCCCTGCGGTTAGCCTCGGTTGTCGCGGGGACAATCCGGTCCACCATGGTGGACGGGAACGAGACGGCGGCGTCGAGCCATTCCAGCAGCCGCTCCGCCCCCGCCGCCTCCGCCAGCCCCAGCACGAGGCTCCGGGTGACACTGCCGTTCGACATCAGGTTGTCGCAGCACATCACCGCGAACGGTGCGCCGGAGGAGGAGTGGCGCCGGGCCAGCCCCCGCGCCAGCAGGCCGAGGGGGGTGCGGGCCGGCCCGGCAAAGCTCCGGCCCGAGACTTCGGCTTTCAGGGCGTTGACGTCCGCCACCACCCCGGGATGAGTGAGATCCAAGCCGCCGCCGAGCATCCGCGGGTAGCCCTTTTCGGTAATGGTCAGGGACGCCAGGTGGACGTTCTCGGCCGCCAGCGTCCGCAGCACCTCCTCGGAATCGGTTCCCGGGAACGCGACCCCGCGCATCGAGCCCATCACCCGCAACGACGACGAGTCCCGGGCCTTGGTCAGCACCGAGTAGAGACCGTCCTGCGGTCCGAGCTGTTCCGCTACCCGCGCCGAACGTCCGGTGACGCCGAGGATTCCCCAGCGGGTATCGCCTGTGGCCGCGGCGGCGTCCTCGGTGTACACGGCCTGGTGCGCGCGGTGGAAGGCGCCGACGCCGAAGTGGACGATGCCGGTGCTGAGGGCGCGGGGATCCACGGCGGGGCCGGAGACGCCGGGGCGCTCCGCCGCCGCCGCCACAGTGGCCAACGACAGGCGGTCGGTGATGGTGATTGCAGACATCGTTGGCCTTTCAGCCGGCGGGGGAGGGCGGCACGGGCGGCAGCCCGGCGGTCAGTCCGTCTCTTCCCGGACCTGCGAGACAAGCTGGGTGGGATTGACGAACCGGAGGGCCACCACCAGCAGCACCATCATCATGAGCATGTAGACAACGGCCATCGCGTCGACGGACTGCTGGGCGCGGATGCCGGCCCCGGTCATGGCCGTGAACAGCGCAACGACAAGGGTGTCAGAGGTGGAATCCGAGGTCAGAAAGGTCAGCTCGAACATGCCCACCGTCCGGACCAGCACCAGGACCGCGGCGGCCAGGATGCCCGGCACCAGGAGCGGCGCGAGAATCCTTGTGAAAAGCCGCAGCATGTTGGCGCCGCACATCCGCGCCGCCGACTCGATCGATGGGTTGATCTGTTCGATGAACGGCGTCATGGTCAGAATGACGAACGGGATGGATGGAACCAGGTTAGCCAGGATCACGCCGGTCAGGCCCGGTGCCAGGTGGTAGTACGTCAGCAGTGTCGCCAGCGGGATGCCGTAGGTGATGGGGGGCATCATGATCGGCAGCAGGAAGACGAGCATCAGGATGTTCTTGCCCGGGAAGCTGCGGCGGGCCAGCACGTAGGAGGCAGGTGCGCCGATCAGCACGGAGATTCCAACGACGGCGATCGAGACTGTCAGCGTGGTGCCGATGACTTGGCCGAGGTCGTACTCTTTCCACGCATCGGCGTACCAGGCGGGCGTGTAGCCGGAGGGCAGCCAGGTATCGAACCACTCCTTGGCGAAGGAGTTCACCACCACGGAGGACACCACCCCCAGCAGCAGCAGCAGGAACACGGCCATGCTTCCCCAGATCAGGAACGTTCCCGGGGAGGCCGCCAGCGGCCGTTTGGCGGTTCGCGGCGTGGTGCCGGATTTTGGTTTCAGTGTGAGGCTCATCAGCCCTTACCTCCGGTGGATCCTTTGTACATGCGGGAGCGCCAGATCAGCACCAGGACGATGACTACCAGTTCCACGGCGCCCATGACGATGGCCGCGGCGGACGCGAGCGGGTAGTCGAACTGCTGCCCCCAGGCGTTGTAGGCCACGTAGGCGATGACGCGGGTGGACCCGGACGGGTCGCCGACGAGGATGGCGGAGGGAAATACGCTGAAGGCCAGGACGAAAGTCAGGCAGAAGGTGATGGCCAGCCCGGGTGCCAGTAGCGGCAGGGTGATCCGGCGGAAGCGCTGCTTCCAGTCCGCCCCCAGGGTCCGGGCAGCCGCCTCGAGCGAGGGATCGATGCCGGATAGGTAGGACAGGATCAGCAGGAACGCGAACGGGAACCCCGAGATGATCAGGGACCAGAGCACGCCCCAGTAGTTCTGGACCAGCTGGAGGGGCTCGAATCCGAGGAGCCCAAGGAAGCGGTTCAGCCAGCCGCGCTGCCCGAAGAAGTTCAACAGGCCCTCGGCGGTGAGGACCGTGCCGAGTGTGATCGGGATGACCAGCACTGTTGTCAGGGCGCGCTTGCCGCGGAACTTCCCGCGCATTTTGTACGCGATCGGAACCGAGACCAGGACGTTCAGCAGCGCCGCCGGGACGGCCAGCTGCAGGGTCACCCAAATTGAGTCCAGCCCCCTGACCGACGGATCGGTGAAGAACTTCACGTAGGCGCCGAACAGTCCGCCGGTCTTCGGCTGGAACGACAGGCCCAGGCCGTAGACGAACGGGTAGACGAAGAGCACGAGTGCGAACACCAGTGCGGGCAGCAGCAGGAGCAGGAGCTTGTCGATGCCGCGTTCGGCGAGCCGGTGGGACAGTGCGGGCCGGGTTCCCGGTTCCTGCTCCACCCGGCCCGGGCGCTGCCCGGTGAGGGTCACAGTACCGCCGCCTCAAGCTCCGGGGCCGGGCTCGCCGTTGGCGAAAGCTCGGCCGGGAAGACCAGCACGCGCTCCTGCGCGGCCGTGAGGGTGACCCGCTGGCCGGGTTCCACATGGCGGGAGGTCCGCACGTGCAGGGGCTTTCCGGCGTCGGACCGGGCCTCAACCGCGAATTCACGGCCTTGGTATTCGACGACTTCGACCGTGGCGTCGATGCTGGCTAGGCCTGCCGGCGCCGTCCCCGCCGGGGCGATGTCGAAGTCCTCGGGGCGCAGCCCCACCTTCACGGCGTCGCCGGCGCGGAGCAGTTCCTTGGTGGAACCGGTGATGGTGGTGCCGAGGACCGAAACGGTCACGGCGCCGTCATGAACCCGCTCCACGACGCCCTCGAGCAGGTTGCGGTAGCCCATGAAGTCCGCGACGTGCCAGTTGACCGGGTGCTCGTGCAGTTCCTGCGGCGTGCC
>NZ_AUPJ01000488.1 GCF_000427315.1 Arthrobacter sp. TB 26
CCAGCCGGTCGGCCAGCGACAAGGCCTCTTCCTGGTCGTGCGTCACGTAAAGCGTGGTGAGGCCGAGTGACTGATGGAGGCGGCGGATCTCGGTCCGCATCTCCAGGCGCAGCTTCGCGTCCAGGTTCGACAGCGGCTCGTCCATGAGGACCAGCGGGGGGCGGAGCACCACGGCGCGGGCGATTGCCACGCGCTGCTGCTGGCCGCCGGACATTTGGCCGGGAAGCTTGCTCGCGTGCGGCCCCAGCTGAACCAGTTCGATCGCCTCAGCCACACGCTTCTTGATTTCCCCCTTGGGAACGTTGCGCATTTCCAGGCCGAACGCGATGTTCTTCTCCACGCTCAGGTGCGGGAAGAGGGCGTAGTTCTGGAACACCATGCCGAAGCCGCGCTTCTCGGGCGGGAGCTGGTCGATCTGCTTGCCGTCCATGAGGATGCGGCCGCCGGTCAGCGGCAGCAGGCCGGCCAGGCAGTTTAAGGCCGTCGACTTACCGCAACCGGAGGGTCCGAGCAGGGCGATGAACTCCCCGCTGCGGATCGAGAGGTTGAGGTTCCGGAGCGCGTTCTGGCCGCCGAACGAACGGGCCACATTTTCAAGCTCGAGCGTCTCAAAGCTCGTGGCGTGAATGCTCATTTCTTTTGCTCAACCTTTCCGGTGGCCACCTGCGTGTCCCAGGTGTCAAAGGCCTTCACCAAGGCGGCGGCGTCGATGGGCGTGGCCTTGGGGTTGTCCTTGATCAGCGCATCGTATTCAGGACGGCCGAACTTCGCGATGACGTCCTTGCTGGCCTGCGGGGCGAGGTCAACACTGACGTCCTTGATGGCCGGGCCCGGGTAGAAGTAGCCGGTGTCAAAGGTCTTCGCCTGCTGTTCCGGGGTCAGTGCGTACTGCAGCACCTGAAGGATCGCCGCCATCTTGTCCGCGGAGACGCCCTTGGGCACCGCAGCGTACTGAGCGTCCGTGACCCAGGTGAAGCCCTTAAGCGCCTGCGTCTTGAAGTTTTCCGGAACCTGGCCTAGGGCGCGGGGGTTGATATCCCAGCCCGTCGTGGTGATCGCCATGTCCCACGTGCCGTTTTTCAGGTTGTTCATGGTCACACCCGTGCCGGTCGGGTACGAGGAGACGCTCTGGTTGAGCTGCTTGAGGTAGTCCCAGGTCTTGTTCCAGCCATTCACCGGGTCCTTGGGGTCGGAGTCGCCGAGGATATACGGCAGGCCCATGAGGAACGTGCGTCCGGGGCCCGAGTTAGCAGGACGGGCGTAGCCGAAGCGGCCCGGGTGATCCTTGGCCCAGCTCAGGAGTTCCTCAGCCGTGGTCGGTGGGTTGGGCACCTTGTCCGGGTTGTATTCAAGCAGCGGGCCGGAGGGGTAGTAGGTCAACGCGACGGCCTGGTCCTGGGCCAGCTTCTGCATCTCTGCGGCAGGCTCCAGATAGTTGGCCATGTTGCCCAGCCGGTCCTTGTAATCCTTTGCCACCGGAGCGAACAGGCTCTCGCTGATGCCTGCAGCGAGGCCGTCGGTGCCGGTCAGGACGAGGTCAATCTTGAGGTTTCCGGCCTGCTGCTGGGCCTTGACCTTGCCGGCCATGTCGGGGGCGCCGGCGGTCTCCCAGGTGACCGAAGAGATGATGTCCGGGTGGTCCTTGGTGAACTGGTCGAAGATGGCGCCGGTCAGTTGCTTGTTGCCGGCAACGTCGAGGATGTTCAGGGCAACGGCCTTGGAGGGCTTCTCCGGAACGCTTCCCGCAGACAGCGTAGCGGCTGACGCGTTGTCGCTTCCCGGGGCGCCGCAACCGGTGGCCAGCAGCCCCGCCACGCCGAGGGTTGCTGCCCATTGGACTCTTCTAGATGCTCGCATGGGATTTCCTTTCATTGCGTCCGGCAGCATTGCCGGACGGACGCTCACGGATGGCGGAGGGCACTACGGATGTGGATTGGCGGACGACGATTTCGATCGGAAGGTATTCGGCGGGGCGGGGGGCCGCGTGGGGATCCAGGCTGTCGACCAGCCGGTCGACGGCGGCGCTGCCAACCTTCCGCAGGGGCGCCCGGACAGTAGTCAAAGCGGGGGAGACGAGGGTTGCGGCATTGATGTCATCAATGCCGACTATGCTCATCTCGTCCGGGACGATAATGCCCCGGGCATGCAACCGGGCGATGATGCCCAGGGCCATGAGGTCGTTGTAGGCCAGGACTGCCGTGAGGTCGGCGGCCACCGCGAGATCCGCGGCGGACTGACCGCCGCCGAAGACCGGCGCGAACGATCCCAGGGAGACCACCTCGAGCCCGGCCAGGCCCGGAACGGCCTGTTCGATGCCGAGGCGGCGTTGCTGGTCCGACCAGGAACCGGTGGGGCCGCCGGCATAGCCGACCTTCCGGTGTCCCAGGGCGTGGAGGTGCTCGAGCGCCTGGCGCACGATTTCCTGGTCGTTCACGGTGATGTCCGGCAGGCCCTCCATGCGTCGGTTGATCAGCAGGACGGGGATGCCACCGAGCAGCGATGCCAAGTCCGCGTCGGACATCCGTGACGAGCACAGAATCAGCCCGTCAACCTGCGGCTTGAGCTTGCTCACCAGTTCCCGCTCCACGCGGCTGTCCTCATCGGAATCGGCCACAAAAACGGAGTAGCCCGCGGCCAGGGCCCTGGCCTGCACACCCTTGGTGACCGATGCGAAGTATGGGTTCTCGAGATCCGGCACCACCAGGCCGAGCGTCCCCTTGCGGCCGGTGGCGAGGCCCCGAGCGGCGTTGTTGGGGGTGTAACCCAGTTCGCGCGCCTTGTCGATGATCTGCTGGCGGGTGCGGGGTGCGACCAGATCCGAGGAGGACAGGGCCCTGGACACCGTCGACGGCGAGACGCCCAGCGCCTTCGCCACATCCCGAACCGTGATGGATCCCTTCATGCGTACTTCACCTAACATCGTCGTCAGCCGCGGTCATGTGCGGTCCGTCACATCCTGCAACCGCTTGCAATGATCTGTCAATACTTTCGGAAAGAATCATTTGAAGGCCAAGTCCAGCCGCGGTGAAATCCCGGCAATTACGGCAGTTTCATTGCTTTACGAGGCATCGGCGTGCATATTTAGATTTAGTTCAAACGTTGATTTTGTTGCATTTTGTTTCATTGGAGAGGCAAATTACATGAGTGATTCCACTGCCTGGGCCATCGACCCGGACCGGGCCCTTCCTGCGGATCCGGCAACACGGAGCATCGCCCGGGAGCTGTACAACGCCGTGTCCGCCCTGCCCATCGTGTCGATGCATGGCCACGTCGAGGCCGACGTGTTCGTGGACAACGAATTTTTTGGGAACCCAGCGGACTTGCTGGTGGTTCCGGACCACTACCTGGTGCGCATGCTGGTCTCGCAGGGATACTCCCCGGCTGAGCTCGGCGTGGCGAACCGGCAGGACGGGGCCCTGGCGGAGCGGGATGCGCGCCTGATCTGGCGGCGTTTCTGCGAGAACTGGAAACTGTTCCGCGGAACGCCCACGCGCTATTGGCTTGAACATGAGCTGGCGGTCGTTTTTGAGACGCCGCTGCAGCCGTCCGCGGAGAATGCCGATGTCCTCTTCGACAAGCTCTCGGCCCTGCTCCAAACCGAAGCGTTTCGCCCCCGGTCCATTCTCGACCGGTTCAACGTCGAAATTCTTGCCACGACGGATTCCGCGCTGTCCGATCTTTCCGCCCACCGCAAACTCAGTGACGCGCTGGGGCCGGGCCGGATCGTCCCGACCTTCCGGCCCGATTCGCTGCTGCACATCGACCACCCCAGATGGCAGGACGAAATCCGGATGCTTTCGGAGGTTTCCGGGGTGGAAGTGGCGGACTACGGCAGCTTCCTGAAAGCCCTCCGGCAGCGCCGCCACGCGTTTGTCGACGCCGGCGCCCGCGCCACCGATCATGGCCACCTGCTGGCTGACACCACCCCATTGCCGCCGGCCGAGGCGCAGCGGATCTTTGCCGCGGCAACCCGCGGGGAAGTGACCGCGGAGGAGGCCCAGGCCTTCTCCGGCAGCATGCTGTATGAGATGGCCCGGATGTCCGTCGAGGACGGACTGGTGATGCAGCTCCATCCCGGGGTGCTGCGCAACCACTGCCACAGCGTGTACGACTCCTACGGGGCGGACAAGGGCTTCGACATCCCCGTCGGTGTGGAGTTCACCCGTTCGCTGCGGCCGCTGCTGGAGGGCTTCGGCATGAACAAGGACTTCCGTTTCATCGCTTTCACCACCGATGAAACGGTCTACTCGCGGGAACTCGCGCCCCTCGCCGGCTGCTATCCCGCGATGAAACTCGGTGCACCCTGGTGGTTCCTGGACAGCCCGGAACAGATGCGGCGTTTCCGTGAGTCCGCCGTCGAAACGGCCGGATTCTACAACACGAGCGGCTTCGTCGACGACACCCGGGCGCTCGCCTCCATCCCGG
>NZ_AUPJ01000489.1 GCF_000427315.1 Arthrobacter sp. TB 26
CGGATCGACGCCGGGTACCTGGCGCGCCTCGTGGCCGAAGGGCGGCTGGGCATGGCGGAAGCCGTGGAAACCGCCGTCGACCTCACCTACAACCTGCCCCTACAGTCCTACGCAGCCCGCGGCTGACCCGGAAGGAATATCAATGACGATACGCTCAGCCGAGGTCCTGGTCAGCAGCCCGGGAAGGAACTTCGTTACGCTGCGCATCACCACCGACGACGGCGTGGTGGGGCTTGGCGACGCCACCGTCAACGGCCGAGAGCTCGCCGTGGCCGCCTATCTCACGGAGCACGTCGTGCCGCTGCTGATCGGGCGCGACGAGGCGAAGATTGAGGACGCGTGGCAGTTCCTCTACCGCAGCGCCTACTGGCGCCGCGGCCCCATCACCATGGCCGCGATTGCCGCCGTCGACGTCGCACTCTGGGACATCAAGGCGAAGGTGGCCGGTCTGCCGCTGTACCAATTGCTCGGCGGCGCCTCACGCACCGGCTGCCTTGCTTACGGCCACGCGTCCGGCACCGACCTGGACGCCCTGTGCGTCTCGATCCAGAACCACCTCGACCAGGGCTTCAAAGCCATCCGCATCCAGACCGGCGTCCCCGGGCTGGGGCAGATCTACGGCGTTGCCGGTGACCAGCGCCCCGGACAGCGCTACGACTACGAGCCCGCCAAACGCCTCCCAAAGCCGGCGGAGGAACTATGGGACACCCGCGCCTACCTCCGCCACGTTCCCGGGGTCTTCGCTGCCGTCCGGGAGAAGTTCGGCCCGGAACTGGTCCTGCTGCATGACGGCCACCACCGGATGACGCCGAACCAGGCAGCCTCGCTGGGGAAGAGCCTCGAGCCATACGACCTGTTTTGGCTGGAGGACTGCACCCCCGGGGAAAACCAGGAGGGCATGCGCCGGGTCCGGTCCCAGACCACCACGCCGCTGGCGATCGGCGAGGTCTTCAACACCGTCTACGACTACCAGACGCTGATCACCGAGCAGCTGATCGACTACGTCCGCTCCGCCGTCACCCACACGGGCGGCATCACGGCGCTGCGCAAACTCATGGATTTCGCCGCGATCTACCAGATCAAGTCAGGCTTCCACGGCCCGACGGACATCTCCCCGGTGGGCCAGGCGGCCCAGCTGCACCTGGGACTGGCGATCCATAACTTCGGCATCCAAGAGTACATGAAGCACTCCGAGGAGACCCTGCAGGTGTTCCGTACCAGCTACACCTTCGAGGACGGGCTGCTGCACCCTGGGGACAACCCCGGCCTGGGCGTTGACTACGACGACGACCTCGCCGCCAGCTTCGAGTACACCCCGGCGTACCTTCCGACCGCCCGCCTGCTTGACGGGACGGTGCACGACTGGTGAACGCCCCCGAAACCACCGCGCGAACCCTTCCGCTCGCGTCCTGCGTCTTGCAGTTGGCTGCCGGGGACGAAGTGGGCGTCGCCACCCGCGATCTCCCCTCCGGGACCAGGCTGCGGGACGCTGCATCGGACACCGCCGGGCACGAGCTGGAAGTCAGCGCCAACGTCCCGCGCGGGCACAAGATCGCGCTGAAGCCGGTCGCCGCCGGCGCGCCGGTGCACAAGTACGGGCAGTCGATCGGCCGCGCCCTGACGGGCATCCGGCCGGGGGACCACGTGCACACGCACAACCTCGGCATGGACGAGGTGAAGCAGGACTACGAGTTCGGCACGGCCCGTGTCAGCCCTGCCGTTCCGGCCGGACCGCGCCCCACGTTTCAGGGCTACCGCCGGGCCAACGGCAAGGTCGGCACCCGCAACTACGTCGGCATCCTGACCTCTGTGAACTGCTCGGCCAGCACCGCCCGGATGATCGCCGACCAGTTCCGCGGCAGCGCCCTTGATGCCTTCCCCAATGTTGACGGGGTTTTTGCCCTGACCCACGGCAGCGGCTGCGGCATGGTGCTGGGCAGCGCGGGCGCCGAAGTCCTGGTCCGTACACTCCGCGGCTACGCGGCGCACCCCAACTTCGCCGGCCTGCTGGTCCTCGGCCTGGGCTGTGAGATGCTGCAGACGGAACGCTTCCTCGACCCGGAAACGGCCCCCGCGCTGATCGAGCGGCTCACCATCCAGGACTCCGGCGGCATCAGGGCCACGGTCAAGGCGGGGGTTGCCCTGATCGACGGGATGCTCCCGGTCATCAACGAACTGCAGCGGGAGCCGGTGGACGTTTCCGAGCTGGTGCTGGGCCTGAACTGCGGCGGCTCGGACGGGTACTCGGGCATCACGGCCAACCCCGCGCTGGGGGTCGCCTCGGACCTGCTGGTCGCCTACGGCGGAACGTCGGCGCTCGCCGAGACGCCCGAGGTCTTCGGGGCCGAGCACCTCCTCACCCGCAGGGCCACCGCTCCCGAAGTGGGGCAGCGGCTGCTGGGACAGCTGAAATGGTGGCGGGACTACGCGAGTTCCGGCGGCGGAAGCCTGGACAATAACCCCTCGCCCGGCAACAAGGCCGGGGGTTTGACTACGATCCTGGAGAAATCCCTGGGCGCCGTGGCCAAGGCCGGCCAGGCAGAGCTGTCCGCCGTCTACGCCTACGCGGAGCCCATGACCAGCCCGGGACTCGTCTTCATGGACACGCCCGGCTACGATCCGGTGTCCGTCACCGGGCTCGTGGCTGGCGGCGCCAACGTCGTCTGCTTTACCACCGGCCGCGGATCCGTTTTCGGCTGCAAACCCGTACCCAGCATCAAACTGGGCACCAACACCGAGCTCTACCAACGAATGCCGGAGGACCTAGACCTCAACTGCGGCGTCATCGTCGACGGCGAAGCGACAGTCCAGGAGGTGGGGGAGCTGATTTTTGCCCGCATCCTCGCCGTGGCATCCGGGGCGCAGACCGTCAGCGAAGAACTCGACCTCGGACAGGAAGAATTTGTGCCATGGCAACTGGGAACCGTGACGTGAGCAGCGGGACGGACACGCTCCGGCGGCCCGCCCCGAGCCCCATCCTGCAGGCGAACCCCGTGGTGGCGGTGCTGCGCGCCGGCCATGCCCGCGACTACGCCCCCGTCATCGCCGCGCTCGCCGACGGGGGAGTCCGGTCGATCGAACTGACGCTGAGCACGGCAGGGGTCTTCGAGTTCCTGCCCGGACTGATCCGGGACTTCGGGGATCAGGTCGAAATCGGCGTCGGCACCGTCACGGCGGAGACGGAGGCCGGCGAGGCCCTCGACGCCGGGGCGCGTTTCCTCGTCACTCCGGTGACCGACAGCGCCATTGTCCGCACCGCCGCGGGGAGGGGAATCCCCGTATTCCCGGGGGGTCTGACGCCAACGGAACTGTTCACCGGATGGCGGGCGGGCGCCACGGCCGTCAAGATCTTCCCCGCGTCGACGGTCGGCCCTGGCTACATTGCCCAGCTCCGGGGACCGTTTCCGGACCTGGCGGTCATCCCCTCCGGCGGAGTCGAAATCGAGGACGCGCCCGGTTGGATCCGGGCAGGGGCCCTGGCGGTCAGCCTCGGCGGCCCGCTCATCGGAGACGCCTTCAAGGGCGGCGACCTTTCCGAGCTGACCCGCCGGGCCCGCAGGGTCAGCCGCCTGGTCGCCGAAGCACGCGGCGCCCGGAGCGCGGGGTGAGCGCCGGGCCGAGCCACGTCGTCACCCTCGGTGAGACGATGGCGCTGATGAAAGCCGCCACCCCCGGGCCGCTCGCCTTCACGGAGTCACTCCGGCTGGGCATTGGCGGCGCGGAAAGCAACGTGGCGATCGCCCTGCGCCGGCTGGGTACCCCGGTCACCTGGGTGGGGCGGGTGGGCGCGGACAGCCTGGGCGACCTGGTCCTGCGGGAGCTGATGGCGGAGGGGCTGGACGTCGAGTGCGGCCGTGACCCCCAAGCTCCCACCGGGCTCATGATCAAGGAACGCCGCACCAATGAGACGGCCAAGGTCTGGTACTACCGCTCCGGAAGTGCGGGATCAACCCTCGCGCCGGAGCACGTTCCCGAACGGAAAATCGCTGCCGCCCGCCTGCTCCACGTCACCGGCATCACCCCGGCGCTGTCCCAGTCCGCCGCGGCGGCGGTCCAGTCTGCCATCGACTGCGCCAAATCCGCCGGCACCCTGGTGTCCTTCGACCTTAACTACCGCGCCGCCCTGTGGCCGAAAGATGCCGCGGCAGCCGCCTTCGAGGCGCTGGTCCGGCAGGCGGACGTGGTGTTCGCCGGCGATGACGAGGCGGCGATCGTCGTCGGCGAGGCGGCCGAACCGCTGGAACTGGCACACCGGCTCGCGGCCCTTGGCCCGGCGCAGGTGGTCATCAAGCTCGGTGCGCAAGGATGCGTGGCCCTCGTGGACGGCGAGGAGCACCAACAGGACGCCATTCCGGTCCGGGCCGTGGACACCGTGGGGGCCGGTGACGCCTTTGTCGGCGGCTACCTCTCCGAACTGCTCGACGGGCAGCCGGTGCGTGAGCGGCTGCTGACCGCCGTGCGCACCGGAGCCTACGCGTGCCTGGTGTCGGGCGACTGGGAAGGGATGCCGCGGCGATCCGAGCTGGGCCTGCTGGGCGCCGCCGAAC
>NZ_AUPJ01000490.1:0-12837 GCF_000427315.1 Arthrobacter sp. TB 26
CCCGCCCCTGCGGCACCGACCACCGGCAACGCGGAGGTGGCCGACGTCGAGCGGTCCGCCTCGCCGATGACACCGGTTGCTGCGGTGGGAAGGTCCACCGGGGCCGTGATCGGTCCGGTTGCTGCCTCGAACAGGAGCATGCCTGGAACCGCGGCGTGCGCAGCGGCGATGTCGCCGTTACGGATGGCTTCGGCAGCCTCGGACAGTTTGAGCGCATCGGCCGGGCGGTTTTTGGGGTCCTTGGCCAGCATGGACATCAGCAGGGCGCGGACAGGCTTCGGGAGGGTCTCCGGCAGCGGCGGCGGCGCGTCATTGACCTGGGCCAACGCGATGGCGATCTGCGATTCGCCGGAGAAGGGGCGGCGTCCGGTGAGGCACTCGTAGCCGATCACACCGAGGGCGTAGATGTCCGAGGCGCCGGTAGCCAGCTGACCGGTGGCCTGCTCAGGGGCGAGGTACTGGGCGGTTCCCATCACCTGCCCGGTCTGGGTGAGCGGGACCTGGTCCGCGAGCCGGGCGATGCCGAAGTCCGTGACCTTGACGCGGCCGTCCGGGGTAATCAGCAGGTTGCCGGGCTTGATGTCGCGGTGGACCAGGCCTTGGGCATGGGCCACCGACAGGGCCCGCGCCGTCTGAGCGATCATGGACAGGGTGCGGTCCGGGGAGAGAACCTGTTCATGTTCGATGATGCTGCTCAGCGGCTGGCCCGGGACCAGTTCCATGACGAGATAGGCGGAGCCTTCTTCCTCGCCGTAGTCAAAGACATTGGCGATGCCCACGTGGTTCAGGAGCGCGGTGTGGCGGGCCTCGGCCCGGAACCGCTGGAGAAAGCCGGGATCACCCGTGTACTCCTCCTTGAGCACCTTGATGGCGACAATGCGGCCAAGGATCAGGTCTTTGGCTTTCCAGACTTCTCCCATGCCGCCGATCGCAATACGCGTCGTCAGCTGGAATCTGCCGCCGAGGGTGATTCCTGATGAAGGCCTCACTTATTCAACACCGCCTCAAAGATCTTCTTCGCGTTCGGACTGGTTAGCTTTGCGCCGGTGGTGATATCTACGCCTTCCATGACGATAGTGACAGCCACCTGCGGGTCATTTGCCGGGGCAAACCCGGTAAACCATGAGTTGTTCAGGCCGTTGCCGAGTTCCGCGGTGCCGGTCTTCCCGGCCACCTTGACGCCGGGCACGGCCGCCCCGCGGCCGATGCCGTCGCTGACGACACTGACCATCCATTCGTTGATCTGCCGGGCGATGTCCGGTGTAGTGGACGTCCGCAGCACCTGGGGCTTCGGTTCGCTGATCGGCCTCAGGTCCGGGGAGCGCACGGCTTTGATCAGGTTCGGCTGCATCTGCACTCCGCCGTTGGCGATCGCGGCCGTCATCTCGTTGATCTGCAGCGGGGTGGCCCGGACGTCGCGCTGGCCGATCGACGACTGCGCCAGGCTGGCATCATCCAGTTTTTCGACCGGGAAGAAGCTCGGCGCGGAGTCCAGCTTCAGCTGGTCACCAAAGTCCTGTCCGAAGCCGAACTTCTCCGCCTGGTCGGCAATGGCTTTCTGCCCCAGATCCAGCGCGATGCTGGCGAACGGGGTGTTGCAGGACTGCTGCAGTGCGAAGGCAAAAGTCGCCTTATCGCGGGTGTAGCAGTTGCCACCGGCGTAGTTGGGCAGCTTGTACTCGATGCCGGGGAAGGACATCTCCGCCGGGTTGGGCAGGATGCTGTCCTTGTTGTACTTTCCCGAGTTAAGGGCAGCGGCCGTGTCAATGAGTTTGAAGACCGAGCCCGGTGCCAGCAGTGCCCCCGTGGGTCCGCTGACATTCTGGTTCAGGTTGATCCCGGGGACCTTGTTCAGCTCGGCGAAGTTGGCAGCCTCGGCCACCGGATCCTGCGTGGCGATCAGGTTGGGGTCGTAGGAGGGCTTGGAGACCATGGCAATAATCGCGCCGGTTTTCGGATTGGTCACCACGATCGATCCGCGCTGGCCATCCGGGATGAGGTCGAAGGCGAGCTTCTGGATCTTGGGATCCAGCGTGAGCTCCACGGAGGCGCCCTTGGGCTGGTTGCCCAGGAAGAGCTGGCCGACACGGTCCAGGAACTGCTGGTCCGAGCTGCCCGCGAGCTCCTTGTTCATTGTTTTCTCCAGCCCGGTGACGCCGAAGCTCCTGGAGAAATAGCCGGTGATCCCGGCGTATGGCTCCGGCTGCGTGTAGGTGCGCTGGAACTTGCAGCTCTCCGCGGCAGCGACGGACTCCGCCACCGGAGTGCCGCCAACGATGATCGCGCCGCGGTCGTTGCAGTAGTTCTGCAGGAGGGTGCGCTTGTTCCAGGCGTTGGCCTCCAGTTCGTCGGCGCCGACCACCTGGACGTAGCTAAGGGCACCGAAGATCAGCACGAACATCGCGATCGCAGCGATCCAGGAATTGCGAATGGCCTGGTTCACAGCTTCACCGCCTCGGTGGGGGCGTCCGGACTGTTCCGTCCGGTGCCGGGCACGGCGGCCGGCTTCGAAGGCATGGCGGGAACTACTTTCTGAGGATCGGGCTGTTCGCCGGGGGCCAGCGGTGTCGTGTCCACCGGGCCGCGGGCCGTGTGCGAGATCATCAGCAACAGTCCAACAATGATCCAGTTGGCCAGCAGGGACGAGCCACCCGCGGCCAGGAACGGCGTCGTGAGACCGGTGAGGGGAATGAGCCGGGTGACTCCGCCGATCACGACGAAGCACTGCAGCGCAATGGCGAAGGAGAGCCCGGTGGCCAGCAGCTTCCCGAAAGCGTCCCGGGTGCCGAGCGCGGCGCGGAAGCCGCGGGTGAAGAGCAGCAGGTACATCAGGACGATCGCGAAGAGGCCAATGAGCCCCAGTTCCTCGCCGAAGGAGGCAATAATCATGTCGCTGTTGGCGAAGGGCACCAGGTTGGGGCGTCCCTGGCCGAGGCCGGTGCCCACCAGCCCGCCGTTGGCCATGCCGAATAGTCCTTCGACGATCTGCAAACTCCCGCCGAACTCCCGTCCGTAGACCTCGTCGGTGAAGGCATTGATCCAGCCGTCAATCCGCAGGGCGACGTGGGAGAAGACCTTGGAGGCAACGAAGCCGCCGGCAGCGATGAGCCCGACGCCGATGATCACCCAACTGATGCGGCTTGTGGCGACATAGATCATCACGAGGAAGAGGCCGAAGAACAGGATCGAGGAGCCCAGGTCCCGCTGGAAGATCAGCACCCCGATGCTCACGAGCCAGGCGGCGAGCATGGGGCCCATGTCCTTGAACCGGGGGAACTGGATGGGCCCGACTTTCCGGCCGGCCAGCAGAATGAGATCCCGGTTGGAAGAAAGATACCCGGCAAAGAATATGGCGAGCGTGATCTTGGCAATTTCACCGGGCTGGAAAGTCATCGAGCCGAACTTGATCCAGACCCGCGCGCCGAGGATTTCACCGGCGGAGATGCCGGGAACCAGCGGCAGGATCAGCAGGACCGCGCTGATGGCCAGCGAGATGTACGTAAAACGGCGGAGGACCCGGTGGTCCTTGACGAACCAGATGACAGCGATGGAAACAGCCATGGCCACAAGAGTCCACCGCAGTTGGTTGTTTCCCGTGTCTTCCCCGACCCGGTCCAACCGGTGAATCATGGCGAGGCCCAGACCATTGAGGGCCACCACCAACGGAAGAATTACTGGATCGGCATATTTCGCCCGGATGCGTAGCACGATGTGGAATGCCAGGGCGGCAGCGGCGAGCAGGCTCGACTGGAACCAGAAGTCAGTGTCGAAGGCCTTCTGCCGGTCCACGCCGACCAGGGCGTTGGCGCCAATGCCGACGGCGAGGGCCAGGACCAGCAGGACAAGTTCGACATTCCGCCGCGGCCTGGGTGTGGGATCGATGGGGGTCATTTGGCCACCTCGCAGATCTGAGCCGTCGCCGACGGCGATGGTGCGGCAGTCCCGGCCGCGCCAGGACTCGCCGTGTCACCCGGAGTCGCAGTCGCACCGGGGGTAGCGGGCGTCGGGGACGGGGTGATGCACTCGTCCGCGGGGGCGGTGGTGCCGGTGCGCTCAAGGTTCTTGACGATCCGCTGGGCATCGTAGAGGTCCCGGGCAGGCACGGTCTGGCGCACCCGCTGCTGGGAGAATTCGGGCAGATCTGACATCCGGATTTCGGTCACCGTTTCGAGGGTGGAGAGCTGGATGGGTCCAAGGCGCTGGGAGACCCCGTTGAAGATGGCCACATGCTGGTCTTGCTCTCCGATGTAGTACCGCGTCTGGGTCCAGGCGTAGCCCAGCCACAGCCCGAGGGCGAGTAGTGCCACAATGGCGGCGGCGATGGAGACAGTCACCCAGCGGCGGGGCCGGCTGGCTGGTCTGTACTCCTCGGCTTCTTCCTTCGCCTGCTCAGACTTGTGGGTCAGGACGGTCGCTGCCCGGCGGGCCATGGTGCGTCCGGCGATGGTGGGGATGGATCCGGATTCCGCGGCCGTGGCGGCGGCACCCACGAGTTCGTGGGGGCGGCTGGCAAGCTCCTCGCGGAGCACCTCGGCGGAAAGATGCTCACCCAGGTGCGGATCGGTGGAGGCCTCAGGTTCTCCTTTTTCGCCGGCACCGCCGGCCGCTTTATCGGCGGCCGCACCGGCATACTTTGGAGATTCCGGGGCCAGGGGCCGGGCAGAGGACGCTGCTGCAGCCCCGGCGGCCAGGGGAACCGCCGCGGATCCGCCGGTCTTGCCGGCGGCGTCGCGTGTCTTCTGCGGCTCTCCGGCCGTATTAGCCGCGCCGAAGGTGCTTCCGGGCCGCCGGGTATCGCTTTCGGACACGGTCGCGGTCACGGTGGACGTTGACGGGACCGGGACAACTTCGACGGCGGCCGTCCGGACGTCGTCCGTGGTCTGTTCGGCGATTTCCAGCATTACGACGGTGACGTTGTCCGGAGCGCCGGCCTCAAGGGTCAGATCGACCAGAAGTTCGGCGCATTCACGCAGGTCCTTGGTCTCCCGGACGGTCCGCTCTACAACGTGGCCGGCAACGTAATTCAGGCCGTCGGAACAGAGAAGCCAGCGCTCACCCGGTTCGACGTCAAGGGTTGCCAGATCCAGTTCAGGGCTGGCGTCGACGTCGCCGAGGACGCGCATCAGGACGTTCTTGTGTGGATGGGTTTCGGCTTCTTCGGGCCGGAGGCGGCCTTCGTCGATGAGGCGCTGCACGAACGTATGGTCCACGCTGACCTGCTCGAATTCGCCGTTCCGGAGCCGGTACGCGCGGGAGTCACCAATGTGGGCGAAGTGCAGCTTGCCTTCGGCCAGCAGGAGGGCCGTGACGGTGGTTCCCATCCCGGCCAGCTTGGGATTGATGTGCACGAGTTCGGAGAGCAGTGAGTTGGCGGTCTGGATCTCGTCGGCCAGGATGGTGCCGGCGTCGCCGTCATAGTCGTCGCTGTCGAGATGGATCATGTCCAGCACGGTGGCGGCAGAGGCGACATCGCCTCCGGCGTGTCCGCCCATACCGTCGGCAACGACGGCGAGGTGGCGGCCGACGTAGGCGGAGTCGTCGTTTTTCGCGCGCACCCGGCCAACGTCGGAACGCGCGGCGTAACGCATGATGAGCGGCCGCTTGGAGGCAGTTGTTTTGCCTTTTGCCTGGTCTGCGGGAAGATCCGGGGCAGCCATGGCTACGGCCTCAATTCGATGACCGTCTTGCCGATTCTCACGGGGACACCCAACTCAACCGGCAGTGCCCTGGTGAGCTGCTGATCGGCCAGATAGGTGCCGTTGGTCGAGCCTAGATCTTCAATGAACCAGCGGCTGCCCTGCGGGAACAGCCGGGCGTGGCGGCCGGAGGCGTAGTCATCCTCCAGCACGAGGGTGGCTTCCTGGGCACGGCCGAGCAGGATGGGGCTCGCTGCGAGCGGGATCGTGGTGCCCTTGAGCGGACCCTCCGTGACGACGAGCTGGCGAGGCTGCTGCTTGACGGGGGCGGCCGGTTCGGCCAAGGCCGGGTTCTTGCGCACCTGCCGCGCCGTCGGGGCGCCCGCCGCGGCCTTGCGGCCGATCATGAGGTCCCGGCGCATGGCGGCAACGATGCTGAAGATCAGCACCCACAGGAGCAGGAGGAAACCGAAGCGCAGGGCGGTGATGGTCAGTTCGCTCACCGGCGGCCGCCTGGGTTGGCGGGCAAAAGGCGGAAGATGATTTTGGTCCGTCCCATAGTGATCGTCGTGCCGTCGGTGAGTTCCGATGACCCCACAATCTTGTGGCCGTTGACGTAGCTGCCGTTCGTGGAGCCCAGATCGACGGCCTGGGCAGTGCCCGTTCCCGTCCGGATTTCCAGGTGACGGCGGGAAACGCCGGTGTCATCAATAAGGATGTCTGCTTCGGACGAGCGTCCCAGTACGATCGAGGGCGCGTTCAGGGAGTACCGCTGCCCGTCGATGTCCAGGACAGGCTGCATCCGGGAGGGCATGCGCGTCGGTGCGGCAGGCATGCCGCCGTGCGCCGCCGGCTGCGCGGGGGACGAGGTCTTTTCGGTCCGTGACTTGATCTCGAAGTCTCCGGCGCGGCGTTCCTCGTCACGGCGGAAGCTGATCCGGACGGGACCCTGGAGGGTGTATCCCTGGCTGCGTACGTGGTTGATGACCACATCGCACAGTTCTTCGGCGAGTGGTGTGCCCCATTCCTGGGCCCGCTGGAAGTCGGCGTCACTGAGGAGGACATCGAAGACGTTGGGGGCGAGGGTCCGTCCCGCGGCGATGGTGATGGCCTTGTTGTCCACCTCGCGGCGGAGGTGGCTGGCGATCTCGACAGGCTCAACCTGGGCGCGAGAACCGGTGGAGAAGACTCCGCGGACGGCCTTTTCGATGCCGCGCTCGACTTTGTCCAGCAATCCCATGGTCCTTCTCCTTTCGTGACGGCTGCAGGGCAGCATTCGTTCCGGAACTCGGTTTCCCACATCTGCGGGAGCCCGCTGGTAACGGGCACTCCTACATCAGATACTACTGGGCGAGTCTGGGAATGGCCTTAATGCGCGTCGCCACTCCGTGCCGGAAAATTGCGGCAGACCGGCTCTGACATGCGCTGACATCGACCCCGTCCGCCCGGCGGGGAAGGCCTCGGGCAGCCTGGGTGGTTCTGCTGCGGCCCTCGCTACTGCCTTGTTCCTGGCCTGTTGTTGTCCCCCGGTTGTCCCCGGCGATGTCCCTCCGGGGGCCGATTGGTGTTTTCCCGCTGTTGTCCGTTATGCTTGATCTCGCTGCTTTTACGAGGTTGGTGGTCCGGATTCCGGGCCACGATTGAGTGGAAGAAGTTGCGCGCGAGTGGCGGAACGGCAGACGCGCTGGCTTCAGGTGCCAGTGTCCGAAAGGGCGTGGGGGTTCAAATCCCCCCTCGCGCACGCAAACAATAGAACCCCGGTCTTCGGACCGGGGTTCTTTTTTGTCTGGCGCGGCCTACGCCGGGGTCCTGGCCCCGCCTATGCCCGCAGCGCGCCGAAGCCGGTGACCAGCGCGTCGAGGCCCAGCTCAAAAGCGACGTCGGCCTGGTTCGCGTACCCCTGATCGGCCAGTCGCGCCACGGCCGCGGTGAAATTTGGCGTCGAGGCCGCCATGCTTCCGGAGTCGAAGATGTCCGCCGGGGCGGTGACGTCATACGCCGAGCCGAAGATGAAGGACTCCAGTGCCACGATCGCTGAAACAATCCGCTCCTGCGGGAAACCGGCCCGGCTGAATCCTGCGCTGACGGCCTCGTACATGGCCAGCGTCTTGGGCGCGTCCGTCACCGGGAGCACGGCGATCACCGGGATCAGCGGCGTGTGTTTGGAGAACACGTCGCGGTAGCTCCAGGCCCAACTGCGCACGGCCCGGTCCCACGGTTCGGCGTCGAAGGCCGACACGTCCACGAACGAGGTCAGGTGGTCCTGGACGAGGACCAGCACGTCCCGT
This sequence comes from Arthrobacter sp. TB 26, assembly GCF_000427315.1. Lineage (GTDB taxonomy): Bacteria > Actinomycetota > Actinomycetes > Actinomycetales > Micrococcaceae > Arthrobacter. Next base: position 7,925 of record NZ_AUPJ01000490.1, read on the forward strand.
TTGGACGAGACGTGGTTGTACAGGGCCGACGGCGCCACATTGAGCGTCCGCGCCAATGCCGCCATGGTGAACCCGTCATAGCCGCTCTTCCCGATGAGCTGCAGCGCCGCCGCGGTAATGCCGTCCTGGTCGAGGACGGCGGCAGCAGGCCTGCCCACCCGGCGGCGCGGTTTGGCATCCTGGCGGTGCGGATCCGCAGGGGCACTGGTTGATGCCGGCATTCCTGGCCTTTCTGCCGTTGATGGGGCCCTCCCATTCTGCCCCTACTTTACGGGCGAAATTTCTTAGGCATGAGGTCTTCCCTGACGCACTCGAAGGGTCTATAGTCGAGTCTAAATGAATGGCATTCATTTAGTGGTCCGCATCACTTGGCGGCCACAGAGAGGACATCATGCTGGAACTTGACCGCGACGTCGTCATCGTCGGAGCAGGCCCCGCCGGGCTGACCGCAGCCCGGGAACTGAAGAAGGCCGGCCTGAGCGTGGCCGTCCTGGAGGCGCGCGACCGTGTCGGCGGCCGCACCTGGACCGACACGATCGACGGCGCCATGCTGGAAATCGGCGGCCAGTGGGTTTCCCCGGACCAGACCGAACTCCTGGCGCTCCTCGACGACCTTGGCCTGAAGACCTATTCCCGTTACCGTGACGGCGAATCCGTCTACATCGGCTCCGACGGCAAGCGCACCCTATATACGGGAGACACCTTCCCCGTCAGCGAAACCACCGCCGCCGAGATGGACAAACTCACCGCCCTGCTGGATTCCCTCGCCGCCGAGATCGGCCCCACCGAGCCGTGGGCGCATCCCAAGGCCCGCGAGCTGGACACCATCTCCTTCCACCACTGGCTGCGGGAGAACTCCTCGGACGAGGAAGCCTGCAACAACATCGGGCTGTTCATTGCCGGCGGCATGCTGACCAAGCCGGCCCACGCCTTCTCCGCCCTGCAGGCAGTGCTGATGGCTGCCTCCGCCGGATCCTTCACCCACCTCACCGACGAGGACTTCATCCTCGACAAGCGCGTCGTCGGGGGAATGCAGCAGGTCTCGCTCCTGATCGCCGCCGAACTGGGCGACGACGTCGTCCTCGACAGTCCGGTGCGCACCATCAACTGGGCGCCGGCCCCGGCCGCGGGAACTGAAGGAACCGGCGAAGACGGAGCCCAGCGGGTGACCGCCATCTCCGAACGCGCCACCGTGACTGCGCGGTTCGTCATCATGGCCGTGCCCCCGAACCTCTACACCCGCGTTTCCTTCAACCCGCCGCTGCCGCGCCGCCAGCACCAGATGCACCAGCACCAGTCGCTGGGCCTGGTCATTAAGGTCCATGCCGTCTACAGCACCCCGTTCTGGCGCGGGGACGGCCTCTCCGGAACCTGCTTCGGAGCCGGCGCCCTGGTCCAGGAGGTCTACGACAACACCAATCACGAAGACCCCCGCGGGACACTGGTGGGCTTCGTCTCGGATGAAAAAGCCGACGCCATGTTCGAGCTCAGCGCCGAGGACCGCCGCCGCGCCATCCTCGAATCGATGGCCGGCTTCCTGGGGGACAAGGCCCTCGAACCGGAGGTGTACTACGAGTCGGACTGGGGCTCCGAGGAGTGGACCCGGGGCGCCTATGCCTCCAGCTACGACCTTGGTGGACTGCACCGGTACGGAAAGGACCAGCACGCGCCGGTCGGGCCGATCTACTGGTCCTCCTCCGACCTCGCCGCAGAGGGGTACCAGCACGTCGACGGCGCCGTCCGGATGGGCCGCCACACGGCAGCCCGGATCGTCGCAGCGGCAGACCGTGCCTCCGTGGCCTCCAATTAGTCCCTTTCACCCAACCCGCGCAACAGCTCAGAGAGGATCGGCCAGATGCGATACGTAGTGGGGTATTCAGCCAATGCCAGAGGCCACGATGCCGTAAACCTGGCCCTGTCGCTGGCACGGGGCCGCGGTGCCAGCCTGGATCTGGTGCTAGTGGTGCCGGAAGTCCAGCAGTTCGGCGCCGCCCATGCACCCAAGGCCGGTTTCGAGAACCTTCTGAACGAACAGGCGCGCCAGTGGCTCGACGAGGCCCTCGCCCTCGTTCCGGCCGACGTCCCGGCGCAGGCGCACGTCCGCACCGGGGACTCCGATGCCCAGGCGCTGATCGAGGCGGCGGAGGAGCTCGGGGCGGACATTCTCGTCATCGGGGCCACCAGCGCAGGGCTGTTCAAGCGTTTCACCATCGGTTCGGTGGCCAGCGCACTGCTCCACGCCTCAACCGTTCCGGTGGCCCTGGCACCCCACGGTTACCACCGCACGGAGGCCTTGACCCGCATCAGCTGCGGACTCGGCACCCGGGCCGGAGCCGGGAAGCTGCTCGACTTCGCCATCGGCATGGCGGCGAACCGGGGGGTCCCGTTGCGGGTGGTGTCACTGCTCGCGCTCGACGGCGGCGACCCGACCGGCGCTGCGGAAGCCGCGCGCGAGTACGCGGAAAAGACCGTCGCGTCAGCCGCGCCGGTCAGCCCGTCGGGCGTCCAGCTGGCCGCCAGGATGGATGTTGTCGTGGCGCAGGGCCGGAGCATTGAAGAGGCTGTGGACGGCCTCGACTGGGAAGACGGCGAGGTCCTGGTGATTGGCTCGAGCCGGCTGGCCCAGGCCCGCTCCATCTTTCTGGGCAGTACCGCCAACCGGATCCTGCGCGCCCTCCCGGTTCCGATGCTCGTGGTGCCCAGCGGCTACGAACTCAAGCACCAGAACCATTCAACGTCGAATGAAACCTCCCGAGAGGCACACCAATGAGCACCGAACACGCGACGGCCAAGACCTCGCACGACACGCAAGCAGGACTTAGCGCCAAGGGCCTCAAGGCCGGATCGGTGGGCCTGATCGGCGCCGTCGTCATCGGTGTGTCCTGTATTGCCCCGGCCTACACCCTGACCGCGGCCCTTGGCCCCACGGTCGCCGAGGTCGGCGTCCAGCTGCCGGCCATCTTCCTGGTGGGCTTCATTCCGATGCTGCTCGTCGCGTTCGGCTACCGGGAACTGAACAACGCCATGCCCGACGCCGGAACCTCCTTCACCTGGGCCTCGCGGGCCTTTGGGCCGTGGATCGGCTGGATGGGCGGCTGGGGACTGATCGCCGCGACGATCATTGTGTTGTCCAACCTGGCAGCCGTGGCGGTGGACTTCTTCTACCTCATGCTGGCCCAGCTCTTCGGCAATCCCGAACTCGCTGACCTGACCCTGAACCTGCCCCTGAACATCGCCACCACGCTGGTGTTCATCGCGCTGGCGTGCTGGATCTCCTACCGCGGCATGGAAACCACCAAGGGTGTCCAGTACGTGCTGGTTGCGTTCCAGCTCATCGTCCTCGGCTGGTTCGCCGTCGCCGCCTTCAGCCACGTTGCCAACGGCACGGCCTTCGACGCCACCGCGATCACCCCTGACTGGTTCAACCCGTTCGCCGTCGGTTCCTTCTCGGCCTTCGCCGCCGGCGTCTCGCTCTCGATCTTCATCTACTGGGGCTGGGACGTCACCCTGACCATGAACGAGGAAACCCGCAACCCGGAGAAAACCCCGGGCCGCGCGGCCACCGTCACTGTGCTCGTCATCGTGATCATCTACATGACCGTCGCACTTGCGACGCTGTCCTTCGCCGGCATCGGACAGGAAGGCCTGGGCGCCGGAAACCCGGAGAACCAGGGCAGCATCTTCGCCGTCCTCGCCGGACCGGTCATGGGTCCGTTCGCCATCCTGATGTCCCTGTCCATCCTGAGCAGCTCGGCCGCGTCCCTGCAGTCGACGTTCGTGTCACCGGCCCGGACACTGCTGGCGATGGGCCATTACAAGGCGCTGCCGGCGAAGTTCGGCAAGATCAGCCCCACGTTCAAGTCCCCGAGCTACGCCACCATTGCGGCGGCCATTGCCGCCGCGGCGTTCTACGTGATCACCCGGACCACCTCCGAGAACGCGTTGTGGGACACCATCACCGCACTCGGCATGATGATTTGCTTCTACTACGGCATCACCGCACTGGCATGCGTCTGGTTCTTCCGGAGCGAGGCGTTCAGCGGGGCCCATGCGTTCTTCTTCAAGTTCCTCTCCCCGCTCCTGGGCGGCGTCATCCTGCTGGTGATGTTCTTCAAGACCGCTTATGACTCAATGGACCCGGCGTACGGTTCCGGATCATCCGTCGGCGGCATTGGCCTCGTGTTCATCCTCGGCATGGGCGTTATCCTGCTGGGCGTGGTGCTCATGCTGGTCATGTACAAGATCCGGCCGGAGTTCTTCAAGGGCAAGGTCCTGCCCCAGGGCTACTGAGCCCTGGCAGCAACGAACCGGGAAGGTCCTCCTTCCGGCAGCCCTTGGAAAGTAAGCACACTTACCAATAGGCTGGCGGGAGGGGGACCTTCCCCCGTTCGGAACCAGAACGAGGTGACAGCATGTCGGACGCAGAAAACATCAGCAAAGTTACGGACATCATCAACGATTCGCGGATCGGAATGTTCACCACCGTCAATGAAACGGGCGCACTGGTCAGCCGGCCGCTGGCTGTCCAGGACGTGTTGGACGACGGCGACATGTGGTTCTTCACGTCCGCCACCACCTCCCAAGTAGCCCATGTCCGGATGCACCCGGGCGTCAATGTCTCGTTCGGCAAGGGCACGGAATGGGTGTCGGTGGCCGGAACGGCCGAGGTTGTCACGGACCGCGCGAAGATCCACGAGCTCTGGAACCAGATGGTCGAGGCCTGGTTCCCGGACGGTCCGGACACCCCGGAGGTGGTGCTGCTGCACGTCGACTCTGACTCGGCCGAGTACTGGACCAGCCCGGGCGGAACGGCCGCGACCGTGCTGCAGTGGGTCAAGTCCAAGGTCATGCACAGCCGGATGAGCGTGGGCGAAAGCGGCACCGTGGAACTGTAGACCCCGGGCCGCGGCGGG
>NZ_AUPJ01000490.1:12847-28671 GCF_000427315.1 Arthrobacter sp. TB 26
CCGCCGGCGCCGGCCTAGTCGATGATCTTCAGCCCGGTGGCCCAGTTGAAGGACCCGTAGGCGGGGTTGGCCTGCAGGGCTGCCACCAGGAGCTGGAATCCCTCGAGCTCCCGGGCATGCCGCAGGCCGCCTACCCGCAACGGGCGGAGCCCCGCGGCCGCCGCGAACGAGGCGACCCGGTTGCCGGCCTCCTCGGAGTCCGAGGCGATGAACACGTCCAGGGGCATCCCGCCCGTCACTCCGGCCGTCAGCGGACCGGCGAACGTGGTGTTGAAGGCCTTGACGACGTCCGCCCCCGGCAGCAGGGCGGCGATCTCCTCGGCGGCCGACGTGCCAGGCTCGACGGTAAGGGAATCGAAGGTGTCCGCGTTGATCGGGTTGCTGATCTCCACCACGGTTTTGCCGCTCAGTGTGTCGCCGTAGTGCGTCGCCACTTCCCTGGCCGGCCCGAAGTAGAGGGCCAGCACCACGATGTCCCCCTCCGGGATGTCGCCCAGCCCTCCGGAAGTGGTTTCAGCGCCCAGTTCGGCGGCGAGTTTGGCCGCGTTCTCCGGTGTCCGGTCCAGGATCTGGAGCGAGCGTCCTGCAGCCACGGCACGGGTTCCGATCGCCCGTGCCATGTTGCCGCTGCCGATGATGGTGATATCTGTCATGGTGCTTCCTTCCGGGGATGACCGTGGAATGCGGGGACGTGGGGCTCGGAGGGTGAGTTGCCGGGGGCGTCAGCCGAGGGCGGGGTCCGCCGTCGGGAATCCGGCGATGCGGGTCGGGGCGTCGTGCCGGACGCCGGCGGCCCGTTCGGCGTCGGCGAGGGCCTGTTCCAGCCGGGCAACGGCCGGGGCATAACCGGCGTCGGCACAGCCGCGGAGCCGCTCCGCATCCTTCATCGCCCGGATCAGGGCTGCCGTCTCCGGCTGCCGGGGGTCACTCATGGCGGGGTAGTCGATGCAGTGCCCGGGGTCGAGTTCGTAGCGCTGCCACCTGGCCAGGGCGTTGCGGTGCCGCGCTTCGGCGGCCACGTTGCTGGCGGCGGTTTCCCGGGAGAAGCGCCGGGCCTCCTGCTTGCTGAAGACCGTGGGCGTCCACAGATAGGAGGCCGCAGCCGCAGCGGCGGCGAGGACCCCGAGCAGCAGGCCGGCCCACGGTGCTGCCAGGGCCGGAAGGATCACGGCCGGCGCAACGATGGCGAGCCCGGCGAAACCGTCCCAGAACACGGCGTCCGGCAGGCCGTCGTCGTCGGCCGCCAGGTGCTTCCGGACCCAATAGACCGAGGCTCCCGCCGAGCATACGACGACGACGGCCAAGGCAAGCAGCTGCCACAGCGCGAAAGGGGCGGGCTCGAACAGAGACGGCATTCCAACACCTCCAGGGATCCGGCCCGGTGCGGGCGCGGTTCCGCTAATTCCATTGGAATCCATCGCAGGCGGGCCGTCAATGGTCCCGGAACCATGCGGGAGCCCGGTGGGGTAAGTCCGGTTCACACCCGGGGCCGTCCGGGCGTAGCCTAGGCCTCATGCGACTGAAAATGTGCAGCATCCACGTCAAGGACCCCGCCGCTGCTTTCGAGTTCTACACCGGAATCCTCGGCTTCGAGAGCCTCATGGCCATCCCGGAGCACAACCTGTACATCGTGAAGGACCCGGCCGGCGCCGGCGGCGGATCGGTTGGGCTCCTGCTGGAACCCAGCGACAACCCGATCGGGGCCGCCTACATGAACGGATGCCACGACGCCGGGCTGCCCGCGATCGTCTTCGGGGTGACCGATGTCCGGGCCGAGTTCAAGCGGCTCACGGCCAAAGGAGTCATCTTCCAGGGCGAGCCCTCCGCCGGTCCCGGGGGGACAACCGCGGTGTTCGACGACGGGTGCGGGAACTTCGTCCAGCTCCACCAGGACTGAGCCGGTACCGGCGGCCGCGGCTACTCGGCGGCGGTGCGTGCCTTCTTGGCATCCTTCTGTGCAGCCTCGTCCTTGACCCGCTGGGCCTCGGCGCGCACGGCAGCGTGGGTGGAGCGTTCGGCGACCAGCCACGCCGGGGGAGCCTGCAGCAGTGCGGTGATTTCCGCCGTCGTCAGCGCTTCCTCGACGCCGCCGCGGGCCAGGCCGCTGATGGAGACGTTGAGCTTCTGTGCGACCACCGGGCGGGGGTGCGGGCCGTTGCGGCGCAGTTCAGCGAGCCACTCCGGCGGGTTGGCCTGGAGCTCGGCGAAATCGGCGCGGGTGATGACCGAATCCTGGAACTCCTGGGGTGTTGCGGGCAGGTAGATGCCAAGCTTCTTGGCAACGGTGGCCGGCTTCATGGACTGGGAGTTTGCAGAGGTCATGCTTCAAGGGTATCCGGCCAGCGGCTGACTGGGCACCGGCACTGAACTCTGACACCCGCCATGCGCCGGGCCGGGCGGTACTGTGAACATGTGTCCGCAGCAGAAGAAACACCCCAGACCCCCGACGAAACCGCCGACGTCGCAGCCGTTGCTGCCGTGCGGGAGTTGCGTTTCGCCTACGTCCCCGGCGTGACCCCGGGCAAGTGGACCCGGCGCTGGGAGGAGCGGATGCCCGACGTTCCGTTGCGCTCCTTTATGTCCGACGACGGCGCCCAGCTCACCGTGCTGCGCGACGGTTCCGCGGACCTGAGCTTCGTCCGGCTGCCGGTGGAGCGCGAGGGCCTTAGCGTCATTCCCTTGTATGAGGAACAGCCCGTGGTGGTGGCGCCCAAGGGACACGAGATCTCGCTGTTCGAGGAGGTGGACCTGGCCGACCTGTCCAAGGAGTCGTTCCTGGACGTCGCCGAACTCGGTGGCCCGGAAATGGCGCTGCAGGTGGTGGCCACCGGGGCCGGCCTGGTAATCCTGCCGATGTCCGTGGCCCGCCACTTCAACGTCAAAGACACTGTGGCACGCAAACTCACCGGGGCACCCAGGACCGAGATCGCCGTGGCCTGGCCCAGCGACACCACGGACGAGGTAATCGAGGAGTTCATCGGCATTGTCCGCGGCCGCACCGCCGCGAGCTCCCGCCAGCCCTCCGCCCAGCAGGAAAAGCCCAAGAAGGAACCGAAGCCTGACCGGCGCGGTCCGGCCGTCAAGAAGCCCAAGGTGGCGCAGCGCTACGCCCCGAACCCGGACAAGGGCCGTGGCAAGGGATCCCGGAAAAAGGGCAAGCGCTAGGAGCGGCCCCGCCGCTGGAGTTATGCGCCGGGTTTACTTGGCGCAGGCGTCCTGGAGGGCCTTGACCGATTCGGCCGGAGCTTGGTCGCCGGAGTCGGCGATCTGGCGCAGCGGGGTGGTGATCTCGGCGGGAACCCCCGCGGTCTCTGCGCCGGCGACAAGGCCGCCGAGGACTTCCTTGTCCTTGACGCTGACCAGGCCGTCCTCCACGAGGCTGCAGGCCTGCTTCTTCACTTCACTGCCGGCCGCCGTGGCCACCTGGGAGGCGCCGTCGCTCACGGCCTTGTTCGCGGCGTCCTGCACCTGCCCGCAGCCCGTCAGCGTGATCATCAGGGTGGCAGCGGACAGGGCGGCGAGGCGAAGTTTCATTCGTTCACCCTAACAAGGTCTCCTGAGCGGAAGCTGGCTGCGGCAGTTCTGCCGGCTGTTTGACCGGCTGAAGCCGGGCCCCGGCCGCATCCGCCGCAACACCGTATGTGACGGACGAAACCTGCAGGAAACGTTGCCCGTCTACGCTGGCAACACCGCGGCGCCGCCAGGCCCGTGACCGCCGGCGTCGAAGGGATTCCGTCATGCATCTTCTGCCCCGTGAGCAGGAAAAGCTCATGATCGTGGTCGCGGCCGACCTCGCCCGCCGGCGCCAGGCGCGCGGGCTGAAGCTGAACTTTCCGGAGGCCGTCGCCATCCTCAGCTACGAACTGATCGAAGGCGCCCGGGACGGCAGGACCGTGGCGGACCTCATGGGCTACGGCAGCACTGTGCTCCGCCGTGAGGACGTGATGGATGGCGTCCCGGAGATGATCCACGACGTCCAGATCGAAGCCACGTTCCCGGACGGCACCAAGCTCGTCACCGTCCACGATCCCATCCGATAGGGGAGCTGCGATGATTCCCGGAGAATACGTCCTTCGCCCCGAGCCAGTGCAGGTCAACGCCGGCCGCGAGGCGATCGACGTCGTCGTGACCAACACCGGCGACCGTCCCGTGCAGGTGGGCTCGCACTTCCACTTTGCCGAAGCGAACGCCGCCCTGACGTTCAACCGGCGCGCCGCCTACGGCCGGCGCCTTGACATTCCTGCGGGCACCGCTGCCCGCTTCGAGCCGGGGGACAGCAAGACCGTCCGGCTGATTGAACTCGCGGGCCGGCGTGAGGTCTACGGGCTCAGCAACGCGGTCAACGGCACGCTTGCCCCGATAGAGGGAGTACGCAGATGAGTTTCGAATTGTCCCGCAGGCAATACGCGGACCTGTACGGCCCGACGACCGGCGACGCCATCCGCCTCGCCGACACCGAACTGTTCCTCGAAATCGAGAAGGACCTCACCGTGTACGGCGAGGAAGTGGTCTTCGGCGGCGGCAAGGTGATCCGTGACGGCATGGGCCAGAACGGACAGGTGACCCGGGATGGGGATGTTCCCGATACCGTGATCACCAACGTCGTGGTGCTGGACTACACCGGGATCTACAAGGCCGACGTCGCGCTCCGGGACGGCCACATCTTCCGGATCGGGAAGGCCGGCAACCCGCAGATCACCGACGGCGTGGACATCGTGATCGGCGCGAGCACCGAAATCATTGCCGGCGAGCGGAAGATCCTGACCGCCGGCGGCGTGGATTCGCACATCCACTTCATCTCCCCGGACCAGGTCCCCGCCGCCCTGTGCAGCGGGGTGACCACGATGGTCGGCGGCGGCACCGGCCCCGCCGAGGGCACCAAGGCCACCACCGTGACCCCCGGCAAATGGCACATCCAGCGGATGCTGCAGGCGGCCGAAGGGCTCCCGATCAACATCGGCCTGTTCGGCAAGGGCCATGCGTCCGCCGTCGAGCCCCTCGCCGAGCAGATCCGCGCCGGCGCGATCGGCCTGAAAGTCCATGAGGACTGGGGCTCCACGACGTCCTCGATCGACACCTCGCTGAAGGTCGCGGACTGTTACGACGTCCAGGTGGCCATCCACACCGACACCCTGAACGAGTGCGGGTTCGTGGAGGACACCATCCGGGCCATCGGCGGGCGCGTGATCCACACCTTCCACACCGAGGGCGCCGGCGGCGGGCACGCCCCGGACATCATCAAGATCGCCGGGCTGCCCAACGTCCTGCCGGCCTCCACCAACCCCACGCTGCCCTACACGCGCAACACCATCGAAGAGCACCTGGACATGCTCATGGTCTGCCACCACCTCAACCCGGACATCCCGGAGGACGTGGCATTCGCGGACTCCCGCATCCGCGCCGAGACGATAGCCGCCGAGGACGTGCTCCAGGACCTGGGGATCTTCGCGATCACTTCCTCGGACTCCCAGGCGATGGGGCGGGTGGGCGAAGTCATCATCCGTACCTGGCAGGTCGCCGACAAGATGAAGAAGCAGCGCGGGGTCCTCAAGGACCCTGACGGCGGCAGCCACGGCGCCCCCTCCGGTCTCGGCGCCGGGAGCGACAACTTCCGGCTGAAACGCTACGTGGCCAAATACACCATCAACCCGGCCATCGCCCAGGGCATGGCCGACTCGATCGGCTCGGTGGAGGTCGGAAAGTTCGCAGACCTGGTGCTCTGGGACCCGGCGTTCTTCGGCGTCAAGCCCGAGCTGGTGATCAAGGGCGGGCAAATCGCCTACGCGCTGATGGGGGACGCCAACGCCTCCATTCCCACGCCGCAGCCGCGCACCATGCGGCCCATGTTCGCCGCGTACGGCAAGGCCCTGCAGCAGTCCTCCATCACCTTCCTCTCCAAGGCCGCCATCGAGGCCGGGGTTCCTGCCGAGCTGGGCCTGGAGAAGGTCATCCGGCCCGTGTCCGGGATCCGCAGCCTCACGAAGGCGGACCTCAAGTACAACGGCGCCACCCCGGACATCGAGGTGGATCCGGAAACATACCAGGTAAGTGTCGACGGCGAGGACGTCACGTGCGAACCGTCCGACGTGCTGCCGATGGCGCAGCGCTACTTCCTTTTCTAGGCTTCAGGAGGCGACAGGAATGATCATCGAAAAGGTCCTCGGCAACACCCATGACCTTCCCCTCGGTCCGGACCCGTACTTCGGGCTTCACCGGGAGAAGGTGGTGCTGCCCAGCGCGGAGCTGGTCAAGCGCGTCCAGCGGGTCACCACCGACCACGGCAAGGAACTGGGCATCCGCCTCCCCTCCGGTTCCGGGGACCTGCGCGACGGCGACATCCTGCACGTCGCGGAGGACAACATGATCGTGGTGTCCGTGCTGCCCACCGACGTCCTCGTCATCGCCCCGCGGACCATCCACGAGATGGGGGTGGTGGCGCACTCCCTCGGCAACCGGCACCTGCAGGCCCAGTTCTTTGGTGCCTCGTCCGAGTACGGCGCCGAAGTCATGGTCTGCCAGTACGACCACACGGTGGAGGACTATCTCAAACACGTCGGGGCGCCCTATGACCGCCAGGAGCGCGTGATGCCCGTCCCCTTCCGCCATGCCGAACACTCCCACTAGCCCCGCGTCCTACCAGCTGGCCCTGCAGCAGCTGTGTGATTCCGCGCTGCCCACCGGCGCGTTCGCGCACTCGCTGGGCTTTGAGAGCTACATCGAGCGCGGGCTGGTGCATGACGAGCAGTCCTTCGCGGTGTGGCTGGCCGCGTTCGCGGGGCAACAGCTGACGTATTCGGACGCACTGGCCATCCGGTTCCTATATGAGGATGTTTCCGTAGCTGAACTGGACGCGTTGCTGACGGCCCAGCTGTTGCCCCGGCAGCTGCGCGAGGCCAGCATCAAGATGGGCACCCGGCTGCTGGAGATCGGCGCCGAGATCTTTCCGTCCCTCGAGCTGGCGGAGTACCGGGAGCTGGTGGGTTCGGGCCGTGCCGCCGGTCACCAGCCGCTGGCGTTCGCCGTCGTCGCCCGTTCCCTTGGTGTGCCGCTGCCCGAGGCCCTTGCCGCCTACCTGTTCGCCACCCTGACGTCGTTGACGCAGAACGCCGTGCGGGCCATTCCGCTGGGGCAAAACGCAGGCCAGCGGCTGCTGCGGAAGGCGGCCGGCGACGTCGCCGCCGCGGTCGAACGCGCCGCCACCCTCGACCGGAGCGACTTTGGCGCCGTCAGTCCCGGACTCGAAATCTCGCAGATGCGGCACGAGCGCCAGCGTGCCCGCATGTTCATGAGTTAAGTCAGCCGCGCACGAAATATGTCTGGAGAAGAATATGTCTGAGCCCATCAAAATCGGCATCGGCGGCCCGGTGGGTGCCGGCAAGACCCAGCTGGTCGAGCGTCTCACCCGGCACATGAGCCGGGAAATATCCATGGCGGCCATCACCAACGACATCTACACGATCGAGGACGCCAAGATCCTGGCGGCCAACGGCATCCTCCCGATCGACCGGATCATCGGCGTGGAAACCGGCGGCTGCCCGCATACCGCCATCCGCGAGGACACGTCCATGAATACGGCCGCCATCGAGGAGCTCAAGAAGCGGCACCCGGACCTGCAGGTGATCTTTGTGGAGTCCGGCGGGGACAACCTCTCCGCAACATTCAGCCCCGAACTGGTGGACTTCTCCATCTACATCATTGATGTGGCCCAGGGCGAGAAGATCCCGCGTAAAGCCGGCCAGGGCATGATCAAGTCCGACCTCTTCATCATCAACAAAACCGATCTCGCACCGCACGTCGGCGCCGACCTGGCCGTGATGGAACGGGACTCGCGCGAATTCCGTGGCGGGAAGCCGTTCTGCTTCACCAACCTCAAGACCGACGAAGGACTGGACCGCGTCATCGAATGGATGCGCCGCGATGTCCTGATGCTCGACCTGGCGTCATGAGCACGACGGCGGCTGCTGATTCCGCCGTCGAGACACCGAGGGGGGAGCTCGCCTTGCGCATCGACGTGCGGGGTGGGCGGTCGGTTGCTTCGCATCAGTACCATCAGGGCGCCTTGCGGGTACTGCGGCCGCATTATTTGGATGACTCCGGGCAGGTTTGTTATGTCGTGGTGAATCCTGGCGGGGCGTATCTGGGGGCCGACCTCTATGTCCTCGAAGTCGAGGTGGCGGACGGGGCGAAGCTTCTGCTCACCACCCAATCGGCCACCAAGATCTACCGGACGCCGGGCTCGTTTGCCGAGCAGCGGATGCGGCTGCGGCTGGGGGAGGAGTCGCAGCTGGAGCTGGCCCCGGACCAGCTGATCGCCTACCGGGAGGCCAGCTACAGGCAGAACACGCACATCACCCTGCACCCGACGTCGAGCCTTGTCATGTCCGAGGTCATCACCCCCGGCTGGTCGCCGGACGGCGCCTCGTTCCGGTACGAGGAGCTGCGGCTCCGGACCGAAATCCGGGTCGAGTCCAGGGGCAAGATCGGACTGCTGGCCCTCGACAACCTGCTGATCCGGCCGCCAGCCTACGACGTCACGGGGATGGGGTTCATGGAGGGCTTCAGCCACGTGGGATCCCTGATTGTGGTCGACCGGCGGGTTGACCAGGCCCTCGTGGACGAGCTGCACGTCCTGACCGGCGGGCACGATGCCTACACGGGGGTCTCCCTGACTGCCACAGCCAATGGCATCAGCGGCCTCGTGCTCCGCTCCCTCTCGAACAGCACGGAAGAACTCAATCGGCTCCTGGGCGCCTGCAGTGCCCTCCTGCGGCAGCGGTGGCACGGCACTGCGCCGCTGAACCTCAGGAAATACTGATGACCACGCTGACGGAAGTCGCCGCCCTGTACCGTGACCGCGAGCAGCTCCCGGGGCAACCCACCGGCACGAGGTTCGGCGGCCCAGTCGTAAGGTGGAGCCATGCGAACGGACTTCAGCCCTGACGAACTGCCAGCCGGGGACTTCTATCGGCTGCTGACGGCGGTAATCGTTCCCCGGCCCATCGCGTGGGTTTCGAGTACGTCCGCCGACGGCGTGGACAACCTCGCCCCGCATTCCTTCTTCACGGTCGCCTCGGTGAATCCGCCCATCATTCAGTTCACGTCGGTGGGTGAGAAGGATTCGCTGCGCAACATCGTCGCAACGGGCGAGTTCATTGTGAATTTGGCTCCGGCGGACCTCATGGCCGAGGTCAACGCCACCGGCACGAATTTCCCGCCGGAGGTGAGCGAGTTCGACGCCGCTGGCCTGACGCGTGAAGCCGGCCGCACGGTGCAGGTTCCCCGGGTTGCGGAATCACCGGTTGCGCTGGAGTGCAAGCTCCACAGCACGCTGGAGATCGGCGACTGTTTCCTGGTCTTCGGCGAAGTCACGCATGCCGTGGTCGCCTCAGACGTTCTCCAAGGATCGCATCCCACGATCAGCAAACTGGACCCACTCTCGCGGCTGGGCCTTGATGAATGGGGCGTCATGGGTCCGGTCAGCGAGCTCAAACGGATCCGGACGGCCGACTGGCCGGGGGAGTTCCGGCCAACGCACGGGTCCCTCGACTGACCTGCGCCGAGCCGGCTTGCCGCCCGGCGCGGCACCACGACGCGGGGAGTTCTCCCCGACGCGCGGAAACGCTGTCGACGCCGGAATTCGGGTAGCGTCGGGAATTTGCCGCCGCGCCGGCCAGAAGGCGCGTCGCGGGCGTGCCTGCCGGCGGTGCGGCACCGTCGCTCAGTCCCCGTGGACGGCGCTCTGCTTCTCTTCCGAGCGGTCCAGATAGGCCAGGAGCAGGTCTCCCGCACGGTCCAGTTCGCCGGCTTCCAGGGCCTTGCAGATTTCCTCGTTGTCGTCGAGGTAGCTGCGGTAAAAGTGCGCGTCCAGTGTGGCCTTGTGGAAAAAGAGCCGCATCTCGGCCAGGACCTGGGCCATGATCGTGTTGAGGCGCGGGCTCTCGGCCAGCGCCACGATGGCCCCGTGGAAATGCTGGTTGGCGTTGCCGAGGGCCTCCTCGTCGTCCGCTGCCGCCGCGGCCCGGCCTTCCTCGATGGCTGCCCGGACCGCCGCCACCCGCTCCGGGCTTCCGCCGCCCCGGATGGCGCTCACTTCGAGGAAGCGGCGCACGGTGTAGACGTCGTGGATGTCGCCCGGCCCCAGGCTCGCGACGAACACTCCCCGGTTAGGCTGCCGCACCACCAGCCGCTCGNCTCGGCCGCGAGTTCGGCGAAGGCTTCGCGGACGGTATTGCGCGAGACGCCCAGCTCCTCGGAGATGGTTGATTCGGTCAGCCGCGCGCCCGGCAGGAGCAGCCCTTCCGCCAGCTGCAGCCGCAGTTCGGCAGCGACCCGGTCCGCGACGGAGGGGATGGCCACCCGCAGCCGCGCCGCCGCGGCCAGCGTGGAGCCGGTTGAGCCGGGAATGCCACGGAATCCTGCTTCGGAGCTCGTCATACGTCAGAATTTACACGATCGTCACATCGTGGAATCGAAGAATTGTTGAACAATCCGTAGATTTAGGGCATCCTAGTGAGGGGGCTATCAATGAGACGAGGATCACAAATGGCAACCATCGACCTGAACAGCGACGTCGGCGAGTCCTACGGACGCTGGAACCTGGGAGACGATACGGCGATGTTCCGCTCGGTTTCCAGTGCGAACGTGGCCTGCGGATTCCACGCCGGCGACCCCAGCGTGATCCGGAAGACCTGCCGCGAGGCCGTTGCCGCCGGCGTCGTGATCGGCGCCCATGTCGGCTACCGCGACCTCGCCGGATTCGGCCGCCGCTTCCTGGACATCGACCCGATCGAACTCGCGGACGACGTCGTCTACCAGATCGGCGCTCTGCAGGCCCTGGCCGCCGCAGAAGGCGGCAGGGTCACCTACGTCAAGCCGCACGGCGGCCTCTACAACGCGATCGTCGCGCACACCGCGCAGGCGAAAGCCGTCGTCGACGCCGTAAAGTCCGTCGACCCGAACCTGCCCATCCTGGGCCTGCCGGGCTCGGAAGTGCTCCGCCTGGCCGAGGCCGCCGGGCTCCGCGCCGTGACGGAAGCCTTCGCGGACCGGGCCTACAACCCGGACGGGACCCTCGTGTCCCGCACGCTGCCCGGAGCCGTCCTACACGACCACGCCGAGGTCACGGAGCATGTCCTCCGGATGGCCTCCGATTCCGCCGTCCGCACGATTGACGGCTCCATCCTGAAGATCCGCGCGGAGAGCATCTGCGTGCACGGCGACTCCCCGGGAGCCGTCACCATGGCCGCCGCAGTACGCGAGGCCCTCACCGCCGCCGGCATCAGCACGGCCGCGTTCGTCTGACCCGCCCAAACCACAGCTACACCGGCATTGCGCCATCCCGCCGGCGACGCTTCACCACCCCCGCCCAGCACAGGCAGCACCCCGCACCCTGGAGGAAATCATGACCGCACCGCACCAGGCCACCCCGGCCGCCAGCAAGAGGAAGCTGCCGCCGGGCGCCCTCAAGGCCTATGTCGCGAGCCTCACCGGCACCTCGCTGGAGTACTACGACTTCGCGATCTACTCCGTGGCCTCGGCCCTGGTGTTCCCGAAGATCTTCTTCCCGGGCAACGACGAGTTCGTTGGCCTGCTGCTCTCCTTCTCCGCCTTCGCAGTGGGCTACCTGGCCCGCCCCATCGGCGGTGTGATCTTCGGCCGCCTCGGTGACAAGATCGGCCGCAAGCACGTCCTCGTTGTCACCCTGATGCTGATCGGCGCCGCCACCGTGCTGATCGGTGCGCTGCCTGACTACTCGGTCATCGGCGTCGCCGCCCCCATCATCCTGGTGCTGCTGCGCCTGGCCCAGGGCATCGGCGTCGGCGGCGAATGGGGCGGTGCCGTCCTGCTCTCCAGCGAATTCGGCGACGCCAACAAGCGCGGCTTCTGGTCCTCCGCCGCGCAGATCGGACCGCCGGCCGGCAATCTGATGGCCAACGGTGTCCTGGCTTTCCTCGCCGCGACCCTCAGCAACGAAGCCTTCCTCTCCTGGGGTTGGCGCGTCGCCTTCCTCGCCTCCGCCCTCCTGGTGGTCTTCGGCCTCCTGATCCGGCTCAAGCTCGAGGAAACCCCCGTCTTCAAGGCCATCCAGGCCCACGGCGAGCAGCCCAAGGCCCCCATCAAGGAAGTCTTCACCAAGGAACCGCGCGCCCTCGTGGCCGCTGCCCTCTCCCGCGTCTGCCCCGACGTGCTCTACGCCCTCTTCACCGTCTTCGTGGCCGTCTACGCCACCAAGCAGCTGGGCATGACCACCGGCAACGTGCTCGCTGCCATCCTGATCGGCTCCGCCTTCCAGCTGTTCCTGATCCCCGCCGCTGGCGCCCTCACGGACCGCTTCAACCGCCGCCTGGTCTACGGCATCGCCGCTGTCGGCACCGCACTCTACATCCCGGTGTTCTTCTGGATGATCCAGGGCAAGTCCGTTGTGATGCTCACTATCGGCGTCGTGATCGGCCTGGCGTTCCACGCCTTTATGTACGGCCCGCAGGCCGCCTACATCACCGAGCAGTTCCCGGCCCGGCTGCGTTACGCCGGCAGCTCGCTGGCCTACACCCTGGCCGGTGTGGTGGGCGGCGCCGTCGCACCGCTGATCTTCACCGCGCTCTACGCCGCCACCGGGAACTGGTACCTGATTGCCGGCTACCTCGCGATCGCCTCGATCGTCACCGTCGTCGGGCTGGCCCTGGGCCGCAACCCGCAGACCGCGGAAGAAGAGCGCCTCCTGCAGGAAGCCCACGCCTAAGCGGCGCGGATCCAGTTCAAGGCACCGGCAACGATGAAGGCAGCTGATGATTGAGACAGCGGGGGAAACCCTGGCAGTACAAAAAGCGGCAGTACAAAAAGTCCGTTCCGTGCGGGCGGTGGGAACCCGCGCGGTACTCGCCGAGCTCACCGGAACCCACGACGTACTGGCACTGCAGGCGCTGCTCCTGGAGAACCCGCTGCCGGGCCAGCTGGACATCCTCGCCGCGGCCGAGACGGTGCTGGTCACCGCGGACTCCCCGGTCTCGGCCAAACGGATCGCCGCGCGGCTGCTCCGGCTCGACCTCACCGCGCCCGTTCAGCGGGACGGCGGGCTGGTGGTCATCGACACCGTGTACGACGGCGAGGACCTCGCCGAAGTGGGGGAGCTGACCGGCCTCGGAACCGACGGCGTCATCGCAGCCCACACCGGGCAGATCTGGACCGTCGCCTTCGCCGGCTTTGCCCCCGGCTTCGGCTACATGGTGGGGGAGAACCAGGCCCTCGAGGTGCCGCGGCGCAGCTCGCCGCGCACGGCCGTCCCCGCAGGATCGGTGGCGCTGGCGGGCAACTACTCCGCCGTGTACCCGCGACGCTCGCCCGGCGGCTGGCAGCTGATCGGCCGCACCGGCGCGAAGATGTGGGACCTGGACCGGGAGCAGCCTGCCCTGGCCGTCCCCGGCCACCGGGTCCAGTTCCGCGCGATCCGGGACATCGTCATACTGGCGCCGGAACACCCGGCCCAGGTTCCTGCTCCGGAGCTGGCGTCCGGACTGCGGGTTGTCACGCCGGGCCTGCAGAGCCTGATCCAGGACCTCGGCCGGTACGGCCACTCCGGCCTGGGCGTCTCTGCTGCCGGCGCGCTGGACCGGGCGTCGCTGCGCCGGGCCAACCGCCTCGTCGGGAACGCGCCGTCGGCCGCCGCCATCGAAACGGTCGCGGGAGGCCTCGCGGTGCAGGCGGTCGGGGACCAGGTCCTCGCCGTCGCCGGTGCGCCGTCGGACCTGACCATCGCGTCGCCGTCGGGGGATGACCTTGAGCCAGCCTGGCGGACCGTCCCGATCGCCACCCCCTTCGCCCTGCTCGACGGCGAAACCCTGACCATCGGCGGGCCGGAGAGCGGTTTCCGCAGCTACCTCGCCGTCCGCGGCGGCGTGGACACCGCCCCGGTGCTCGGCAGCCGCTCCACCGACACCATGTCCGGGATCGGCCCCGCTCCGCTGGCCGCCGGCCAGCTGTTCGCCGCCGGCGGGGAGGCCGAATCCGGCGTCGTCGGGCACCCCGAACTGCAGCCGGACTTCCCGGGCACCGGCGTCACCGTGCTCGACGTCGTTCCCGGCCCCCGCGCCGACTGGTTCGACGCCGCAACGCTGGCGTCCTTCTGCGGCCAGGACTGGGAAGTGAAACCGCAGTCCAACCGCGTCGGCATGCGCCTGCAGGGAACCCCGCTGCAGCGCACCCGCCAGGGCGAACTCGCCAGCGAGGGCACCGTCGCCGGCGCCCTGCAGGTCCCGCCGGAAGGGCTCCCCGTGCTCTTCCTGGCCGACCACCCGATCACCGGCGGCTACCCGGTGATCGCCGTGGTGGTCGACTCCCAGCTGGACCTCGCGGCCCAGGTCCCGATCGGCGGCAGGATCCGCTTCCGCTGGGCGGACGCCAGCACCATCGAAAACGCCACCCCCGAAGAAGAAGTGAGTAACTGATGCGCAAGGTCCTGATCGCCAACCGCGGTGAAATCGCCGTCCGGATCGCCCGGGCCTGCGACGACGCGCAGCTGGCCTCCGTCGCCGTCTACGCCGACATCGACGCCGACGCCCTGCACGTCACCGCCGCGGACGAGGCCTACGCCCTGGGCGGCAACTCGCCCGCGGACACCTACCTGAACATCCCCAAGCTCCTCGCCGCCGCGGCCGAATCCGGCGCCGATGCCCTCCACCCCGGCTACGGCTTCCTGTCCGAGAACGCCGAATTCGCCCAGGCCGTCCTTGACGCCGGGCTCACCTGGATCGGGCCCACGCCGGACGCCATCCGCCTGCTCGGCAACAAGATCACCGCCCGCGAGACCGCCGTCCGCNCCCCGCTGGTCGCCGGCAGCGACGGACCGGTGGAATCCGCCGCCGAGGCCCGCGCCTTCGCCGAACTGCACGGTCTGCCGATGGCCATCAAGGCGGCCTTCGGCGGCGGCGGCCGCGGCATGAAGGTGGTCCGCGCCCTCGACGAGGTCGAGGAAGCCTTCGACTCCGCCGTCCGCGAGGCTGTCGCCGCCTTCGGCCGCGGCGAATGCTTCGTGGAGCGCTACCTCGACCGGCCCCGCCACGTCGAGGCGCAGGTCCTCGCGGACGCCCACGGCAACGTCGTCGTCGTCGGAACCCGCGACTGCTCGCTCCAGCGCCGGCACCAGAAGCTCGTGGAGGAGGCCCCCGCGCCGTTCCTCAGCGACGAGCAGACCCGCCAGATCTACGACGCCGCCAAGGCCGTCTGCCGCGAAGCCGGCTACTCAGGCGCCGGCACGGTCGAATTCCTGGTCGCCGCCGACGGCACCGTGGCGTTCCTCGAGGTGAACACCCGGCTCCAGGTGGAGCACCCCATCACCGAGGAAACCACCGGAATCGACCTCGTGCAGGAGCAGTTCCGCATTGCCGCCGGGGAGCCGCTGCGCATCACCGGGGACCCGGCACCGCGCGGGCACTCGTTCGAATTCCGGCTCAACGCCGAGGACGTGGGGCGCGGCTTCCTGCCCTCGCCCGGCACCGTTGACGAGTTCCACGGCCCCACCGGCCCGGGCATCCGGCTCGACACCGGCGTCCGCCCCGGCTCCTTCGTCCCGCCGCAGTTCGACTCGCTCCTGGCGAAACTCATCGTCACCGGCGCGGACCGCCAGCAGGCGCTGCGCCGCGCCCGCCGCGCCCTCGCCGAAATCAGCATCACCGGGGTGGCCACCGTGCTGCCGTTCCACCGCGCCGTGCTCGAATCCCCGGACTTCACCTCCGAGGACGGCCTGGGCATCCACACCCGCTGGATCGAAACCGACTTCGCGGACACTCACTCCATCTCCGCCGACCCGGAGTACAGCACCACCGCGCCCG
>NZ_AUPJ01000491.1 GCF_000427315.1 Arthrobacter sp. TB 26
GCTGGGCCCGCTCCGGCGGACCGCTGCCCGCCGGAGTGTCAGTGGACGGGGCGTCCGACGGCGGGGCTGCCGCCGCCGTCCCCGGGGAGCTGCGCGCCGGCATGGCCGGGACCGTGGTGAAGTGGCTCGTCGAACCGGGCGCGGAGGTCTCGGCGGGGGACCCCGTCGTCGTGCTGGAGGCGATGAAAATGGAAACCCAGGTCCCGGCCCACCGCGACGGCACCGTGACCGGTGTCCGCGCGGAAGCCGGCGGCGTCGTTACTGCTGGAGCGGTGCTCGCCCTGATCGGGTAGCCGCGGCAGCACCCGAGAGCGCCCCGGGATGGAGGGGCGCGCTCGGATGTTGCCGGTTTAGGCTAGACGGCCGTATAGCCGCCGTCGATCGGAATGGTCGCGCCGGTGATGAACTTCGCCTTGTCGCTCGCGAGGAAGGTGATGAGGTCGGCGACTTCCTGCGCCTCGCCCACGCGGCCGGCCGGGTGCAGCTTTGCATATTGTTCGAGGGTCGGTTCGTCGATGAGCGGGGTACGGATAACGCCCGGGGCCACCGCGTTCACGCGGATGCCCTCCTTCGCGTACATCGTCCCGGCGGCGCGGGTCATGTTCACGACGCCGCCCTTCGAGGCCGAGTAGGCGATGTTGTTTGAGATGGCCACGAGGCCGAACATCGAAGCGAGGTTGACGACGACGCCGCCGTTGCCCTGTTTGAGGAGCTGCTCGATGACGTACTTGTTGGTGTAGAAAACGCCCGAGTAGTCGATGCCGTTGGTGCGCTCCCCAGTTTTCGACGGTGGAAGTGACGACGTCGCCCTCGCCGCCGACGCCCGCCGAGGCGACGGCAATGTCAAGGCTGCCGAATTCCTCGACCGTCTTCGCGACGGCGGCTTCCACGCTCTCGGCCTTCGAGACGTCGCCCTGGACAAACTTCGCACCGATCTCGTCGGCAACTTCCTGCGACTTGGGGTTGAAGTCGAAGATCATGACCTTCGCACCCTCGGCGATGAAGTTCTTTGCGGTGGCGAGGCCGAGCCCCGATCCGCCGCCGGTGATGAATGCGACCTTATCCTCCAGCTGCATGAGTCAGTCCAATCTCTAAGCGATTTTGCGGTCGCTGTCCTCTCGGGGCGCCGCGATGCGCATTTATATGCGTATGCATCTAGTTTGGCACTAATGCTTGAAAAGTCAACTAAACGTGTGACGCCTCACGTATTGACCGGCCGTCGCGCTCAGCCGGCCCGCCGAGAAAATATAGTAGGAAGTCCTAGTAATTAGAGCCGCGTCGTACTACATTGAGTCAAAATCTATGCTTCGGAGGACTGGGTATGTTTGAACTCAACGAGGACCAGCAGTCGCTGGTTGCGATGGTGCGGGACTTCGCCAACGAGGCTCTGGCCCCCAACGCCGCGAAATGGGACGAGACCAAACACTTTCCAGTGGACGTGCTGCGAGAAGCCGGCGCCCTGGGTATGGGCGGCATATATGTGCAGGAGGAGTTCGGCGGCTCCGGGCTAACGCGCAGCGATGCGGTGCTGATCTTCGAGGAACTGGCCAAGGCAGATCCGACGATTGCCGCCTACATCTCCATCCACAACATGGTGGTCTGGATGATCGACTCGTTCGGCAACAATGAGCAGCGCGCCCAGTGGGTGCCGCAGCTTGCCTCCATGGAAGCGCTGGGCAGCTACTGCCTTACCGAGCCCGGCGCCGGTTCCGACGCTGCCGCGCTGAGCACCAAGGCAGTGCGCGACGGCGACGACTACGTGCTGAACGGCGTCAAGCAATTTATCTCCGGGGCAGGGTCATCGAGCTACTACATCGTGATGGCCCGAACCGCTGACACCGGAAACCGCGGCATCACTGCCATCGTTGTCCCCGCGGACACCCCCGGCCTGTCGTTCGGTCCGAACGAGAAAAAGATGGGGTGGAACGCCCAGCCGACCCGCCAGGTTATTTTCGACAATGTCCGGGTTCCGATTGCCAACCGCCTCGGAGAGGAAGGCAGTGGTTTTGGGATCGCGATGAAGGGCCTCAACGGAGGCCGCATCAACATGGGCGCCTGCTCCCTGGGCGGCGGCCAGACCGCTCTGGACAAGTCGGTGGCCTACCTCAAGGAACGCGAGGCGTTCGGCGGACCGCTGATCAACCAGCAATCCCTGCTGTTCCAGCTGGCCGACATGGAAACCGTGCTAGTGACCGCACGGACCCTGCTCTGGCGGGCAGCGGACGCGCTGGACCGCGGGGCGCCCGACGCCGTCAAGCTCTGCGCCATGGCCAAGCGGGTCGCCACGGATGCCGGGTTCAACGTCGCCAACAGCGCCATCCAGCTCCACGGGGGCTACGGCTACCTCTCCGAGTACGGACTGGAGAAGATCGCGCGGGACCTGCGGGTCCACCAGATCCTCGAAGGCAGCAACGAGATCATGCGCCTGATCATCGGCCGTACCGTGGCCGGCACCTAGCCAGTCCCCGTTTAGCCTTGCGCCAGCGGTTCCTGAGTGGCCCCCTGCGTCGCGGCCCAGCTGGCCAGCAGCCGCAGGGCGTCCTCGGTGGTCGAGCCGGGCTCGGCAGTATAAACAAGTAGCGACAGCCCGGCGTCGGCCGAAAGATCCAGCGCCTCATACATCAGGTGCAGGTCGCCGACCACAGGGTGCCGGAGGTGCTTGATCCCGGTGTAGTGCTGGCGGACGTTGTGGGCCGCCCAGCGGGCGCGGAATTCCTCGCTGCGGGTGGAGAGTTCCCCGACGAGGTCGGTCAGGCCGCGGTCATACGGGTCGCGGCCGGCCTCGGTGCGCAGGATGGCGACCGTGTCATTCGCGGCGCGGTCCCAGTCCGGGTAAAAACCGTAGGAACGGTTGTCCAGGAAGACGAACCGGGCGTGGTTGGCCGGCCGGACGGGGCTGACGTACATCTCGGCATACAGTGCGTAGCCGAGCTGGTTGGCGGCGAGGATGTCCATCCGGCCATTGCGCACAAACGCCGGGGCGTTGGTGATCGCGTCAAGCATTAGTTGCACGCCAGCACGGACCGGCTGGGAAGTGGCGCGGCGGCGCTGGGGCTTTCGGCTGCTGCTGGCGGCCCGGGCCAGGTCGAACAGGTGCGCTTGCTCCGCCTCGTCCAACTGCAGCGCCCTTGCCAGCGATTCCAGCACGCCCTCGGAAACTCCGGAGAGGTTTCCGCGCTCCAGCCGGGTGTAATACTCGACACTGACACCGGCCAGCATGGCAACCTCGCCGCGCCGCAGTCCGGGGACGCGGCGG
>NZ_AUPJ01000492.1 GCF_000427315.1 Arthrobacter sp. TB 26
CCCGCCTGTTCCGGGGTAATTTTCGCCCGCCGGGTGGCAAGGAAATCCCTGGTCTCGCTCTGATTGTCCATACCTTCAACGTTAGAGGGTGCGGCGCCGCAAAGGGGGCCCTGCCAGTACCCCTACCAGCAGTGCCTCCCTCACCGGCAGCCGAATGGTGTTTGATGGATAGTGCCCCCGATGACGTCCGGGCCGAAAGGCCGCACCTGACCGGTGCCGAACGCCGGGCCCAGCTCCCCCTGAACCCCCCACAAGCAGGAGACCCATGCTTACCGTTAACGCTTATGCCGCCACCTCCGCGACGGAACCCCTCGTCCCCACCACCATCGAACGCCGCGACGTCGGCGCGCACGACGTCCTGATAGACATCAAGTTCGCCGGCATCTGCCACTCGGACATCCACACCGTCCGCGGCGACTGGGGACCGCAGTCCTACCCGCTGGCACCGGGCCACGAAATCGCCGGCATCGTCACCGAAGTCGGCTCCGCTGTCACCAAACACAAGGTGGGCGACCGCGTCGGCGTCGGCTGCATGGTGAACTCCTGCCGCGAGTGCGTCAACTGCCAGGCCGGCGAGGAGCAGTACTGCCTCAAGGGCAACACGGGCACCTACGGCGCCGTCGACCGCGACGGCACCATCACCCAGGGCGGCTACTCCACCCACGTCGTCGTGACCGAAGACTTCGTCGTCACCATCCCCGAGGGCATCGAGCTCGACGTCGCCGCACCCCTGCTGTGCGCCGGCATCACCACCTATTCGCCGCTGCGCCACTGGAACGCCGGCCCCGGCAAGAAGGTCGCCGTCGTCGGACTCGGCGGCCTGGGCCACATGGCCGTCAAGATCGCCCACGCCATGGGCGCCGAGGTCACCGTCCTCTCGCAGTCGCTGAAGAAGCAGGAAGACGGCCTGCGCCTCGGCGCGGACCACTACTTCGCCACGAGCGACGAGAACACCTTCGCCGACCTCGCCGGCAGCTTCGACCTGATCATCAACACGGTCAGCGCCTCGATCGACATCAGCTCCTACCTGCAGCTGCTGACCCTCGACGGCGCCCTGGTGAACGTCGGCGCCCCGGCCGAACCGCTGCCCGTGAACGCTTTCGCCCTGATCGCCGGACGCCGCTCCTTCGCCGGTTCCATGATCGGCGGCATCCGCCAGACGCAGGAAATGCTCGCCTTCTGCGCCGAGCACCACCTCGGCGCCGAGATCGAGGTCATCCCGGCCGACAAGATCAACGAGGCCTACGAGCGCGTGCTGGCATCGGATGTGCGGTACCGCTTCGTGATTGACACCTCCACGCTGGTGTAGCTCCAAACAGGAATGGGCCCGGCCGGAGCGCACCGGCCGGGCCCTTCTTGTTCCGCTGGGCGGAAGGTGGTCCTTGCCCGCGGGCCCGTTGGGCGGGCACGCTGGCGGGATGACCAAACTGCAGCCCGACGCCAACCTTTCCGGCCTGGATATCGGCGGAGGGATCGAGGCGGAGCCCGACGGCGTCATCATCCTGGACCCGGACCTCGCCGCCATCTGGGACCGGGCGGCGCCGTACCTGAAAGTCCGCGACAACGACGCCCACACGCTCTACGCCTTCGGGCTGGCCGTGGCCCTGCTCGAGGCGCACCCCGAGGCGGATGCCGCCGTCGTCCTCCCTGCGATCATGCTGCACGACATCGGCTGGTCGCAGGTGCCGCCCGCGGAGGTCCTGCAGGCGATCGCGCCCGGCGGCGGCCGGCCGGATCTGGTGCTGCTGCACGAGAAGGAAGGCGCCCGGCTCGCCGCCGGGATCCTCGCCGACGCAGGGTACGACGCCGGGAAAGTCCCGGCCATCCTGGCCATCATCGACGGCCACGATTCCCGCCGGGAAGCCATCTCGGTCGAGGACGCGATCGTCAAGGACGCGGACAAGACCTGGCGGCTCAGCCCGCACGGCATCGACACCGTGATGGACTGGTTCGGCCTGGACCGCGGCCAGGCGCTGCGGCTGTGCAGCCAGAGGGTCCACGGGCACCTGTTCACGGCGGAGGCCCAGGCCATGGCGCGGGCGCTCTCCGCACTGGAGTCGGTGACCCTGTGGGCGCAGCGGCGGGCGCTGCCGGGCGCAGGATAGGACGCACCGGGACCAAACTGCAGAGCGTCGTCGTCCCAGCTCAGGCCTAGAATGGGCACAATGACGCCTGTACGAACTCTCGCCGCGGAAGGGAAGAATTCCTTGAGCGTGCGCGCGGGGATCATTGAATCCGTCTGGCGCCCCGGGTCGTTTGTTGACGTCGCCGACGCCAAGGACGCCATGCTGGCCGTGGAACGGATCAGCGGCGGAATTCCGATGCCGTTGCTCTCTGAAATGACCGACGTGGAAATCAGCGCCGCGGCCCGGTGCGAGTTCGCGCAAACGTCCGGTGTGCTGGCCATCGCGGTCCTCGGATCCAGTGCAGTGGACCGCGTCATCGCCGCCGCCATGAGCCGGCACACCCTGTACCCGCATGCGTTCTTCACCTCCAGGAACGCAGCGATGACCTGGCTGGCTGAGGTGCTCCAGGGCCGGGTCTAAGGTACTTCCGACTGGGAAGCCGTCGCTTGCCCCGACAGGTCGATTCCGTGCTCTTCGGCGAACTTCATGATGTTGGGCATCATCACCGCACTTTGCTGCTTCGCTTCCGCAGTTGGCGTGAAGGCCACAAACTCGCATCCGGCGAACACGATCGGCGTGTGCCCGGGCTCGATCATGAACGCGTCACCGGCCTCGAAGATCTCCTCGACCCCGTCGCCTCTCCGGACACCGAACCTCCCTTTGAGCACGTAGCCCAGATGGTTTGCCTGGCACTGATCATTCGGCGCACCTTTGAAGAACGGCGCCTGATCCATGTCGATGAAATTGCTTTCCAGGCTGACGGTCCAGTCACCGATCTCCTGTTCGTAAGTGTCCACATAGCCCGGGAACCCTTGGTGAGACGCGGTGGCCTTCGATACCTTCGACATCTTTTTCTCCTAGCACGCGGTGATTCGTGCCGAGTCCGGTGTGCCTCGGCCGTCCGTCACTGCCGATGCTAGGCATCGCTGTCCCGCGCTCCCAGAGGCCAAGGTCCCATCAGGATGACAGGCACCGGTGGCCGCGGTCGACTGCGCCGTCGTCTTTCGGCTCCAGCAAGAGTCGCAACTGCCGTTGCGCGGGAGTTCAGTTGATCGCCTCGATGCCACGCCGCTTGAGTTCTTCAAGGTGGTTCCGCATGTTCTGAAGCACCTCGGGGGAGTGCGGCTGCCAATCAAAGACCTCGTCAAGTACTCGCAGCGGTGCCCGGGTGCGGTAGGACCTCGTTGGGTTGCCCGGGAATTTCTTGTCCGTCAGATTGGGGTCATCCTCAAAGGGGCCGGTGGGTTCCACCCGGTAGATTCTGCCGAACCCCTCTCCCAGCCCGAGTTCCGCTCCCCAGGTAGCCGCATCAAGGGTTGCGGTCAGGTAGATGTAATTCGCCCTCTGTTGCTCCCCGAAATTCGAGCTATAGCCGGGTTCCAGCAAATCCCCCGGCTTCAGGTCAGCCTTCGTGCCGTGGAAGAAAGGCCCGGGATCAATGGCCTCGGACGACACCGTTGGTTTCTCCATGCACACCCTCCTCGACGTTGGGCCCCGACTTTAGCGCCGACTTCATTTCGGTTCAAGGTGCGGTCCGGGTCAGGGCCTGCGCAGGAATTCCCGCACAGCACGCGCTTCTTATGGGCCCCGACGGCGGGTTCATCACCGGCAGCGACTTCCTCATGGACGGCGGCGTCACGGCGTCCTACTTCTACGGCGCACTCGCCCCGCAGTGAACATGCCAGGGCCAGCGTCAGGTTTTTGGCTCGGCCGTCCAAGTCTAGGCCAGGTTCCGGCCCAGGAACGAGAGGACGTCCGGGAGGATGGAGCGCCAGTAGTTGCTGTCGTGGCCACCGTCCTGGAATCCTCCAGAATGTTCCCCTGGCAGGTCCTTCACGTAGTCCTTCACGCTGAACAGCAGGTTGTCGGACGTTCCACAGTCAATTCTCTTCGGCAGTGTCTCCAGCTCCGCCCGCAGGGCAAAGATGTCGTTGGCGGCAAAGTCCGCGGAGCTGTCAAAGTTGTCGGACCGGCCGGCGTCGTACAGGCTCCAGACGGCGGGGCTCATGGCGGCCACGGCGCGGAGACCGGGCAGACGATGCTGGGACGCGAGGAGCAGGGCGCCGAAACCGCCCATCGACAGGCCGAAGACTGCCACCCTGCCGGCGTCGAGCCCCTGGCCGGCCAGCAAGGGGAGGAATTCCTCCACCACCATGGACGGCGTGTCTGTGCCTGACGCGCGGCGGTGCCACCAGGTTTCGCCTCCGTCCACAGCCGCGATCGCGAAGGGCGTTCCGCCGTGGGCCATGTGCTGTGCCAGCACCTGTTCAGCGCCCAGGTCGTCGAACACCATGCGGTGGTCCGAGTTTGTGCCGTGCAGGAAGAGGGCCACGGGCAGGGAGCCGGAGGTGCCGCCGTCTGGGGTTCCCGGAACGGCGAGGGACCAGCCGGTGGGTTCCTGCAGGCGGAACCGTGACGTGAAGCTGCCGGTGTGCATGGCTACGGGTGGGGTGGGGCTGGAGGTGGCCCCGCCGGCGCATCCCGCGATCGACGCCGCT
Organism: Arthrobacter sp. TB 26; assembly: GCF_000427315.1. GTDB lineage: Bacteria > Actinomycetota > Actinomycetes > Actinomycetales > Micrococcaceae > Arthrobacter. Next base: position 4,625 of record NZ_AUPJ01000492.1, read on the forward strand.
GCCACGGCGCCGGCTCCGAGCCCCAGCAGGCTCCGTCGGGATATTCCGGGCGATCCCATAGCCCCGATCATAGGCCCGGGCCCGCGGGCAATCCGCAAGTCACCAGAATTTCTGCACTCCGGAGGCGGCGTCGCGTAGCCGGGAACCATCCAGGAAAATGGAGCACTCCGCCAGGCCGAAGTCTTTCCACCCTGCGACGAGCTGGAGTTTGCCCGCCGGTGGCAGCGGCCAGAGCCAGAGTGCGCCGGAGCCGGAGAACTCGTCGTCGCCGCCGCTCCCACCTCCGTTTCTCATCAGGAGGACCGGCGGGGCAGGCTCCTCGGTGCCCTCGAAGTGGCCGTGCGGGTACGCGCCGGTGCTGGACTTTGAACCGTCCGGGAAAGCCACGCCGAACAGGAGCATCGACGCCGCGCCGGAGCCCCTGCGGGGGCCGGGTCCGGGCCGGAAAAACACGTCGTTGAGATCCGCCCACTCCTCATCGGTCTGGTCGCCCCGACGGATGGTCCAGGACACGTCGAACGAACAACCCGTTGAAAAGACGTCGGCGCTCTTGACGGCCATCACCATCGTCGGGCTCCGGTGCAGGAACTGACCGATGTTGACGACGGCCGGAAGCTCGTACAGCGGGGCGCCGGCCCAGACCGGCGGGACGTACCTCACTGCCCGCCCGCGCGGGGGAGTGGGCGGCATCGGGAAGTCCTGGAAGAAGGTCATGGCTGGTCCTTTCGTCGGTGGGCGCCTGCGGTCACTGGCGCGGGAGCCGGAGGGTGATGGGCGGTGCTGTCATGGGACCGCCGCATTCTTCCGAGCCGCCCACCCTGGTCCACTCCAGCCGGGATTGCTGCTGGGCGAGCAGGGCGCCGTCTTGGGCGAGCACACGGGTTGTCACTTCGCCGGGCAGCGGCCCCTGGACGGTGAAAACCCAGGAATTGGCTGCCGTCTGGGCGACGACGAAGGGCGCCACCGACGGTGAAGGGCCGGCCGGTGAGCTGGGAACCGCTGATTTCGGTGATGCGGGCTGGGGCGAGGCCACCTCAGGGACGGAGCAGCCGGTCGTGGTGCACAGTTCAACGTGGTCGACGGCGGTGATGTCGCCTTCGAGCCGCAAGGTGACGGTGCTGACCCACCCGACCGCAGGGCAAACGATGTCGGCCCTGGCGCAAGCGGCCAGCTGCAGGCCGGCAACCATCAGCACGACCGCAGAGCGGAAGATCCCCCACTTCGACCTCATGGCGCCAGTCTAGACACGTTCCCGGCTGACTGGGCGGACTTCTCTGGGCGGGCGGACGGTCTCGCAACCAGGATGGCTGCCTGCGGATCTCTTTCCGTGGCTCTCGGTGCGCGAACGAGTTGTGCACGCACCGTAAAACCCTGTTCCGCGAACCGGTCGGCCACCTCGTCGGGGGAGTGCAGCTCGATCCGGAGCCCGACGTCGTGTCCGTAGGCCCGGTCAGTGGTCCGGTGGCCGCGGCCTGCGTGGAACGCCATGAGCGCCAGGCCGCCCGGACGGAGCACCCTCCTGAACTCGCGTGCGATCACCGGCAGGGTTGCCCCGGGCGAGTGGATGATCGAATACCAGGCAACGATGCCGTCGACAGCGGCGTCGGCTGCCGGTAGCTCGGTCAGCTCTCCCACGTGGAACGCGAGCCCGGGATGAGTTTGCCGGGCGACGCGGACCATCTGCGGCGACAGGTCCACCCCCGTGACAGTCAGCCCCGCGTCGCTCAGATAGCGGCTCATTCGTCCTGGACCGCATCCGACGTCGATCACCGCGCGGTTGTTGGTGGCGCGTATGTGACGGGCGAACTCGTCGATCATCGCCATGTCCAGGGGTGCCTCAAAGCCTGTATCGGGCAGCGCCGTCGAATAGGTCTCGGCGACCGCGTCATAGGCGGATCTGAGGTCGGTCAGGTGCTCTGGGTTCGACATTGTTCCCTCAGTGCCCGTGATCGGCCCGGCCCGGCTCGCTTGGCTTCCGGGGCGGGAACCTGGCGAATGCCCCGACCAGCGCGATCGCCAGCGCCAGCAGTATCGTCGGCCCGGCTCCTCCGGCAGAACCAAGCGCAGCCGCGAAGACCCGTTTGCCCATCGCCGCCATCTCCTGCAGGTCTCCTCCCAGCACCCGCGTGCCCAGGACACTCTGTACCGCCGTGAACATCGCGGGGACCACCCAGAGCAGTCCCAGGTCCACGACCCACACCAGTGCTCGGACCCTGGGGTGCAGCCCGCACCACGCCAGCGCCCCTCCTACAAGCACCGCCGGTAACCAGGGCCACAGCATCGTCAGCAGCAAGGGGACGTTGCCGACGCCGGCCGCGTAAGCCACCTCGGCCGCCACCCAAGAGACAAACGGCACCGCCACCAGACCCACACCCAGGGTGGCCAGTGCCCGGGATTTTGCCGCGAGGAGCAGCAGCACCACGAGCCCGGCGACGACGGCGGCAACCACCCCGCCCTGCAGACCGGCCAGGTACAGGCTGGACATCGGTCCGGGTGCCAGGCCCTCGCCGACCACGGTAAACGCCTGAATCGCGGCCGTGACCTGCACCAGAATCACACCGCCGGCTGCACACCACATGGCCAGGCGCCGCCGCGCGGGGGACCAGAGGCGGACCGCCAGTCCGGCAGCCGCCCCGCCCGTGGTCATGAGGGCCACCAGTGTGGTGGCTTCGTACTGGCTCAGCGGCAGGAGTGCCAGCGGCATCTGTGCGGGCAGAACTTGTGTGCCCCACAAGTTCTGGAGTGGCAGCCGTGCCCCGGTGAGCAGCCACGGGGCCAGGCCCAGCAGTCCCGCCAACAGCCCGATCAGGAACGAAACAGCTACGACTTTGCCGGCCCCGGGCCCGGGCGCGTCCGACCGCCGCGACGCATGTTTCACTGCTGAGCTGAGCGGACTCTCGCTGTTGCGGGCCATGGGATTTACGTCCCCGGGTGGTTGGGAACGCACCGGGCCGTTGGGGTGACTCACGGGAACTCCTTCAGAAGCAACGGATTAGCGCGGTTGCCGGGTGTGGCGGGCGCGTGGGGCAACTGTGCTGCCCGGTGCCCGGTGCCCGGTTTCGGTGCACGGCAAGGGCTTGCGCGGCAAAGCGCCCTGCCAGCAGAAAAGGGGCTAAAGATAAGATGCTACACCGAGTGGATTAATTGAGTCATTCTCTTGCCCAGGTTGCCGCCCAAATGCCTAGCTGTCCGTCAAAAGTCTCGCGCAGTTCGCCATCGAGCGCTGATACCGGGGCAGATGGGGAATGAGGGCTTCGAGCGCGACCCGGAGCGCCTCGTCGTGCCGGCCGGCGTCCCGCAGGGCCAGGGCCCGCACGCCGCTGGCTGCCCCGCCCAAGGCATGCGGATCGGCGTGCGCGAGGATCGCCAAGGCTTCGTCAGTGTGTCCGAGTGCCCGCTGGGAGCTGGCCATCTGCACGCAGGTGCGTGTCTTCCTGATGGGATCGAGTCCGGCCATGAGCCCGGCTTCGTAAAAGGAGACGGCATCGGCAGTCCGCCCGGTTGAATCGCGGATACAGGCGCGCTCGAAATCTGCGCGGCCGTCGGTTGCGGGTGAGGCGGCGGCAAGCTCGTCAAGTTCGTCGATGATTTCGTCGCTGTCGCTCGGTGATGCCTCGAAGGCCTTCCAGAAAGCGGAGATTCGGCGCTCCCACTCGTCAATGGTCATTTGCCGATCCTACGTGCGCCCAAGTGCCTACGGTCTTCCACGGCCGAGGCGGAAGTGTCTTCCTTGCCGCATACGACCAGCAGCTGCCGGGCGGCCTGCGACGACGGGATGGAACTGTGGGTTGCCGAACACCAGAGTATGATCGTCAGCGCCGGCCGCCCCGAGCCCGTTCCGAGCACGGACTTCGCGGGCATCTGGGGCGGGGCCACACCCGAAGAATGGCGCGGCCGGGGTGTCTACCGCGCCGTCACCGCAGCCCGGGCACGGGCCGCACTGGCCCGGGGCAAAACACTCATCCACAGCGATTCAACCCACTATTCACGACCGATCCTGGAACGCTACGGCCTGCTCCGGGTGTCAACGACGACGCCGTACCGCTGGCGGCGCTGAAGTCCGGCGAAGATTGCCGACTGGATGTCGCTACTCGGCGGAAGGCCGCTGTCGTTGCCGTTTCGTCGCCGAACGCTGTTCCTTTGCGGCGAGGCGCCGACGGTTTGAGCCCCGGGTGGGCTTGGTCGCCCGGCGGGGAGCAGCTTCGGGGGCAAGTCCTTCCGCCACAAGGTCGGCGAGCTTGGCCAGGGCGGCCTCGCGGTTGCGCAGCTGCGAACGCCGCTCGGAGGCGGTCACGGTGATCACCCCGGCGACAAGACGCCGTCCCAGGCGCGCGAGCAGCAGCAGCCGCTGGTCATCCGACAGCGCCGCCGAGTCGGCGACGTTCCACGAGAGTTCGGCGCGGCTGTCCGAGGTGTTGACGTGCTGACCGCCTGGCCCGGACGAACGCGAGAACCGCCAGCGGAGTTCCGACGCGGGAATCGTGAGCGCGGGCGACACCTCCAGATCCATGCAACCAGCGTTGCACGATATGGGCGCGATCAAGAACCCCCAATCGCGCACCGGCTCAGTCGCCGGGTATTTGGCCCCCCGAGACTGAAGCGGCCGCGCAGTCCGGGTCTGCTATTCGTTCTCTCCCGGCGGGCTTTCCTCGCTGAGTTCGTCCAGAACCTCAGCTGCGTCCCGGCTGCCGGCGTCGGCGAGACGACGGAGCTCGTCCAGGTCGCCCTTCTCTGAGGCGAGCTCCACGAGCTGGTCCGCCGCGTCCCGGCTGCCGGCATCGGCGATTCGACGCAGTTCTTCAAAATCTCCCCGCTCCCCGGCACGTTCAATCAGTTCCGCAACGGCGTCGAGGTCACCGCGGGAGGCTTGTTCCCGCAAGGCTGAGAGTTCAGAATCTGACATTTGGGGGATCCTTCCCTGGGTTGGCGATGCCGGATGCTTCATTATGCGCCGGATTCCGGGCCGCGCCGCCAACGGCGTCGCCCTGAATCCGGAGGCGATGATGCAGCGTACCGCCCAAAGCGAAGTGCCCGGGAACCCCGGTTCCCGGCGAAGGACTTCTAGGGCGTCAGGTCCTTGCCCTTGGTCTCCGGAATGGTGAAGACGAACAGCGCGCTGACCAGCAGGAGCGTCACGGCATACACGTTGAACACGTTGGCGAGTCCGATGGTGCCGAGCCAGGTCTGCAGGTACGGGGCGGTCCCGCCGAACACGGCCACGCAGATGGAACACGGGACGCCGACGCCGATTGTCCGGATGCTGGTGGGGAACAGTTCCGCGTAGACGGCCGGAACGATCGCGGCGCTGGCGGCAATGAAGATCAGCATGACGGACATGCCGACGGCGAGCTCCCAGGCCGGCTGCTGAGCTGGCGCCGACGGCCTAAGGGCTACTAGCTGTTCTTCCTCCAGCGCTTCGGCCACTTCACGTTCAACAGCAACAGTCCCAGCAGGAGCGAGTCGACGGTCATGACGGCGGCCATAAAGTAGGCCCAGCCGATCATCACGAGGTGCTCACCGCCAGCCGGCAGCGGGAATCTAGGGGGTGCATCAGAATGCCCATGACAATCTCCTGACCTGGAATCCCCCCAGCCACTCGATAGTGGTCCCAGTGTGCCACGCCGGTGCCCGTCGCCGGAAGGGAATGCGCCGAACAGGTTCCGCTGCTCCGCCTTCCTGCCCAGTTGTTTCCGCAGAACACACCCCGACACCGGCGTGTCCTGCGGAAAACGCCGGGTTTCGGCGTTGCGACGGCCGACAACTGGGCTGGAGCGCGTGAGGACCCCCCGTATCGTGCTCAGCCTGGCGCTTTAGGGCTCAGCAGCTCCGCGAGCATCGCACTCAGCCGTCGTCCCAGCGGATACGGCTCCTCATGGATTGAAGGTACCCGTTGCCGGTTGCGTGGCTAGCGCAGCACGACGGTCCGGTTGCCTTGCAGGAAGACGCGTCCCTCGCGGTGCCAGCGGACGGCGTTGGAGAGTGCCTTGCGTTCCGTGTCCCGCCCGGCTGCCACGAGGTCCTCTGAACCGCACCCCGAAAGTTGGACTTGAAATTCAGAGTCTAGTTTTCGGAGGTGCAGTTCAGCCGAGGGGGCTCTTCTGGTCTGCTGTTGGACTAGGCCGGTGAAAAGCTCAGATCCACTTCGGTGCGGCCGGCACCGAACCGTTCCTGGCTTCAGTTCCTGGCCCGGTGGCGGTGACGCCGCCGTGGCCGCGTCCTGCGGCCCATTCGACGACGGCCGCGAGCGGTCCGGAGACCACCGTGGGGGACGCCGACGTCGTGTCCCCGAACGTGAGATTCCGGTCCGTCACCGTGACCACGAGGCCCGCGTCGGTGCCGCGGGTGTGCCAGGCGCCGGTGATGTCTTTGAGGAGCCGTTCCAGGACGGGGACGGGGATGTCCCGGAAGGCGGCGCCGTTGTCGAGGTCGACGGCGTGCATCCAGACTTCACGGGTGCGCATCCAGACCGTTTCCGTGGCGGGGACTTCGCGGCCCTGGATGGTGCGGACTTTGTGGTGCCAGGCGTCCTCGGGCAGGTCTCGCCATTCGACGTTCAGGTGCACGGCGGAGTGGTCGAAGAGGTGCCGCAGCGCGATCGGGCTCAGGGTTGCCCCGAAGTTGATCTCGTGGTCGCGGACGTCGGTGGAGGCGTACATCGGGGTTTCCACCCCGGTGGCCGCCCACTCGATGAGCCGGGCAATCGCCCGGGCGTTGTAGCCGATGTGCGCCGTGATGTGGCGGCGGGTCCAGCCCGGCAGCAGCGTATCGCCGTCGAGCTCCGCGTCACTGAGCTCGTTGAGCTTGCGGGCGAAAAACGCCGTGCCCCGGCGCGCCTGCAGCAGGGCCGCCAGCAGCTCCGGGTCCGTCGTCTGGTCGTGGCGGGCAACCATCAGGCTTCCTTGACCACGCGGTTCTTCAGTTCTCCGAGGCCCTCGATGGTGGTGACCAGGATCTGGCCCTCCTGCAGGTAGCGCTTCGGATCCTGCGCGTGGCCCACGCCTCCCGGGGTGCCGGTGGCGATGACGTCGCCGGGGTTCAGCGTGATGATGGTGGAGATGTAGGAGACCAGGAACTCCGGGGTGAAGACGACGTCGTTGGTGGGGGTCTGCTGCTGGATCTCGCCGTCGACCGCGGTGGTCATGAGGCCGCCGCTGAACTCGTCCCTGGTCACCAGGGCGGGGCCGAACGGGGTGGACTTCTCCCAGGTCTTGCCCTGCAGCCACTGGATGGTGCGGAACTGGTAGTCGCGCATGGACACGTCGTTGAGCACGGCGTAGCCGGCGATGTGGTCCGCGGCGTCGGCTTCGGAAATCCGGCGGCCCTTCTTGCCGATCACGACGGCGAGTTCGGATTCCCAGTCGACAGTGGACGATTCCTGCGGCAGGGCCAGGTCATCGTTCGGGCCGATCAGGGATTCCTGGTACTTGGCGAACAGGGTGGGGAACTCGGGGACTTCCCGGCCCATTTCCTTGATGTGGTTGCGGTAGTTGTGGCCCACGCAGATGATCTTGCCCGGGGAGGGGACGACGGCGGCCAGGTCCGCGCCCTCAAGCGGGTGCGTGGCGCCGGCCGCGGCCTTCGCGGTGGCTTCCCAGTCCGCGGAGCGCAGCAGCTCTCCGACGTCGGCGAAGCCGTCGATCTCGGTCAGGGTGGTCCCGTCCTGGCGGACAGCCCTGGTGACTGTTTTTCCCTCAACGGGGAGGCGGAGGGTGAGGAGTCTCATTTGTTGTTGCGTCCTTCGATGTAGGTGCGGTTGAAGTTCAGCCGTTCGAAAATGGGGGCGTCGCTGAAGCGGAAGAGGTCAAACTCGCTCTCGGCCTGCAGTGACCAGGCTGCCCAGGACGGGACGACGAACAGGTCGCCCTTCTCCAGGTTCCTGGTTTCGCCGCCCAGGACCACGGAGCCGCGGCCCTCGAAGACCTGCCAGACGCTGGAGCCGACCTCGTGGAGGGTCTCGGTCGAGGCGCCGGCGCGGAGGCGGTGGAATTCGGCCCGGATGGTCGGCATCACGTCGCCGCCGGTGGTGGGGTTGGTGAAGCGGACCGCGGCGTGGCCCTGGGACACGGTGGCCGGGTGGCCCTCGTCCTCAAGCAGCAGCTGCTCGCGCAGGGCGCGGTCGGTGTATTCCCAGCGGTAGGCCGCGATGGGGGAGCTTGTGGTGTCATCCAGGCCCGAGAGCGGGCGCAGGCCCGGGTGCGCCCAGAGCCGCTCGGAGCGGGAGATGTCCGGGGTGGCCTCGTCGGTGACACGCTCGGTGCCGAACTCGAAGAACCCGGCGTCGGCGTAGTGCACAAACGGGATGTCCAGGCCGTCGATCCAGGCCATCGGCTCATCGGTGTCGTTGTGGTGGCCGTGGAAGTTCCAGCCCGGAGTCAGCAGGAAATCCCCGCGCGACATCCGGACCGGGTCCCCGTTCACCACCGTCCAAACGCCTTCGCCCTCGACGACGAAACGGAACGCGTTCTGGGAGTGGCGGTGCTCCGGGGCGGTCTCGCGCGCACCAAGGTACTGGATGGCTGCCCACAGCGTGGGCGTGGCGTACGGCGTACCGGCCAGCCCCGGGTTGGCCAGGGCGATGGCGCGGCGTTCCCCGCCCCGGCCCACCGGGACCAGGTCCCCGGCGCGGGCGGCCAGCGGGTACAGGTCACTCCACCGCCACACGTGGGGCACCGCCTTGGGCGTCGGGACCATCGGCATCAGGTCCGCGATCTCGGTCCAGAGCGGGATCAGGTTCTCCCGGTCAAAATCCCGGTACAGCTCTTTGAGCTGGGCAGCCTCTTCGGGCGTCGGCTCCGGAGCAGTGTGCCCCGCGGC
>NZ_AUPJ01000493.1:0-5512 GCF_000427315.1 Arthrobacter sp. TB 26
CCGCCGTAGTCGGCCGCCCTGATCTCCTTCGGCGTCGCCGACTCGATGGCCGCGGCCGGCACGTCCATCACCCGCACGAACCCGGCGGCGAAGACCCGCAGGCCGCTCCGGTCCACCCGGATGCGGGCGAACAGGCACGCGGCGGCCAGCAGGGCCAGGGCCACGAGGAGGGCAGCCAGCCAGGGGACGGCGATGGTGAGGAGCGCGGCGGGAAGCAGGGTGGCGATCCCGAGCATCACAAAGACCGAGCTGCGGGCATGGATCCACAGGCTCACTGAGTCCCGGGCGAGGTCGGGATCGAGCTCGCGGGCAAGGGCTTCCGCGATGGCCCTGTCGTCGTCGGCGGACCAGCGTTCGTCGGCCTTGAAGACGAAGCCCATCACGACGCCCAGCCCCAGGGCGGCGCCGCTGCCCATGGCGAGCACCGCGACGTCCACCTGGGCCTGGCGCGCGTTGTCGAGTCCGAGCTGACCGACCAGCACGGCGGCCAGGACGGTGGTGATGAACAGGCTGACGAACAGTCCTGCGCCCATCATGATCCGGCGCATCACGGCCGGACGGGACAGCGGCACCGCCTGTACCAGCACGGCACCGCCGAGCAGCACGATCATGGCCGCCCCGACTCCGACCACAGCCCCGAACGGTGCAAAGTCCGCGGCGGCGCCTTCCGCCCAGCGGACTGCCAGCGGTTCGGGCAGGTCGGGGCGGATCAGGAACGCGCACAGAACAAACGCCGCTGCGAGCACCAGAGGGAACCCCACGGCGAAGCGCAGCGCCCTGGCGTCGACGGAATCCCGAAACTTTCCCATATGCCCAACGCTACCCCCGGTGATTCGGCCTTCGGTATGTTGGTGTGACCCAGGCAACTTGCCAAGCGCCGCAGAAGTGAAAGAATGATTTCACAGAACCGAGTTCTCCCAACCCCACAGCATCCCTGGAGGCCCAACTTTGCCCGGAATGAACCTGACGCGTGCTGAAGCACGCGAGCGCGCCGAACTGATCGCCGTCGACTCCTACGAGGTCGAGCTCGACCTGACCCGCGGTGAGAAAGTCTTCGGCACCACCACGGCCGTAAAGTTCACGGCGAGGCCGGGGTCCTCGACGTTCATCGACGCCGTCACCGACACCGTGCAGAGCGTCACCCTCAACGGTGTCGACCTTGATCCAGCCGAGGTCTCCGACGGCGTCCGCATCCAGCTGCCGGATCTGGCGGCGGACAACGAGCTGCTGGTCGTCGCCGAAGCCCCGTACATGAACACGGGCGAAGGGCTGCACCGCTTCGTGGACCCGGTGGACCACGAGGTCTACCTCTACACCCAGTTCGAGGTACCGGATTCCCGGCGGATGTTCGCCGTGTTTGAACAGCCCGACCTCAAGGCCACCTTCACGTTCACGGTGATCGCCCCCTCGCACTGGGATCTCATCTCCAACTCCCCCACCCCGGTCCCGGTCGAGACCATCCCCGGCACCGACGGCGGGGCACGCTCCGTCTGGGAGTTCACCCCCACGCCGCGGCTCTCCTCCTACGTCACGGCCCTGATCGCCGGGCCCTACCAGTCCGTCCGCAGCGAAGTGGTCTCCGCCGACGGGAAGGTCACACCGTTGGGAGTCTTCGCCCGCAAGTCCCTGATGCAGTATCTGGACGCGGACAACATCTTCGACCTCACCCGCCAGGGCTTCGAGTTCTTCGAGGCACAGTTCGGCTGCCCGTACCCGTTCGAAAAGTACGACCAGCTCTTTGTCCCGGAGTTCAACGCCGGCGCCATGGAAAACGCCGGGGCCGTGACCATCCTGGAAGGCTACGTCTTCCGCAGCAAGGTCACCGACGCCCAGGTGGAGCGCCGCGCCATCACCGTGCTCCACGAACTCGCCCACATGTGGTTCGGTGACCTCGTGACGATGCGCTGGTGGAACGACCTGTGGCTCAACGAGTCCTTTGCCGAGTACATGTCCCACCTGGCCGCCGTGGAAAACACCAGGTTCGACCACGCCTGGACCACTTTCGCCTCGGTGGAGAAGTCCTGGGCCTACCGCCAGGACCAGCTCCCCACGACCCACCCGATCTTCGCCGAGATCAACAACCTCGAGGACGTCGAGGTGAACTTCGACGGCATCACCTACGCCAAGGGCGCCTCGGTGCTCCGCCAGCTCGTCGCCTGGGTGGGACCGGAGGAGTTCATGGCCGGTGTCCGCGAGTACTTCCGCAAGCATGCATGGCAGAACACCGAGCTCAGCGACCTGATGGCCGAACTCGAAAAGGCCAGCGGCCGCGACCTGGACCAGTGGGGCCGGCTCTGGCTGGAGACCGCCGGTGTCAACACGCTCAAGCCCGAGCTGTCCGTGGGCGCAGACGGGACGATCTCCTCCTTCGCGATCCTGCAGTCCGCCACCGAGGGACAGCCCACCCTCCGCCCGCACCGGCTCGCCGTGGGTTTCTATAACCTCAACGGCGACGGGAAGCTGGAACGCGTCCGCCGCGAGGAGCTCGACGTCGACGGCGGCCGCACCGAGGTGCCCGCGCTGGCCGGGCTCACCCGGCCGGACCTGATCCTGCTCAACGACGACGACCTCGCCTACGCCAAGGTCCGCCTCGACCCGGTGTCCCTCGCCACCGCCACGGCACACCTCAAGGACTTCAGCCAGAGCCTTCCCCGCACCCTCGTCTGGGGCTCAGCCTGGGACGCCGCCCGCGACGGCGAAACCCCCGCGCGCGGCTACGTGGAACTGATCCTCGCCAACATCGCCGAGGAATCCGATTCCTCCGTGATCCTCGTCCAGCTGCGCCAGCTGGCCACCACCCTGAACTTCTACGTGGCCGCGGAACACAAGGAAGCCACCGCTATCGCCGCCGCCGACCGGCTCTGGGAGCTCGCCTCGGGCGTCCCGGCCGGCTCCGACGCGCAGCTGCAGTTCGTCAAGTCCTATGCCCTGCTGGCCCGCAGCGCCGGTCAGCTGGACACCGTGTCCGGGCTGCTGGACGGCAGCCTGACGCTGGAGGGCCTCACCGTGGACCAGGACCTGCGCTGGGAACTGATCACTTCCCTCGTTGTCGGCGGCCGCGCCGGACAAGACAAGATCGACGCCGAACTGGCGCACGACAACACCGCCACCGGGCAGAACGCGGCGGCCCTCGCCCAGGCCGCCATCCCCACCCCCGAGGCCAAGGCCGCGGCCTGGGAATCGATTGTGGTCAAGGGCGAGCTGTCCAACGCGCTCCAGGGCTCGGCCGTCAGCGGCTTCACCCGGGTGCTCGACACGTCCCTGCTGGAGCCGTATGCCGGGAAGTACTTCGACGCCGTCCCGGGGATCGTCAAGGACCGCACGCACGCGCTGGCCCAGCAGATCGTCGTCGGGCTCTACCCGGCGCAGCTGACCACGCAGGCGACCGTGGACCGGACCGACGGCTTCCTTGCCTCACTGCCGGCGGACAGCACGGCCCTGCGGCGGATGATGCTGGAGAACCGCGACGGCGTGGCCCNCGCGCGTTGCGCGCCCGCCAGGCCGACGTCGGCTAAGCAGTCCACCGATCCTGCCCAACTGGCTCGCAGCTAAGGCCGTTTTGGACGCTCAAAACGGCCCCTGCTGCTAGCTAGTTGGGCGGGGATGTGTCCTAGGCTGGAGCCATGAGCCTCGATGAGCACCGCTACGCGCTGACAGTCCGCTGGACCGGGAACCTGGGCAACGGGACGGCGTCGTACCGCGGCTACTCACGCGACCACGACGTCGAGATCCCCGGGTTACCCGTCCTGCGGGGCTCCGCGGACCCGACCTTCCACGGCGACCGGAACCGCTACAACCCGGAACAGCTGCTGCTGGCAGCCCTGTCCCAGTGCCACATGCTGTCCTTCCTGCACGTCGCCGTGAAGCACGGTGTGGTGGTCACGGCATACGAGGACCGGGCCGAGGGGCTGATGCGGACCAACCGGGACGGCAGCGGGCAGTTTGAATCGGTCACTCTCAAGCCGCGGGTGACCCTGGCTGCACCGGCGGCGGAGGAGCTCATGGACGAACTGCACGCCGGGGCGAACAGGGTCTGCTTCATCGCCCGGAGCGTCAACTTCCCGGTGCTGCACGAACCCAGCGTGGAAGTCGGGGGCCAGCCGGGCTGACCATCGGCCGGCCCTGGGCCCCGGCTTAGGACGCCCAGGATGCGCATCCGGCCACGCTGCGGCGCTAATGTTGAAGTAGACCAGAGCGCAGCAACAAGGAGTACTCCCCCGCCGATGATCAGCCTCACCACGACCGAACCCATCACCCCTCCCGACATCTCGGCCATCAATCTGCCGGGTGTCCTCATCAGTCTGGGGGTCGGCATCGCCGTCTGGCTGGTGGCGTCCTTCGTGATCGCCGGCATCACCAAACGCGTCGCCGCGGGCAGCACATTCTTCAAGAAGCCGCACTTCCGCTGGGTGGCCCCCGCCTTCCGCGCCCTGGACCACGAACGCCGGGTCCAGCGGGCCAACACCATCGGCGCACTGCTCAGCAGCGTGGTCGGCGTCCTGGTGGCCGTCCTCACCAGCGTGTATGTGCTCAAGAACCTGAACGTGGACGTGGCGCCGATCCTGACCAGCGTCGGAATCCTGGGTATCGCCATCGGCTTCGGCGCCCAGCAGCTGATCCGGGACTTCCTGGCCGGCATCTTCATCACCATCGAGGACCAGTACGGCATCGGCGACATCATCGAGACCTCCGAGGTGGTGGGTACGGTGGAGCAGATGAACCTCCGGATTACCCGGGTCCGGGCCGAGGACGGCACCATCTGGTACCTGCGCAACGGCGAAATCCTGCGGGTGGGCAACCGCTCCCAGGGAACCTACATTCCGCCTGAAACACCGGCTTCGGACGACGCCGACGACGCACCCCAGCAGAAGGCCGGAGAATAGAGCCATGACGATCCCCCTCGCCGGCGAGCCCCGCCAGCCCAAGCAGCTGCTGCAGAACGATCCGTTCACCCAGCCCGGTTACACGGACAACTTCTACGACGCCGTGGGCGGCCACGAGACGTTCGTGAAGCTCATCGACGTGTTCTACGACGGCGTGGCCACGGATCCGCTGCTGCGGCCGATGTATCCGGAGGAGGATCTGGGCCCCGCCAAGCGTCGCTTCCTGATGTTCCTCGAGCAGTATTGGGGCGGCCCGACGACGTACGGCGAGGAGCGCGGGCACCCCCGGCTGCGGATGCGGCACCAGCCTTTCCGTGTCACACCGGAAGCGAAGGAGCGGTGGCTGCACCACATGCGCACCGCGGTGGATTCCCTGGAGCTCCCGCCGCTGCACGAAGGGACGCTGTGGGACTACATGGAGCGGGCGGCCCTCTCCATGGTGAACAGCCCGTCCGGAGCCTAAGGGGCGCACCCGCGAAGTTGCTGCGTGCGCCGGTGCGGCGCGGGCCGGAGATCAGCGCCGCTCGTGCCGCACTGCGAGCGCGGCGCGCGCATTGCCGGCGACATGCAGGAGGACCGCCACGAAGAGGAAAGCGACGAGCACCTGGGCCGTCGTCGTCAGCGCGGCC
>NZ_AUPJ01000493.1:5520-36815 GCF_000427315.1 Arthrobacter sp. TB 26
GCCGCCGTCGAGCGTCGGATCGAGGAAGTCGTAGACGTACCAGCCGTCGATGGCTCCGCGCAGCCAGGAGAAGACGAGGAAGGCGGCAGGGTAGCCGAGCCACACGAGCGGCCGCCGCCAGGTGCCGCGCACGGTTCTCGTGACCAGGAGCCAGTCGAGCGCGGCGAACAGCGGAGCCACGCGGTGGTGCACAAGCTGGGGCCAGTACATGTCCAGGCTCCACCACGGCTCACCCGGCGGGGCCACGAGCACGACGTAGATGAGGCCCGTCATCACCAGGTACAAAGCCAGCGCACCGAACAAGCGGTCCCACCAGTCCGGCAGCCGGGTCCGCGGCAGGGCGGCGGATGCGACGAGCACAAGTCCGAGCGCAAGGTTCGACTGGACCGTGAATTCCGAATAGAGCTGGGCGATGTCCACGTCATTGCCCGGGAATGTCCCATCGTACGTCTTCCGGACGAGTGCGGCCAGGACGACGATGCCGACCGCGATGCGGAGGGCGCGGATCCACAAGCGGTCCGGATGCAGTGCATCGTTGAAGCCAAGGTGTCGCTCAACCGGGGGATCCAGCACCGACATTCCGCTCATGCGCCCAGTATGGCAGTCCCGTCAAGAAGGGGCGTTTCCGGTTGCTTGGTTTCCTTGTTTCCGGAGCCTGGTGAAACACGTGGAAAGACCCCGGAGGCACTTGGGGGAATGCCTCCGGGGTCTTTCTGTCTCAATAATACCCGGTCGGGTATCCGGGCTGCAAGCGTCCCCGGCGCGTCCGCCCAAGGAGCGCATCACTCCTGGGCGGAACCCTGGAGGCCCGAACCGGTGCGGGCCAGGACGTGCCCCCGGGCCCCGCTGAGCCGGAACCAGCGTCCGGCACGGTAGAGCTGCTGTTCACCGTCGGCCAGGAAGCCCAGGGTGAGGGCGGCGAAGGCGGCGCCCAGCGGGAGTCCGCCGGCACCCGGCAGGTCCCTGCCCCAAACCGTGGCGCGGGCGTTGTTGACGATCAAGGCGCCGGGTTTATCCGGAATGATGGCGGCGATCTCCGTGATACCGGCCTCGGCGGACCGGCGGAGGGCGGAATCCGGCAGCGTGGCCACGGCCTCCCACCCGGTCCGGGGTGCACCGACACCGGCCCATGATTCGGTGACGGTCACCGGCGGCAGCGGCAGCTCAACTGCGTCCTCCCCCGCGCGTTCCAGCCGGTCCAGCACCGCAGAGATCGGGACCGTGACGTCCGTGTCCGCCGGCTGCGCCAGGGCCATTGTCCGCAGCCCTAGGATCGTGGGCGTCGACTCCCCCAGCAGCCGCGGCCGCAGCACACACACGTAGGCCGCGAGCACCTGGCCGGACGCCTGAAGGCGGATCGCGCCGTCGTCGATCGACTTGGCGCGGGTGGCGAAGGTACGCAGATCTGCGAGGTCGCGGGGATCGGTGAACTGCAGGGGCTGGGTTAGGACGTCTGACACAATCTCGACTCTACCGGCTGTGCCTCTTTGGGGCGGTGCCGGAGGGACGTCTAGAGTCGAACCATGACTGAAGCCGAAGCCGGATTGCAGGGTCCGCCGACACAGGACCCCACCTCCTCGCTCCTCCAACTGCTGAACCTCGGTGAACTGGAGGGTGCCCGGACGGACGAGGACATCTTTATGGGCCCCTCGCAGCAGCAGCCCCGGCACCGCGTGTTTGGCGGCCAGGTGCTGGCGCAGTCCCTGATCGCCGGCAGCCGGACGGTTCCCGAGGGGCGCGGCGTGCACTCCATGCACGGATACTTCCTGCGTCCGGGGGATGCCAACAAGCCGATCACGTTTGGTGTCCAGCGGTTGAGGGACGGCCGCTCGTTTTCCGCCCGGCGTGTCCATGCGTACCAGGAGGGCATGCCCATCCTGTCCATGATCGCCTCCTTCCAGGATGAGGACGAGGGAATCGAGCACCAGTCCGAGATGCCGGCCGGCATCCCGGGGCCGGAGTCACTGCCCAGCACAGCGGACCTGCTGGGCAAGTTCGACCATCCGGTGGCACGCCACTGGGCCTATGAGCGGCCGTTCGACATCCGGCACGTTGATCCGGCGCTGTACGTCTCGGCCAAGGGCGAAAAGGAACCGCGCAACGCCGTCTGGATGAAGACGTTCGGACCGATGCCCAATGATCCGGAACTGCACCGCGCCGCCCTGGCCTACGCCAGCGACTACACCCTGCTGGAATCCATCCTGCGCAAGCACGGGATGAGCTGGATTACCCCGGGCATGTCCGTGGCCAGCCTGGACCACGCCATGTGGTGGCACCGGCCGGTCCGGGTGGACGAGTGGATGCTCTACGTCCAGGAGTCCCCCAGCGCCCAGGGCGCCCGCGGCCTGGCCACCGGCAAGATCTTCAGCCGCGACGGCCAGCATGTGGCCACTGTGGCGCAGGAAGGCATGATCCGGGTTCCCACGGACCTCAAGAGCAAGGTCAAGGGCGTAGTCCAGACCAAGGTCCTGGAGCACCAGATGCGCAAGGCCGAACGCGGCTGATCCCCGCAGGTTCGGGCGCGGTTGCCCTGTTGCCGCTTGCCGCTTGCCGTTTGCCGCTTGCCGTTGCCGCTGCCGCTGCCGCTGCCAAGCGAAAAGGCCGGCTCCCCAGTGGGGAGCCGGCCTTCCTGTTCCGTGCTTATTCCTCGCGGCCTAAGCCGGGAACCTAGTCGCGGGTGAGGCGGCGGTGGGTCACGCGGTGCGGCTTGGCTGCATCCGGGCCCAGGCGTTCGACTTTGTTCTCCTCGTAGGATTCGAAGTTGCCCTCGAACCAGTACCACTTGGAGGGGTTCTCCTCGTCGCCTTCATAGGCGAGGATGTGGGTGGCCACACGGTCCAGGAACCAGCGGTCGTGCGAGACCACAACGGCGCAGCCCGGGAATTCGAGCAGGGCGTTTTCGAGGCTGCTGAGGGTCTCGACGTCGAGGTCGTTGGTGGGCTCATCGAGGAGCAGCAGGTTTCCGCCCTGTTTGAGGGTCAGTGCCAGGTTCAGGCGGTTGCGCTCACCGCCGGAGAGCACTCCGGCCTTCTTCTGCTGGTCCGGGCCCTTGAAGCCGAAGGCGGCGACGTAGGCGCGGGACGGCATTTCGACCTGGCCGACCTGGATGTAGTCGAGGCCGTCGGAGACGACCTCCCACAGGGTCTTGTTCGGGTCGATGCCGCCGCGGCTCTGGTCCGCGTAGGAGATCTTGACGGAGTCACCGATCTTCAGCTCGCCGCCGTCGAGGGGTTCGAGCCCGACGATGGTCTTGAACAGGGTGGTCTTGCCGACGCCGTTGGGGCCGATGACACCGACGATGCCGTTGCGGGGCAGGGTGAAGGAGAGTCCGTCGATCAGGGTGCGGTCCTCGAAGCCCTTCTGCAGGTTCTTCGCTTCCAGGACGAGGCCGCCCAGGCGCGGTCCCGGCGGAATCTGGATCTCTTCGAAGTCGAGTTTGCGGGTGCGGTCGGCCTCGGCGGCCATTTCCTCGTAGCGCGCCAGACGGGCCTTGGACTTGGTCTGGCGTCCCTTGGCGTTGGAGCGGACCCACTCAAGTTCCTCGGTGAGGCGCTTGGCCTGCTTGGCGTCCTTCTTGCCCTGGACTTCGAGGCGGGCGCGCTTCTTCTCGAGGTACGTCGAGTAGTTGCCCTCGTACGGGTAAAGGTGGCCGCGGTCCACTTCGGCGATCCACTCGGCCACGTGGTCGAGGAAGTACCGGTCGTGGGTGACAGCGAGGACGGCGCCCGGGTAGTTGGAGAGGTGCTGTTCGAGCCAGAGCACGCTCTCGGCGTCGAGGTGGTTGGTGGGCTCGTCGAGGAGCAGCAGGTCCGGCTTCTGGAGCAGGAGCTTGCAGAGGGCGACGCGGCGGCGCTCACCACCGGAGAGCAGGGTAACGTCGGCTTCCGGCGGCGGGCAGCGGAGGGCGTCCATGGCCTGCTCCAGCTGGGAATCGAGATCCCAGGCATCGGCGGCGTCGATCGCTTCCTGCAGCTGACCCATTTCCTCAAGGAGGGCATCGTAGTCAGCGTCGGGGTTCGCCATCTCCTCGGAGATGTCGTTGAAGCGCTGGATCTTGCCGTAGATCTCGCCGACACCTTCCTGGACATTGCCCAGGACGGTCTTGTCCTCGTTCAGCGGCGGCTCCTGCAGCAGGATGCCGACCGTGTAACCGGGGCTGAGCCGGGCCTCACCGTTGGAGGGTGTGTCCAGCCCGGCCATGATCTTCAGAATGGTGGACTTACCGGCACCATTCGGGCCGACAACGCCGATCTTGGCCCCCGGGAAGAAGGACATGCTTACGTCATCGAGGATGAGTTTTTCGCCAACAGCTTTGCGGGCGTTGGTCATTGTGTAGATAAATTCCGCCATGCCTACAAATCTAGTGGTTCGGCCGGGATAACTCACATTCCTGCGGTCCTGATGTACTGCCCGGCTGCGGCTGAGTCCAGCCCCGCAGGGGTCCGGCTGAGGTGCCGGCTGGGACAACGGGCGAGGTGGAGCCGGCGCCGCCACCCATCGACCGCCCCGAGCACCCGACCGCCGCTACCAGGACCAGCACCCTAGCGCTGAACCTGGCAAGGACGGGCGCCGCACCGCGGCTGAGCAGTGCCGGCGGTATGACCTCAGCACAGAGACGGGCACGCCCGGTGCCGTTCAGGCGGCGGCCCCTTTCAGTTCGCCCGTCTCCTCATCGAGCTCCGCCACTTCGCCGGTGGCGTCGTCGACGAAGACAGAGTGGGTGGCCGGTCCGTCATCGCCGTCGCTCCCCTCGTGGTCCGGGTGGTTCTGGTCGTCCTCCATGTTCCCCTCGCGGCGGCCATCGGGGTCTGCCGTCGACGAACCGGCGGGGGCTGCAACAGTTTGGGGACCGTTGCCAGCAGTGCGGATGTAGTTGGCGGATCCCCACATGAGGTCATGGCCGACGGACTCGGCGTCGATTTCGGCCACGTGGTAGATCCGCCCGTCATTCTCCCAGCTCCTCATCTTGAGCCGTCCCACGACGATGACCCGCTGGCCCTTCTTGATACTGCAGCCGATGTTTCCTGCCAGCTGCCGGTAGCCCTGGACCGTGAACCAGTTAATGTTCCCGTCAATCCAGGTGTTCGTCGCGCGGTCGTAGCGCCGTTCGGTGCAACCCAGCCTGAAGTTCGCCGTCGCCACGCCGCCCGGCGTCGTCGAACTCTTGGGCTCCGTGGCGACGAAGCCACGGACCGTGATGTTGTCACTCATGCTCATGTCCTGTCTCGAAATGTGTGCCCTAGCAGGCTCCTCCAGCTTCGCGCCGGTGAGAGCCCGCCGCGAGGGCCGAAGTGCGCCATGTGGAAAACCCGGTCCAGGCAGCCGCGGGAGGTGTTGCACTCCTCCTCGGAATTCGGCATTGGCGTGCCGGCAATTGGCACCCACGCCCGCCCGTTTGCCACAAACGGCCGGAATGCCCGGCCCCAAAGCGGCCATTCGTGGCAACTCGGCGTGCAAGCAACCCCAACCAGCACACACGCCCGCCCGTTTGCCACAAACGGCCGGAATGCCCGGCCCCAAAGCGGCCATTCGTGGCAACTCGGCGTGCAAGCAACCCCAACCAGCACCCACGCCCGCCCGTTTGCCACAAACGGCCGGAATGCCCGGCCCCAAAGCGGCCATTCGTGGCAACTCGGCGTGCAGGCAACCCCAACCAGCACACACGCCCGCCCGTTTGCCACAAACGGCCGGAATGCCCGGCCCCAAAGCGGCCATTCGTGGCAAATGAGCCAGGCCCGCGTCCGAGCACCGAGGAGCCGGTGTCCGGGAACCCGCGGGCGCGGACACCGCGGGTGTTCCTGACAGCGGAGTCGTGCGGGGCACGGTAAACTCTTGGAGGCGTCCCCCGGCAGCAGCCGGGCAGGTACGCCGACGTGCCCCAGTAGCTCAGGGGATAGAGCAGCGGCCTTCTAATCCGCCGGTCGGGGGTTCGATTCCCTCCTGGGGCACCAGAGTGCGGCTCTGGCCTGCCGGAACTTTCCGCAGGTCAGAGCCGAATTTCGGCCGGCGAATGCGGCGGCGCGAAGTGACCGCTAAATCCATTTGTTGCGCTTGAACGTCCAATACAGCACCAGGCCCATGCCGATCATCAGGCCCAGGGCCATCGGGTAGCCGAAGACCCAGTCCAGTTCGGGCATGGTGCGGAAATTCATGCCGTAGATGGTGCCGATCAGCGTCGGGGCGAACAGGATGGCCGCCCAGGAGGAGATCCGTTTGACCTGCTCGTTCTGGGCGTAGCTCGACTCCGTCAACAGACGCATTTCATCGTTCTGCCGCTGGGCCACGAGCGCCGCATTGACCGCGAGCGCATTCTGCAACAGCGCGCGGAAGGCCGCGACGCGCTCACTGAGCCGCAGCACATGGTCCAGGACGTCCCGGTAGTGGTCCTGCAACTCGGGACGGGGCTGGTGGTCCGGCGCTTCGACCATCAGCGACTGCAGGATCATGATCAGGGGCGCCGTCGCCCGCTGGAACATAATGACCTGGCGGGAGAGTTCGTAGATCCGGCGGGACACGCCCGGGTCAGCGGCGAAGAGATCGTCCTCGATTTCATCGACGTCGTTTTCCAGGCCGGCAGCCACTGGCTCGTACTCGTCCACGACCTGGTCCAGGATCGCGTAGAGGACGGCGTCCGGACCGAGGGCCAGGAACTCTGGCTGGGATTCCATCCGCCGGCGCACCCGTGCGAGATCCGGCGATTCGGCGCGGCGGACGGTGACCACAAAATCCTCGCCGGCAAAGACATGGATCTCGCCGAACTCCACTTGCTCCAGTTCGTCCAGATACCGGGCCGGGCGCAGCACCAGGAAGAGCGTCTCGCCGTAGTGCTCCAGCTTGGCCCGCTGATGGCCGGCGAGCGCGTCGTCAACGGCCAGGTGGTTCAGATCGAATTCTTCGGCCACGGACCGCAGCTCGTCCGCATCGGGCCGGTAAAGCCCGATCCAGGCCATGCCTTGGCGCTGCCGCAGGATGAAGTACGTCTCGTCGAGGCTCTCCGGGTCTGCCGTCCGGTGACCATCCACGTATACCGCGTTGTCGACAATGCTCACGGCCGAGCCTCCTCCACCAGGCATCCCTTGGCTGTGACGCTATACCGTCGTCCGCCCGGTGCCAACAACCCGCGCCTTCCCGGAACCGCGCGCGGAACAGGGCCGCAGCCGGCCCGCCGGTTGTTGCCGCGCGTCCTTGCCGCATCTACCCTCCGCCGGCAATCAGCACGCTTAGGATTGAAGGGACAGGCAGGACAGCAGGAAAAACCTGTGGGCCCTGCCCGCAACCGAAAGGTACGGCCGCCATGACCCAGACACCCCAGGGATTTGATCCCCACGATCCCAACGAGGACGTGACCGCCCGGTACCCGGTGCCTGCTGACGCCCCGTCCGGCTCTGCCGAGGCGGGGTACCCCGCAGAGGGACCGGCAAGCGGCACCGATCTTGTGACCGGTCCGCCCGCCGCCGCAACCCCGGCGCCGGGCGCGGAAACTCCCCGCGCCGAAACGCCCGAAACGTCGGCTCCTGCCCCGGAACCGCGCCACGTCACCCGTGCGGGCATGGTCTGGGCCGCGGTTGCCTGCGCGCTGGTGGTGCTGATCCTGCTCATCGCTTTCATCCTGCAGAACCAGGAATACGTGCAGGTTAAGTTCTTTGGCCTGGCCGGGGCCGTCCCCCTCGGCATCGCGCTCTTCATCGCGGCGGTCGGCGGCGGCGTGCTGGTCGCCATCGCCGGGGCCGCCCGGATCATTCAGCTGCGCCTTGCCGCGCACCGCCAGCGCGTCAGCCGACAGGCCAGCCCGGGGACGCGCGCGCGCTGACGCCGGCGAAGGACAGTTCCATGGGCTTAGCAGAACCCCACGGGCAGGCAGCGCTGACCACCGCCGCGGCGGACTGGCCGGACGTCGAACGCCTCTTCGGCGTCCGCGGCGAGCCCTCGCGCTGCTGGTGCCGGTTCTTCGCCCTGACCGGACCCGAGTGGTCCGCGTCGACCCCGGAGCAGCGGAAGGACCAGTTGCGGGCCAAGTTCGACGGCGGCGGGCCCGCTCCGGGGGTGCTGGCGTTCCGTGGCGGTGACCCGGTGGGCTGGTGCGCCGTCGAGCCCCGCGGGTGCTATCCCCGGATCCTCCGCTCGAAGGTTTTGACGGCGGCGGACCCTGAGGTGGTGCGGGAACCCGGCGGGGACCGGGTGTGGTCCGTGAGTTGCTTTGTTGTCTCCCCCGGCCACCGCAGGACCGGCGTGGCTCGGGAGCTGCTTGCAGCCGCCGTCGGGCACGCGTTCGGCCACGGCGCGACGGTGGTGGAAGGGTATCCGGTCGATCCGGCGCAGCGGCCCAAGGCCGGACCGGCAGACCTCTATCACGGCACCCTGGGCCTTTTTCTGGCGGCCGGCTTCGAAGTGGTCAGCGACGCGGTGCCGGGACGCGCCGTCGTCCGCCTGGCCGCCCCGTCCGGCGCCGCCGGCCCTAAGGCAGGGTCAGGATGACCGGTCCGTCCTTCGTGATGGCCACGGTGTGCTCGCTGTGGGCGGCGCGGCGGCCGTTGGCCGAGCGCAGGGTCCATTCGTCGTCGTCGTGGAAGTAATCGTCCTTGCCGCCCAGAATCAGCATCGGCTCAATCGCGATGACCAGGCCCTCGGTCAGCTTGATGCCGCGGCCGGGCCGGCCGTCGTTGGGTACGTGCGGCTCGGCGTGCATGGTCTTGCCGATCCCGTGGCCGCCGTGGTCTGCCAGCAGCCCGTAGCCGGCGCGGCGGNCCCCGCCGATCGCGTAGCCGAGGTCCCCCATCTTGTTGCCGAGCCGGGCAGCCTCGATGCCGCGGGCGAGGGCAGCGTCAGTGGCGTCGATCAGGGCCTGGTCCACCGGGTCGGCCGTGCCCACGATGAAGCTGACGGCCGCGTCCCCGCACCAGCCTTCAAGGAACGCGCCGCAGTCCACGCTGAGCAGGTCGCCGTCCTGGAGCCGGTAGCCATTGGGGATGCCGTGCACCACGGCGTCGTTCACGGACGTGCAGATGACCCCGGGAAACGGCACCGACGCCCAGCGCGGCTTGTAGTTCAGGAAGGCCGGCGTCGCTCCGGCGGCCGCAATCGTCGCCGCGGCCACCTCGTCCAGTTCCTTCAGGGACACTCCGACGGCGGCCGCCTCCCGGACGCGTTCCAGCGTGGTGGCCACCACCCGGCCGGCTTCGCGCATCAGGGCAATCTCGGCTGGGGTCTTGATCATCGACATGCCCTCAACTCTAGGGCCAGCCGTGGCGTGGCTAAAGTTGCCCCATGGCCAACCCTGAGCTGATGTCCGCGATCCGATCACGGCTGCGCGCGGCAGCCGATCCCGCCCGGGCCGCGGGGGCGCAGGCCTATATGAAATCCGACATGCCCTCCCTGGGGGTCCGGGTTCCGGAGGTCCGGCGGATCGTTAAGGCCGCCGCCAGGGAGCTGCCTCCCGGTTCCCTCGAAGATTTGCAGTCCGACGTCCTGGCGCTGTGGCGGGGTGCAAGCTGGCGGGAGGAACGCTACGCGGCCATCGATCTGACGGGTCTGAGGCTGGCCGCGGGCGAGTTGAGCATGCTCCCGCTCTACGAGGAGATCATCCGCAGCGGCGCCTGGTGGGATCTGGTGGACGGAGTCTCGCACCGGCTGTGCGAACTGCTGCAGACACACCGGGAGGCCATGACCCGCGTACTGCTCGGCTGGAGCACGGACGCGGACTTCTGGATCCGGCGGGCCGCCATCACGGCGCAACTGGGTGCCAAATCCGCGACAGACCCTGCGCTGCTCGCCGCGGTCATCGAACCCAACCTGGCCGACCCCGAGTTTTTCATCCGGAAGTCAATTGGCTGGGCCCTGCGTGACTACGCCGCCACGGATCCGGACTGGGTCCGGGACTTCGCGGCACGGCACGGCGATGCACTCAGCCCGCTGTCCCGCCGGGAGGCGCTGCGTAAGCTTAGATGACCGGGCGGGTGGTGACCGGTTCCTCCGACTTGCTGAAGAGCAGCTTGGTCTTGGGGTCCAGGAAGATCAGGTACAGGGCGAAGAGCAGGGCAATGATCGCGGCCGCGTTGCGTGCCAGGGCCAGCGCCAGGCCGAGATCCGCGGTCTGCAGGTAGGGGAAGACTTCCAGCTGGTCCGAGATCGCGTACACCATAAAGAACGACACGATGAAGTACAGGGCCTTGACCTGCCAGTCGTCACGGATGCCGGTGACGGCGAAGAGCGGGATGAGCCAGACGACGTACCAGGACTGGATCATCGGGGCGAGGACGACGACGGCGGCGAACGCCAGGGTGAGACGCCGGATCAGGCGGTCATAGTCACCGCGGAAGATCTGCCAGGCGATGATGCCGAGCGCCAGCAGCTTGCCGGCGTCGTACACCCATTTGGCCAGCCCCCACCCGTCCAGTCCGAAAGCGTTGAAGATGGAGGCAACCACGAGGCCCAGCAGACCGACGGGGGCGTACCAGATCCAGATGCTGCCGGGGGCGGAAAGTCCGTTGATCCAGCCGAAGCCGAAGCCGTTGACCAGGCTCATGGCGTACAACAGTGCCAGGCTGATGCCGGCGGTGAGCCCCCAGAAAACGAACTTCCGCGGCCAGCTGGCGTTCTTACCCGCCCAGAGCAGGCCGATGAAGGGCAGGAAGACGATCGTGATGGGCTTGACCGAGATGGACAGGGTCACGAGGACCAGGCCGAGGATGACACGCCGGGTGGCGCAGTAGTACAGCCCGGCCAGGGCCAGGCCGATCATCAGGGCGTCGTTGTGGACGCTTGCGATGAAGTTGGTGAGGAAGAGCGGGTTGGCGGCGGTGAGCCAGAGGGCGCGGTGCGGGTTGACGCCGTGCAGTTCGGCGAGTTTCGGGACGTAGATGATGCACAGGACGATCCCCACCAGCGCAGCGAGGCGGAACAGCATAATGCTGCCCTCGGGATGCACGTTGGTGGACCAGACGACGAACTGCTCGATCCAGAGGAAGAACTGGCCGTACGGTACCGGCGCCTCGGTCCACATTTTGTCGGCGCCGAGCTGGAAATAGTTCGACAGCGCGGAGATGCCGTTCTCGTACGGGTTGAAGCCCTCCACCATCAGGCGGCCCTGCCCGATGTAGGCGTAGACGTCGCGGCTGAACAGCGGAACGGAGAACATGAGGGGCAGCCCCCACAGGACAACCGCCTGCAGCGTGGCCTTGCGGGCCTCCGCCCCCCAGACCCTCACACGCTGGCCGAGCCGGAGCCAGGCGCGGACGAGGAGCATCCCGCCGACGGCGAGCAGCACAATGCACAGCCCGACGCCGACTGCCTCGGTGCGCATCCAGATGAACAGCGGCACGCGGCGGAGCTCGGAGGCCGGTGCGAGCCAGCCCACGCCGAGCGAACCGATCGCCATAAAGAGAGAGCCGATGAATCCTGCCAGAAGCGGTGAACGGGCATTGTCCACTTCAGCAACAGCTGGCGCCGGGGACGTGCCGGCAGCCGTTTTCCCCGCCGCAGGCACAGGCGCCGTCATCTCAGGATCGTCCAATCTGTTGTGGGGCACATTTCCGCCCTCAGCCGGCCGTTTGAACCGGCCGGGGGGCGCGCCGCGATGACGAAAAATTTCGACGCCCGCGTACCCGAAATCCTAGCACCGGACCGCCCGGCGGCGGCGAAACGGTAGGCTTGGCGCGTGCCTATATCTAATGAACGCATCGTCTGGATCGACTGCGAAATGACCGGCCTGGACACCACGAACGACGCCCTCATCGAGGTGGCCGCGCTGGTGACGGACTCGGAGCTTAATATCCTCGGTGACGGCGTCGACGTCGTCATCAAGCCCGATGACGCCGCGCTGGCGCAGATGAACGACTTCGTCCGCGACATGCACACCCGTTCCGGGCTCCTGGCGGAACTCCCGCACGGCAAAACCATGGCCGAGGCCCAGGCCATCGTCCTGGACTACATCAAGAAGTGGGTGCCCGATCCGAAAAAGGCTCCGCTGGGCGGCAACTCGGTGGGAACCGACCGTGTCTTCTTGGTCCGCGACATGCCGGAGCTGGTGGAACACCTGCACTACCGGGTCATTGACGTGAGCACCATCAAGGAGCTCTCCCGCCGCTGGTACGCGCGGGCCTACTTCCAGTCCCCCGCCAAGCTCGGCGGACATCGGGCCCTCGGCGACATCCAGGATTCCATTGACGAGCTGCGCTACTACCGCGAGGCCGTCTTTGTGCCCGCACCGGGGCCGGACAGCGCCACGGCGCAGCGGATCGCCAAGAAAGTGATGGGAACGGCGGAGGAACCGGCCCCGGCGGAGTAATCTGCGCCACGTTTTGCGGAAAAAATTGGCAAAAATCCCAAAAGTGGCAAAAGCTGCTCCGAAGAACAGGTAAGCTATTTGTCGTTGCCTTTTCAGCCAGCCGGTTCGCCGGAAGGCTTGGCGGGGCACATGGTGGGCGTAGCTCAGTTGGCAGAGCGCCTGGTTGTGGTCCAGGAGGTCGCGGGTTCAACCCCCGTCGCTCACCCTCATGAAGGACGGCAGTAATTGTCCGACCTTAGACGAAGGCCGTACCGGATATCCGGTGCGGCCTTTGTTGTCTGTGCAGTCGTCCGTCCCACGGACTGTGAACGGAAGGAATCGCGATGAAGCGCAAGCTTTTTGAAGAAGACCACGAGATGTTCCGTGAGATGGCCGCCGAGTTCAACACCCGCGCCATTGCCCCCCACTACGCCCAATGGGACAAGGACCACATGATGTCCCGGGAGCTGTGGACGGCGGCCGGCGAGCAGGGCCTGCTGGGCCTGGCCGTGCCGGAAGAGTTCGGCGGCATGGGCATGAACGACTACCGCTTCCGCGCCGTGCTGGACGAGGAGTTCGCCAAGAGCAACCACCTCGCGGTGGGCCTGGCCTTCCACCTCCACGATGACATGGTGCTCCCCCACCTGCTGGCCTACGGCTCCGACGACCTCAGGGGCCGCTGGCTGCCCGGCATGGTCTCCGGCGAAACAGTCACCTCGATCGCCTGGACCGAGCCCGGCGCGGGCTCGGACCTCCGCGGCATCCGCACTAAAGCCGTCCGTGACGGCGACGACTGGCTGATCACCGGGCAGAAGACCTTCATTGGCAACGGCATCTCCGGGGATGCCTCCCTGGTCCTGGCCCGCACCGACGGCAGCGCCGGCCGGGGGAAGCAGGACTCCTTCTCCCTGTTCATGGTCCGCAAGGGCGAGGGTTACACCGCCGGCAACCAGCTGGACAAAATGGGCCTCAAGGCGTCGGATACCGCAGAGCTGTTCTTCGACAACGTACGGGTTCCGCACGCGGACCTCGTCGGCGAAGAGGGCAAGGGCCTGCAGTACGCCGCCGAGCAGCTCCCCCAGGGCCGGCTCGCGATCGCGGTGGCGAGCTCCGCCGTCGTCCGGGCCGTCTACGAGGCGACCGTCCGCTACACGAAGGACCGTAACGCCTTCGGCGAGCGGATCATCGACTTCCAGAACAGCCGCTTTGAACTGGCCGACATCCTCACCGAGGTCGAAGTCACCGAAACATACGTTGACCGGGCCATTCAGGCCTTCAACGCCGGGGAACTCGACGCCGCCTCCGCCGCCCGCGCGAAGCTGTGGGCGTCCGAGCGGGCCAAGTCCGTCACCGACCGGTGCCTCCAGCTGCACGGCGGCTACGGCTACATCCTGGAATACCCCGTGGCGCAGGCCTTCCTGGCCGCCCGGCTGCTGACCATCTTCGGCGGCACGAACGAAATCATGCGCGACGTCGTCGGCCGCACCATCGCCGACTGACCCGGCTCCGTTTTGACAACACCGCACCAGAGGAACCAGCTGACATGACCGTTCTGCCCATCACGATCTGGGGCGAGCCCGTACTGCACCGGCGAGCCGCTGAGGTTGAAGTCTTCGACGACGAACTCCGGACGCTCATCGCCGATATGTTCGAGACCAACGACGCCGCCAACGGCGTCGGTCTCGCCGCGCCCCAGGTCGGGGTCGGCAAACGGCTCTTCATCTACAAGTACGACAACGACGACGGCGCCCCGCCGTCCGGCGCCGTCGTCAACCCGGTGCTGACCCTCTCCAAGATTTCCGGCGCGCTGCCGGATCCGGACGAGGAAGAGGAAGGCTGCCTGTCCTTCCCCGGCGGGCAGTACCCGCTCAAACGCGCGGAATGGGCCCGGGTGCAGGGCTTCGACGGGGACGGCAACCCGGTAGATTTTGAGGCTACGGGGTGGTTCGCCCGGGTGATCCAGCACGAATACGACCACCTCGACGGCAAGCTCTACGTCAACCGGCTGATCGACCGGTACGCCCGCAAGGCCATGAAACAGGCCAAAAAGAGCGGCTGGGGGGTCCCCGGGCTGACCTGGATGCCGGGCGTGGACCCGGACCCCTTCGGGCACTAGGGTCCTTGGCTCACGGTCTCCGCTCGACGGCGGCCAGGATCGCCGCCCCGAGTTCAGCGGGCTTCGTGAACTGCGGCCAGTGCCCGGTGGGAAGGTCCACGTAGTCGACGTCCCGGACGCTGCCGAGCTCCGCGACATACGGGTGGCCGGCCGCGACCATTTCGATGAGCATGGAGGACGGAAACTCGCAGGCGATGACGGTGGCCGGGACGTCATAGCGGCGCTCGTCGTGCAGCCGCTGCTGGTCCCGGGCCACGCCCTTGGGCTGCGGGACGGCACGGGCCCGGAAGATGGCCCGCAGCTCCCCGGTACCCTACCTGCCCGGGACGGGCCCCGGCACCGGACCGGTCCAATAATTCCCCGCCGGCGGGCTAGTCCTCGCCGGGCTTTTGGAGGATCGCTGCCTGGTCCGGGACGTAACGGAAAAGATCCCGCGGCGGGCGCGTGTAGTTGACGGCCTTCGGTCTTTCCGGCAGGGTCACCGGCTCCCTCCGGATTTCGGTGTAGTCGATGCTGGAGAGCAGGTGGGCGATCATGTTGATCCGGGCCCGGCGTTTGTCCTCCGCCTCGACCACATACCAGGGCGATTCGGCGGTATCCGTCTGCATGAACATGTCGTCCTTGGCCCGGGAGTAGTCCTCCCACCGGAGGATCGCTTCCCGGTCCATCGGTGAGAGTTTCCATTGCCGCATCGGATCATCCAGCCGGGATTTGAAGCGCCGCTCCTGTTCCGCGTGGCTGATCGAAAACCAGTATTTGAACAGCAGGATGCCGTCCTGGACCAGCAGGCGTTCAAAGACCGGGCACTGGGCCATAAAGCGTTTGTGTTCCGTGGGCGTGCAGAATCCCATCACATGTTCGACGCCGGCCCGGTTGTACCAGGAGCGGTCCATCAGGACGATCTCCCCGGCGGCGGGAAGATGCTCCACGTAGCGCTGGAAATACCATTCACCCCGCTGCCGCTCCGTCGGGGCCGGCAACGCCACGATGCGGGCAACGCGCGGATTCAGGTATTCGGTGACCCGCTTGATCGCGCTGCCCTTGCCGGCGGCGTCGCGTCCCTCAAAAATCACCAGCACGCGGGCGCCCGTGCTGCGGACCCATTCCTGCAGCGCGACGAGCTCGGCCTGGAGCCGGAATAGTTCGGCCTCGTAAACACTAAGGGCCAACCGCCTTGACCCGTTTGAATCGGGCCCCTTGGTGCCCTTCCGACCAGCCTGTACCTTGCCGGAGCCGGCCTTGCCGTCGCCGCCCTTGCGATGTGCCATGGTTCCCGTTCCACTCGTTGCGGCGGACTCTCGTGTCGCCCATCCTGCCGCGCCCATTCTCGCGGAGCAGCCGACCGGCCACAAGGGGACGTCCTGCCCCGGGACACCGGCAACCCCGTGCTCCTATGCTTGGGCCATGGAACCCCCCAGACCGATGGCGATGCAGCCCATCCTCACGCTCACCGTAAACCCCGCATTGGACGTCAGCACCACCACTGAGCAGGTCATCAGCGGCCACAAGCTGCGCTGCGGCACCAGCCGCCTCGACCCGGGCGGCGGCGGCGTGAACGTGTCCCGGGTGGTGCAGCGCCTCGGCGGCCGGACCCTGGCGGTCTACACCGCCGGCGGGCCCACCGGAGAGGCATACCGCCGCCTCATCGAAGCCGAACGCGTCCCCACCCTGGCGGTGCCGATCCACGGGAGCACCCGGGAGGACTTCACGGTTGATGAGACGACGACGGGCAAGCAGTTCCGCTTCGTGCTCCAGGGCCCCGAGCTGAGTGAGCCCGAGTGGCGCTTATGCCTGGCGCTCGTGGCGGACTCGATTCCCGTGGGCGGGTATGTCGTGGCCAGCGGCAGCCTTCCGCCGGGCGTTCCGGAGGACTTCTACGCCCAGGTGGCCCGGCTGGCGCGGCAGCAGGATGCACGCTGCATCGTGGACGCCTCCGGACCGGCCCTGGCCGAAGCCCTCGCCGAGGGGGTGTTCCTGGTGAAGCCGAGCCGACGGGAGCTGGGGCTGCACTTTGGAACCACCTTGGAGAGCGACGAAAGCCAGGTCGAGGCGGCCGCGGCGTTGGTCGCGGACGGCTCCGCGGAACACGTCGCGCTGACCCTCGGCGGGGAGGGAGCAGTGCTCGCCTCGAAATCCGGGATCCTGCGGATGGCCGTGCCCCGGGTGAAGGTGACCAGCACCGTCGGAGCCGGCGACAGCTTCCTGGCCGCGTTCGTGCTCCGTCTGGCCCAGGGCCGAACCCTCGAGGACGCGCTCCGGGCCGCCGTCGCGGCCGGAAGCGCCACGGTAACCACATCCGCCACCGAACTCTGCCACCGCGAGGATGTGGAACGGCTGGAAGCCGAACTCACCGCCCAGGCCGTCGATGGGGGCGCCGGACGGTGAAGCCGGATGATGCGGTCCCCGGAGACGGCGACCATCAAGGCGGACCCGAAACTGCCGGCCCTGTCAGGCTCGTCATCTAGGCGAAATCCGGCCCGTCCGGTTCCGCCCGCCCAGGCAAAGGACTGGTTAGCCCGCGACCCGGGTCAGCAGATCGACGACCTGGTAGGCATCATGCCCGGGGGACGACGTTGTGCATGGTGATCCGTCCCTCCGCCGGGCTGATGTGGATCTGCCAGCCCCAGTCCGGACCGGTTGGGGCGGAGTAGGAGCCATTCAACCGAAGCACGCCGTCCTCGCCGACGCCGCCGGCCAGGTCCATCCACGCCGGCCCGGTGTGCCAGGAGTCGACGATATCCATGGCTGCAGTCTACTGAGCGGCCGCGACAATCGTCTGCTGTCCGGGGCAGGAGGCCAGGACCCGCTTCATGGCGTCCTTCTCCGCCGGAGCGACCCACAACAGGTACGCTGCCTTCACCGAGATCTGCCGGGCGACATAGTGGCAGCGGAAGGCTTTGTTCGGCGGAAGCCAGGTGGCGGCGTCGGACGCGCTCTTGTCCTGGTTGGCCGGGCCGTCGACGGCGATGAGGTTCAGCGGATCGTTGGCCAGGTCCTCGCGTTGCCCGGCAGTCAGCTGCTGGGCTCCCTTCTGCCATGCATCTCCCAATGCGACGACGTGGTCGATCTGCACGGCCTTGCTGCTGCCGGCTCCCCTGCTAAATGTGATCTGGCGGCCGGTGTACGGTTCCCGGAGCGTCCCGGCGGCCACGCGGCAACCGGATTCCTTGGTGAACTCGGCACCCGTAAGGTCGCGGCGGAGGATGTCGTTGCGGGTATCGCAACCGTTGCGGTCCACGTCCAGCCAGGCCTGGCCGAATGCGCTGCGGTCGTAGTTGTCCTGGGCCGCCGGCCGCTTCACCGTGAGCGTGTCCAGCAGCGCCGCGGCGGAGCCGGCTGGAACGGGCCGCACGGATGCGACGCCGTTCATCCAGCCGGCTGCCAGCACTGGCGCCTCGCTGGGTCCATCTGTGGGCGGCTCGACGGCGGCAAACTGCCCAACGGTGAAGAACCACCCGAGCCCCGCGACACCAGTGAGTGCCGCGGCGGCCAGCAGGACCCACGCCTGCCGGGACCGGCGTCGCGCCCGCCGGAACTCCGGCCACGTCAGGGTCAATCCGGCACCCGGGCAGTGTGTTCGGACCCGGAGAGTTCCGGGGCGGGACTATTTCTTTCCACCCCCGAAGCCTAGGCCGGGCCCCAGTCGCTGCGGGCGTTGTCCACAGTGTGGAGGAGGAGTAGCCCGCTAGTTCTCCTTCGTCACGCGCACAAGGTCTTCGTTGGCGAGGTCCAGGAGCGATTCGAGTTGCCGGACCCGCGCCTGGTCGACCTCACCGGCCGCATGCTTGGCGCGGGCATCGTCGAGGAGCCGTTTGGCTTCCTTGGCGTTCCGCCGCGCCACGTCCAGGGCGTGTTCCAGGGTGGTTTCGTGCTCCACTGCCGAGTTCTGTTCCATTGCACCATTGTGGTGCCCTTTCCCGGCCGATTCCAGAGGACCGGCCGGGAAAGGCGGAACAGCGTTCGCAGGATGGGCGGTCAGGCCTCGACCTCGACGGGCAGGCCGGCTGCCTCCAGCGTTGCTGCCGCGTCCTTGGCGGGGAACGACGGAGGGTTCACGCCGGCCATTTCCTCCATGACACGGACCACCTGGCAGCTGTAGCCGAACTCGTTGTCGTACCAGACGTAGAGGATGACGTTCTTGTCGTTGGAGATGGTGGCCAGACCGTCGACGATGCCTGCCCGGCGTGAGCCGACGAAGTCGGTGGAGACAACCTCGGGTGAATCGATGTAGTCGACCTGCTTCCGCAGCTCCGAGTGCAGCGACATCTCCCGCAGGTAGTCGTTGACCTCATCCTTGGTGGTGCCGTTTTCCAGGCTCAGGTTCAGAATGGCCAGGGAGACGTCCGGGGTGGGAACCCTGATGGAGCTTCCCGACAGTTTGCCGAGGAGCTCCGGCAGGGCCTTGGCGACTGCCGTGGCGGCACCCGTCTCGGTGATGACCATGTTCAGTGCGGCGGAGCGCCCGCGGCGGTCGCCCTTGTGGAAGTTGTCGATCAGGTTCTGGTCGTTGGTAAAGGAGTGGACGGTCTCCACGTGGCCGTGCACCACGCCGTAGCGGTCGTTGATCGCCTTCAGGACGGGGGTGATGGCATTCGTGGTGCAGGAAGCCGCGGAGACGATCTTGTCCGCATCGGTGATCGTTGCGTGGTTGATGCCGTGAACGATGTTCTTGAGATCGCCCTTGCCCGGAGCCGTGAGCAGAACCCGGGAAACGCCCTTGCTCTTGAGATGCTGGGAGAGGCCCTCGGCGTCGCGCCAGCGTCCCGTATTGTCGACGACCAGTGCGTCGTGGATGCCGTAGGCGGCGTAGTCGACCGTTGCGGGGTTGTCCGAGTAGATGACCTGGATCTGGACACCGTTGGCGGTGATGGTGTCATTCTCGAGGTCCACCTTGATGGTGCCTTCGAAGGAGCCATGGACCGAGTCGCGGCGCAGCAGGCTGGCGCGCTTGGCGAGGTCGTTGTCCGAGCCGCGGCGGACCACGATCGCACGCAGCCGCAGGCCGTGCCCGCCGCCGGCCTTTTCAACCAGGAGACGGGCCAGGAGCCGGCCGATCCGGCCGAAGCCATAGAGGACGACGTCGGTGCTGGTGCGGTCGTCGCCGCCGCGCCTGCCAACAACCTCGGCGAGTTCCTGACGGAGGAATTCGTCCAGGCTGGCACCGTTGCCCTCGACCCGGTACTTCTCGGTGAGACGGGCAATGTCGATGGCCGCGGCGCCGAGGTCCAGCTTGGTCAGGGCGTCCAGCAGCGGGGCGGTCTCTTCGAGACGCAGTTCTTCCTTGCTCATCCGGCGGGCGAAGCGGTGCGCCTTGAGGATGTTCATGGTGGACTTGTTGATCAGGCTGCGGCCGTGAATGGACGTGACCACGTTGTTCTCGCGGTACAGCCGGCCGATGACCGGGATCATGGCCTCGGCGAGCGCCTCCCGGCCCATCCACGTATCAAGACAAGAATCTGACGTCTGGCTCACAGAAATACCTTCCTAGAATCCACCACATACGGCGTCGTATGCGGAAGTCGGCTGCCGGAGGGTGTCCGGAACCTCAGCTCCGGGGCTTCGGTCCACCCCGGGTGCCTGTGTCGAGCAAAGAAAAGCCGCCGGCTGCGAACGCAGACCCGGCGGCAGAACTTCTACGTTCACCGTCCATTCTACCGGCGGCCCGGCAAGGTCCGGTGCCCGGTGACGCGTGAAATGACTCACACGGCGCCGGGGGCCGGCTGGGATCACGGACTCTTCAGGTCTGCTACCGGGCGTCCTGGAGGATCATGTCGACGGCCTTTTCCGCGATCATGATGGTCGGCGCCTGCGTGTTGGCACTCACCAGCCGCGGCATGATCGAGGAGTCAACCACGCGCAATCCCTCGAGCCCGTGGACCTTGAGCCGCGGCGAGACCACGGACTCATCGGTGGTTCCCATGGCACACGTGCCGACGGGGTGGTAGGAGGTCCGGCCGAAGGAGCGGACGAACTTCACGTACTCGTCGCGGGTTTCCACCCGGGTGCCATCACCAATGTGCTCCGTCTTGGTGAGCGCCGCCATCGACGACTGCTCCATGATCTGGCGGCTCTGCTGCACGCCGGCGATGGCCATTTCAAGGTCGTAGTCGTCGGCGAGGTAGTTCGGATCGATGAGAGGCGCCTGGCCCGGGTCCGAAGACACCGGACGAACCGTTCCCCGGCTCCGGGGCCGCAGGAAGTACGAGTTCAGCGTGGCACCGAAGCCGGGTTTCAGGGCGGCGGCGCCGGTCCCCATCCGCGCGGCGGGAAGGAAGTGGAACTGCAGGTCGGGGGTCTTTTCGTCCTTGTTGGCGTAACTGAAGCCACCGGCCTCGACCAGGGTTGAAGCGAACGGACCCGAACGGAACGCGAGGTATTCGACGCCAGCCAGGACGGTGGCCGGGCGCACCTGGTTGAGCCGGTCCAGGCTGTGGTAGTCCGTGAGTTCGTAGACGATGTCGATGTCGCAGTGGTCCTGCAGGTTCTTTCCAACACCGGGCAGGGCATGAAGGGTATCGATGCCGGCCGCGGAAAGATCGGCCGGGTCGCCGATGCCCGAAAGCTGCAGCAGCTTGGGCGAGCCGAAGGCGCCGGCGGAGACAAGCACCTCACGGTTTGCCGTGTACGTGCGCGCGTGGCCGCCTTCAATCGCCTGGACTCCGACGGCCCGGCCATTCTTGACGATCACCTTGGAGACAGTCACGTTGGCGCGGACGGTGAGATTGCTCCGCTTGCGGGCCGGCTTCAGGTAGGCGACCGCCGCGCTGCACCGGCGGCCGTTCTTCGTAGTGGTCTGGTAGAAGCCGACGCCGTACTGCTCGGCCCCGTTGAAATCGCTGTTGTAGGGCAGCCCGAACTCCTGGCCCGCCTTAACGAAGGCTGCTGAGAGCTTGTGCGGACGCAGGAGGTCGGAGACTCCGAGCGGGCCCAAGGTTCCATGGTGCGGCGCCGAGAGCCGGCTGTTGGACTCCGAGCGAACGAAGTACTTGCTCACCTCGTCACCGGACCAGCCCTCACAGCCATAGTCCGTGACCCAACTGTCGTAGTCCTCAGCCACGCCGCGCGTAAAGACCTGGGAGTTGATGGACCCGCCGCCGCCCAGCACGCGGCCCTGGGCGAGCGGGATGCGGCGGCCGTTGCTGTGCTTCTGCGGAACGCTCGCGTAGTCCCATTGGTAGGGGCCGCCCTTAAGCTTCGGAAAACCCGCCGGGACGTGGATGAACGGATGGCGGTCCGATCTGCCGGCCTCCAGCAGGAGAACGGTGACTGAGGGGTCTTCACTCAGCCTGCCGGCCAGGACGCTGCCGCCGCTGCCGCCGCCTGCAATCACGTAGTCGTATGCTCCCTCGTCCGGCACTCTTGCTCCTAAGCTCTTCGCTGACCGCACCGTTACTTGACCGTTCACTGCAGTCTCTGGTCCCGCCGCGATGATGTCAAGCAATCGCTTCAGCCTCCAGCGCCGCCGGGAAGAGGAAAATGGAGTAATTGCGTCCCGGCAACGGCGACGGCTGGCCGGACCTGCAGGCGCCCTATATGCGCTGGTTGTGGCGTCTTGGCCCTTAGGATGTCCGTATGGGACTAATAATCACACTGCTTATCATCTGGCTCGTTCTTTCGATTCTTGGCTTTGCCGTTAAGGGCCTGCTGTGGCTGGCCGTCATTGGGCTGGTCCTCTTTGTCGCAACAGGGGTGTGGGGCTGGGTGAAGCGGAAGGCTAAGGCCTGATCCGAAACTTGGTCTTCCCCGGCGGCGGCTGGCACCACACGGTGCCGGCCGCCGCTTTCGTTTGCGGTCAAGGAGGGCGGCGCCGCGTGAGGCAAAATTCTCCCGGGGTAGACACGGGGAATGTGTGAATGGATGGGTTGACCGATACGCCGGGTTCTGTGTTCCCGCGCCGTTGCCAGCGCGGGAGTAGCGGCCATCCATCTACGAACGCCGTTGCCGACGCCCTCCAGCAGCCTACCCGGACACTCGGGCGAGCAGCCCTCGAACGTGCCCTGTCTGGCCTTGCTCCGGGTGGGGTTTACCTAGCCTTCCCGGTCACCCGGGAAGCTGGTGGTCTCTTACACCACCGTTTCACCCTTACCTGCCCTGCAGCCCATGCAAGCACGCGCCGCATGCAGGCGGTCTGTTCTCTGTGGCACTGGCCTGCGGGTTACCCCGAGTGGGCGTTACCCACCACCCTGCCCTGCGGAGCCCGGACGTTCCTCGAGCCACTTGCGTGACGCGCGGCCGCCTGGTCAACCCATCCGCCGTCCATTCTACGGTCTCCTCCAGCAGCCACCTCACCCGGGTCTTTTTCGGGCCGCCGGTGGGAGAATTTAGGCAGGAAGTATCCCCAATCTAAGGAACGATTCCGATGGACTGGACCGCAGTCATCATGTGGCTGATCGTCGTGGTTGTGGTGGTCGTGCTGGCCAAGATGGCGATCCAAATTGTGCGGCAGTACGAGCAAGGGGTCCTGTTCCGGCTCGGCCGGGTGGTCGGCGTCCGGATGCCCGGATTGCGTTTCATCATCCCGTTTATCGACAAGCTCAACCTCGTCAGCCTGCGGATCGTGACCATGCCGATCCAGTCACAGGGCATCATCACCCAGGACAACGTCAGCGTCGACATCTCGGCGGTGGCCTACTACCGGGTCGTTGACGCCGTGAAGTCCGTGGTGGCGATCGAAAACGTGTCGGCGGCCATCAACCAGATCGCCCAGACCACTCTGCGGAAAGTCGTCGGCCGGCACAGCCTGGACCAGACCCTCTCGGAAACGGAACGGATCAACAGCGACATCCGCGAGATCCTCGACGCCCTCACCCTGGAGTGGGGCGTCGAGGTCACCCTCGTGGAACTCAAGGACATCCAGCTGCCGGAGACCATGAAGCGCGCCATGGCACGCCAGGCCGAGGCCGAGCGTGAGAAGCGGGCAAAGATCATCGCCGCCGAGGGAGAGTCGATCGCCGCTGCCGCGCTGGGCGAGGCCTCGGACACGATGATGGCGCACCCGCTGGCACTCCAGTTGCGGAACCTGCAGTCCCTGGTGGAAATCGCCGTGGACAAGAACTCGACGGTGGTGTTCCCCGCACCGCTGATGAGCACCATCGGTGAGCTGTCTGCCTTCCTCGCGCGCGAAAACCAGGCAGCCCAGGCGGCCCAGGCGGCCCAGGCTTCCTCCGCCCAGCTTCCACCCGTCCAGGCGGCCTGACCGGCCGGCGCCCCGCCCGGCGGCGGTCCATCGTCAGGAGCGCCCACTAGGATTGGACGGTGCTGATTCTGCTGCCGCCCTCCGAAGGCAAGACCCCCGCCGCGGCCGGCGACGCCGTCGACTGGACCACCCTGAGCTTCCCCGGACTGAACGCCGGCCGGGCCAGGGTGCTGGAGGGGCTCGGAACGGTCAGCGCCCATGAGGACGCCCTGGCGCTTCTGGGCGTCGGCGCCTCGCTGTGGGCCGACGTCGAACGCAACACGAGGCTGCACGCCGAGCCGGCGGCCCCTGCCCATCAGGTCTACTCCGGGGTGCTGTACGACGCGCTCGACTACAACTCCCTCACCCCGGCGCAGCGGAAGAAAGCGGACGAATCAGTGCTGGTCATTTCCGCGCTCTGGGGGGCCATCCGCTTCGGCGACCGGGTGCCGGCCTACAGGCTGTCGATGGGAACCGCACTGCCCGACGTCGGACGCCTGGCGTCGTTCTGGAAACCGCAACTCAAGGAGGCCCTTGCGGCCGCCACGGACGGTGAACTGCTGGTGGACTGCCGCTCCAGCACCTACGCTGCCGCGTGGACTCCCCCGCCGCCGCAGACCGTCGCAGTCAACGTCTACACCGAGGTCAACGGCGCACGGAAGGTGGTCAGCCACTTTGCCAAGCACACCCGGGGCGAACTCGCCCGGCACCTGCTGACCCGCCCAGGCAAGCCGCCGCAGACTCCGGCCCGGCTGCAGAAGGCAGCGGCCGAAAAGTGGACCGTCGAACTGGTCGAGGGCACCGCCCGGAAGCCGCACGCCCTCAACCTCATCCTGCCCAACTAGCTCGCAGTTGCGGCCGTTTTGAGCGCTCAAAACGGCCCCTGCTGCGAGTTAGTTGGGGGTTAGGCCCACTCGGAGGAGCGGACCAGGATGCAGCCGGAATCCGGGCAGAACACGACGTCGTCTTCGGCCGCGGCCTTGATTTCAGCGAGGTCGCCCGGGCTCAGCTGCATGCCCGAGCCCTCGGACGTTCCGTGGAAGAGGCGGGCCGCGCCGACGCCGCGCTTGGCCAGGGTCTTCTCGTAGATCGCCAGCAGGCCGGCGTCCAACCCGTCGGCGAACTCTGCACGCTTGCCGCGGACCACCGTGGCCTCGGCGGCGATCTCCGCAAGCTGCTCGTCCAGTTCGGAGCGGATGGAGCCGAAGGAGCCCTGGATGTCGTCAACGATCTGCTGCTGGCTTGCCTGGCGCAGGCGGAGTGAGTCCAGCCGTTCAAGGACCTCCAGCTCAACATCCTCCAGGTCGGAGCGGCGCTTGTTCAGGGACACGAGGTCGCGCTGCAGGGCCACGAGGTCCTTGGAAAGGCCGGTGCCGCTGTTGAGCTTCGCCTCGTCGCGTTCAATCCGGGAGGCGACCTGCTCGACGTCGGCCTCGGCCCGCTTGAGCTCCAGTTCGGCGTCGTGGACGGCTACCTTCGCGGCGCCGAGTTCACCGCTGGCCACGCTCAGGGCTGCTTCAAGATCGGTGATCCGGGAGTCGCTTTCAAGGCTTCGGCGGCGGTTGGACAGGGATTTGAGCTTCGCATCAAGTCCCTGCAATTCGAGCAACTTCAACTGTTCCGCCGGTGCTGCCTTGGCCACTATTTACCTCCGCTAAATCCCTGCCGGCCGAAGCCGGGCACCGTGTCGGCGCTCCCTAGACTCTAGTCCCCGCCCGGAGTCAGAATGAAGTCCCACGGGTCGCTGTTGGTGGTGCTGACCCGGATTTCGACGTCGTGGCCCTGGTCGCTTAGTACATTGCCGAGGGCCTCGGCGGCGGCGGGCAGCCACAGCCACTCGCTGGCGAAGTGGGAAACGTCAATAAGATAGGGCCGGTCGTCGACGGCCGCCTCACGGGCTTCCGACGCCGGATGGTGCCGCAGATCGGCGGTGAGGTAGACGTCGGCGTTGCTGGCCCGCACCTCGCCCAGCAGGGAATCGCCGGCCCCGCCGCAGACGGCCACACGGGAGACCAGGCCGTTACGGTCCCCGGACACCCGCACTCCCCCGGCGACCGCCGGGAGGATGCCGAAGACGCGCGCGGCAAAGTCGCCCAGGGTGAGGGCTTCCGCAAGGTCACCCACCCGCCCGATCCCTTCTTCCGGCAGGCCGTTCGCGGCCGGGGAAAGCGGAGCTACATTTTGCAGGCCCAGCGCGTCCGCCAGGACATCCGAGACACCGCCGACGGCGGAATCGCCGTTGGTGTGTACCGTCAGAAGCCCGGTCCCCGACTCAATCAGACGGTGCACTGCCCGGCCCTTGGCGGTGGTCGCCGCGACCGAGGTAACACCCTTGAGCAGGAGCGGGTGGTGGGTGATGAGCAGTTCGGCGCCGTACTCGATCGCCTCCTCGATCACCTCAAGGGTGGGATCGACGGCGAACAGGATCCTGGCCACCTGGGCGGCGGGGTGCCCGGCCACGAGGCCCACCTCGTCCCAGTCTTCCGCGAGGGATTCGGGCCAGAGTTCCTCGACGGCCAGCAGGACCATACCCAGGGTGGGCGCCGCGGCCGTTTCCCCGGATCCGTGGCCGGCAGCGTTGGTTCCGTCGGACTGGCCGGCTGAAACGTCGGTGTTTACAGGTTCCATACCCCCATTTTTACCCTATCGGCCGGCCGGTCCCGCAGACGCCGGGAATCATCGGGGCACTTCAACCATTGAAGAGAGCATGAGAACTTTTGTCCTCGGCGGAGGCTGCTTCTGGTGCCTCGACGCCGTTTACCAGAAAACCAAGGGTGTCAGCGCGGTTGTTTCGGGCTACACCGGTGGCCATGACCGCACCCCCGACTATTACGCCGTCTGCTCCGGAACCACCGGCCACGCCGAAGTGGTGGCGGTGACGTTCGATGAGGAAGTCATCCCGGCGGAGGTCATCCTGGACATGTTCTTCGCCCTCCACGACCCCACCACGCTCAACCGCCAGGGCTACGACGTCGGCACCCAGTACCGC
Source organism: Arthrobacter sp. TB 26 (assembly GCF_000427315.1). Lineage (GTDB taxonomy): Bacteria > Actinomycetota > Actinomycetes > Actinomycetales > Micrococcaceae > Arthrobacter. The sequence continues at coordinate 32,063 of NZ_AUPJ01000493.1, forward strand.
TCCTCGATGTTCTACGAGACGACCGAGGAGAAGATCCTCTTCGAAGAGGCGATCGAACGGAACCAGTCGCTGTGGGCGCACCAGATCATCACGGAGGTCAGCCGGCTGCCGCTGTTCCACAGGGCGGAGGAAATCCACCAGGATTACTACGGCAAGTTCCCGGAGCAGGGGTACTGCCAGGTGATCATCAATCCGAAGCTGGCCAAGGCCAGGAAATATTACTCTGCATGGCTTAATGCTTAGCTAGGGCCTGCAGGCCCTCGTTAGGCTGACCTCAGTATTCCCTCTTCAACAGACAGGCGCAGACACCCATGGCACGGATCTATGACGATGTTACCCAGCTGGTCGGCGGCACCCCGCTGGTCCGGCTTAACCGGCTGACCGAAGGCCTTGACGCCACCGTTGCAGTCAAGCTCGAGTTCTACAACCCGGCCAACAGCGTCAAGGACCGGATCGGTGTCGCGATTGTCGACGCCGCGGAGAAGTCCGGCGCCCTCAAGCCCGGCGGCACCATCGTCGAAGGCACCTCCGGGAACACCGGCATCGCCCTGGCCATGGTCGGCGCTGCCCGAGGCTACAAGGTCATCCTGACCATGCCGGAAACGATGTCGACCGAACGCCGTGTCATGCTCCGCGCGTACGGTGCCGAGATTGTGCTCACCCCCGGCTCCGAAGGCATGCGGGGCGCCGTGGAAAAGGCCCAGGAGATCGTGGCCAACACGGAGAACTCCATCTGGGCCCAGCAGTTCGCCAACGAGGCCAACCCCGAGATCCACCGCCAGACCACGGCCGAGGAAATCTGGTCCGACACCGACGGCAAGGTGGACATCTTCGTCGCCGGCGTCGGCACCGGCGGAACCGTCACCGGCGTCGGACAGGTGCTCAAGGAGCGCAAGCCCGACGTGCAGATCATCGCCGTCGAGCCGAAGGACTCCCCCATCCTCAACGGCGGCGCTCCGGGCCCGCACAAAATCCAGGGCCTCGGCGCCAACTTCATCCCGGAAATCCTGGACACCAACGTCTACGACGAGGTCATCGACGCCACCCTGGAGGACTCGGTCCGCGTGGCCCGCGAACTGGGCGTCAAGGAAGGGATCCTCGGCGGCATCTCCTCCGGCGCGATCGTCTGGGCAGCCCTGGAACTCGCCAAGCGGCCCGAGAACGCCGGTAAGCTTATTGTTGCTGTTGTCTGCGACTTCGGTGAGCGTTACATCTCCACCGTGCTGTACGACGACATCCGCGGCTGAGTCCAGCCTTGTCCCAAGATTTCGTAGAAAGGTCTTTGTGAGCTTTTTCGCAAGACTGAAGGAAGACCTCGACGCCGCCCGGTCCCACGACCCGGCGGCCCGAGGTTCTTTTGAGAACTTCTTTGCCTACTCCGGGCTGCACGCGATCTGGGCCCACCGCCTGACGCACCGGATGTGGCAGAACCCTGCGCTGCGCTTCCCGGCCCGGCTGGTCTCGCAGCTGGCGCGGTTCCTGACCGGCATCGAGATCCATCCCGGCGCCACGATCGGCCGCCGCTTCTTCATCGACCACGGGATGGGCGTCGTCATCGGTGAGACCGCCGAGATCGGCGAGGACGTCATGATCTACCACGGTGTCACCCTCGGCGGACGTTCGCTGGCCAAGATCAAGCGCCACCCCACCATCGAGGACCGGGTGGTGATCGGCGCCGGTGCCAAGGTCCTGGGCCCCATCACCATCGGCCGGGACAGCGCCATCGGGGCCAACGCCGTTGTGGTCAAGGACGCCCCGGCCGAATCGATCCTCACCGGTGTGCCGGCCACCTGGCGCCACCGGGATGCGCAGCGCGAGACCAAGCCCGCCGTCGACCCGGCCGAGTACGAGATCGAATACCGGATCTAGCCGGCGCCGGCCGCCACCGGACCCGGCACTCCTGGCATTGCGGCGGTCGCTACGCGGGAAACCGCTTGTAGATGTTCCAGATCACGACGTCGAAGGCCCGGTCCGGGAGCAGCCGCCGCAGCAGCAGGATGGCCCGCGCACCTTTGCCCACCGGATACCGGGTCCTGGGCTTCGGGGACGTCGCGGCATGGACTATGGCGTCGGCAACGACGCCCGGGGACGTGGACATGGTGGAACCCACGGTGGACGCCAGCGCTGCCGCCACCACTTTCGCCTGGTCCATGTAGGGTCCCCCGCCGGACGTGGCCAGCAGGCTGTCGCCCGAGATGGCGCCCCATTCGGATTCGGTTCCCGAGGGCTCGATGATGGAGACGTCGATGCCGTGGGGCTTCAGTTCGATCCGCAGCGAATCGCTCAGGCCCTCGACGGCGAACTTCGTAGCGTGGTACCAGGCCCCCAGCGGCTCATACATCTTCCCGCCAATTGAGGACACGTTGATGATCCTCCCCCGCCCGGCGGCCCGCATTCCGGGGATCACCAGCTGTGTCATCCGCGCCAGCCCGAAGAGGTTGACGTCGAACTGCCGCCGCCCCTCGGCCAGTTCCACTTCCTCAAGCGAGCCGTAGGAGCCGTAGCCGGCATTGTTCACCAGGACGTCGATCCTCCCGTGGCCGGCCATCACCTGCTCGACGGCGGCGGTCATGGATTCCTCGTCCGTAACGTCCAGCGCCACAACCGTCACTCCGTGGGCCTTGAGCGGCTCCATCTTCTCGACCCGGCGCGCGCCGGCATAGACGGTGAAACCGCGGGCCGCGAGCTTCCAGGCGGTCTCATAACCGATTCCGGTGGAGGCACCGGTGACAAAAGCTACGGGCTGGGTCATCTGCTGCACTCCTGGGACGCTGACGGGACAGTAACTGTGACGGACACTGCGACAACACCGGGGCGCGATTCGGGGGAACGCGAACGGCCGGTGCTCCCAGAGTAACGGGGAGCACCGGCCGAAGGCGTCAGTTGCGGAACTAGTGGGTGTCCACTGCCTCGATTTCAGACTTGTCCTCGCCCCAGAGGGTGTGGAAGGTGCCTTCGGTGTCGACGCGGCCGTAGGTGTGCGCGCCGAAGAGGTCGCGCTGGCCCTGGATCACGGCGGCCGGGAGGCGCTTGCGGCGCAGGCCGTCGTAGTAGGCCAGCGAGGAGGAGAACACCGGCACCGGGATGCCGAGCTGGACTGCGGTGGAGACCACCCGGCGCCAGGCCGGGAGGACATCGGCGATCGCCTGGGTGAACGCCGGGGCGAACAGCAGGTTGGCCGGCTTCTCTTCCGCGGCGTAGGCCTTGGTGATCTCCTTGAGCAGTTCGGCGCGGATGATGCAGCCGCCGCGCCACAGGGAGGCGATCTCATCCAGCTTCAGGTCCCAGCCGTATTCCTTGGCCGCAGAGGTGAGCATGTCCAGCCCCTGGGCGTAGGACACCAGTTTGGACGCGTACAGCGCCTGGCGGACATCCTCGACGAAGCTCCCGGGGACCTCGACGTCGGCTTCGCCGCCGGCGAGCAGTTCCTGGGCCAGCTTGCGCTGCTCCGTCTGGGAGGACAGTGCCCGGGCGAAGACCGATTCGGCGATGCCGGAGGTCGGGGAGCCCAGTTCGAGTGCGGAGATGACCGTCCAGCGGCCGGTGCCCTTCTGGCCGGCGGCGTCCACCACGACGTCGACGAACGGCTTGCCGGTCTTCGTGTCCACGTGGCCAAGGACCTCGGCGGAGATCTCGATCAGGAAGGAGGCGAGGTCGCCCTTGTTCCACTCGGCGAAGATTTTGGACTGCTCGGCCGGTTCGATGCCGGCGCCGGAGCGCAGCAGGTCGAACGCTTCACCGATGACCTGCATGTCGGCGTATTCGATGCCGTTGTGGACCATCTTGACGAAGTGGCCGGCGCCGTCGGTGCCGATCCAGGCGCAGCAGGGCTTGCCGTCGACGTGCGCGGCGATCTTTTCCAGGAGCGGGCCCAGGGCGTCGTAGGACTCCTTGGAGCCGCCAGGCATGATCGAGGGGCCGTTGAGGGCACCTTCCTCGCCACCGGAGACGCCGATGCCGACGAAGTGCAGGTCCTTCTTGGCGAGCGCTGCTTCGCGGCGGCGGGTGTCCTCATAGTGGGAGTTGCCGGCGTCGATGATGATGTCGCCGGCTTCCAGAAGCGGTTCAAGCTGTTCGATCACGGAGTCGACCGGCTTGCCGGCCTTGACCATGATCAGCACGCGGCGGGGCTTCTCCAGCGAGTCGACGAGCTCCTGCAGGGTCTCCGTGCGGACGAAGTCGCCGTCCTGGCCGTGCTTGGCCAGCAGGGCGTCGGTCTTCTCGACCGACCGGTTGTGCAGGGCAACGGTGAAGCCGTTCCGGGCCAGGTTGCGGGCGAGGTTGGCCCCCATCACCGCAAGGCCGGTGACACCGATGTGTGCTGACATCAAAACTCCAATTCATTTCTGTGCAACGAGTGCAATTCGTCCCGCGCGTGGGGCGGGACCATCTTCTTGGGATCAGTGGCTGTCAATAAACCATATGTATTTCCGCGGGTTGCGGGAAAGCAGTGCCCACGTGGCGGAATATGGCGCGTCACAAACAGTCTATGATTTCCGGGCCCTCGCCGCCGGTCCACGCCGAAACGACGGTATGAACAGCCTCCGCCACACTATGCTTACGACTATGTCAACCAGCCTCCACCACCGCGCGATTGAGCACCTCGGCACCCGGATCGTCGCAGGCGAACTCCCGGCCGGCCACATCATGCTGGCCGAGCACCTCGAAGGTGAGCTCAAGGTGTCCCGTTCGGTGGTCCGCGAGGCGGTGCGTGTCCTTCAGTCGCTCGGCCTGGTCGAGACGACCAAGCGGG
>NZ_AUPJ01000494.1:0-1299 GCF_000427315.1 Arthrobacter sp. TB 26
CCTCGCCGGCGAGGGCCGCGGCGCGCAGCTGCGCTCCCTCGCAGAGCTGCGCACCGCCGTCGAGCCCGTGGCCGCCGAACTGGCCGCCGCCAACGCCCCGGCGGACATCCGGCGGGAACTTGTGGAAGTCTCGCATGCGATGCGCGACGCCGGACAGGCCGGGGACGTGCCAAGGTTCCTGGAACTCGATATCCATTTCCACTCCCTGCTGCTGACCGGCTCCGGGAACGAGATGTTTGCCAACATGGTGGGGCAGGTGGCCGAGACGCTGACCGGCCGCACTGTGCACGGCCTGATGCCGGACCATCCCCGCGACACGGCGCTGCAGTGGCACGTGGACGTGGCAGAGGCGATTGCCGCCGGGNNNNCCCGGCGGCAGCCCGCGAGGCCTCGGACCGGATCATGCGGGAGACCATCTCGGAGATGGAACCCGAGTGGAAGAACCAGCCCAGGGTGTTTGTCCCGGTCCAGCGGCCCTAGCTGTAGTGCCCCGCCGCCCCGGCGCCGCTGTCCCCGCAACGCTCACCCCCCTGCGTCCGGGCCGAAGTCCAGCAGCACTTTTCCGGAAACAGCCGCGTTCCTGGCCACTTCGAAGGCTTCCAGTCCGCTGTCGAGCGGGAAGGTGTGGGTGACCACCGGATCCACCGGCAGCGATCCGTCGGCGAGCGCATTGATGACGTCGTCAATTTCGTCGTTGAAGCGGAAGGAGCCCAGCAGCTCCAGCTCGCGGGTTATGGCCAGTGAGATCAGGACGGGCTGCGGCCCGGAGGGCAGGAGCCCCACCATCACCACTTTGCCGCCGCGGACTGCACCCTTGATTGCGGAGGCCAGGCCATGGTGGCTGCCGGAGGATTCAATGACAACGTCCGCCGCGACGGCCGCGATGGCCTCTGCATCGTCGCCTTTGAGGACCTCGTCCGCGCCCACGGCGCGGGCAATTTCCAGCGGCCGATCGTGCATGTCCACGGCCACGATCCGCCGCGCCCCCGCACGTTTGAGGACGGCGACCGCCAGTGCGCCAATGGGACCGCTGCCGATCACGAGGGCCGTCTTTCCCGCCATGTCTCCCGCGCGGGAGACGGCGTGCCAGGCCACGGCCGCAGGTTCCGCCAGCGCGGCTGTCCTCAGGTCCAGGCCTGCCGGCAGGGTACGGAGCATCCGGGCGGGCAGAACGGCATACCGGCTAAAGGCGCCGTCCGTATGCGGGAAGCGCGCCGCACTGCCGAGGTACGTGCAGCCCGGTGAAAGGTTCGGACGGTCAGCCGGATACGGCGCGGCGCCCGGCCCCGGTGTGGCGGG
>NZ_AUPJ01000494.1:1309-13087 GCF_000427315.1 Arthrobacter sp. TB 26
CGCGTGCCGGCCGCGGGACCCGTGCCGTCCCCGGCTGCCACGAGGACAGTTCCCACGATTTCGTGCCCCAGGATCATCGGCGCCTTGAGGACAGACTCCCCCGCGGCACCGTGCAGCCAGTAGTGCAGGTCCGAGCCGCAGATGCCGCCGAAGGCGACTTCGACGACCGCCTCATCGGGCGCCGGCACGGCGACGGGAATGTCCTCGATCCGGAGATCGCCCGCTGCGTGGGCCACCACTGCGGCCGCCGTGGCGGGAAGTTCCGCTACGTGTCCCATCAGACCACCACCGTCATTCCGCCGTCGATGAAGATGGTCTGGCCGTTGACGAAATTCGAGCCGTCGGACGCGAGCCAGACCGCCGGGCCGGCGAGGTCCTGCACGGTCCCCCAGCGATGCGCCGGCGTCCGGCCCAGGATCCAGGCGTTGAACTGCTCATCGTCCACGAGATTCTGCGTCATTTCGGTGTGGATGTAGCCGGGTGCGATGCCGTTGATCTGCAGGCCGGATCCGGCCCACTCGGCCGTCATGGCCCGGGTCAGGTTGCGCAGTCCGCCCTTGGCAGCGATGTAGGGGGCGATCGTGGGCCGGGCGAGGTCCGTCTGGACGGAGCAGATGTTGATGATTTTTCCCCGCCCGCGCGGAATCATGTGCCGCGCTGCTTCACGGCCCACGAGGAAGGCGCTGGTCAGGTCCGTGGAGATCACCCGTTCCCAGTCCGCGACGTCCAGCTCCAGCATGGGGACCCGGTGCTGGATGCCGGCGTTGTTGACCAGGATTTCCAGCGGTCCGATGTTTTCTTCCACCCACGCGACGCCCCGGGCCGCCTCCGTGTCGCTGGTAACGTCGAAGGCGCAGCTGGAAATCCGCCCCGGCGGGTAGTCCGCGGCCATGGCGGTTTCTGCCGCCTTCAGCCGTTCGGTGTTGATGCCGTTGAGCACCACAGTGGCTCCGGCGTCGGCCAGTGCCCGGGCCAGCGCATTGCCGATCCCCCTGCTGGACCCGGTGACTAGTGCAGTCCGGCCTGTCAGGTCAAAAAGTCCACTCATGGTTCGCTGATCCTCACTTGGTGTTGACGGTCGTGGTGCCGCTGGGGCNCCCGCCGAGATGGGCGATCGCCTGCCGGACGACGGCAAGGTCCCGGTCTCCCAGACCCTGGCGCAGCAGTTCCGCATATAGTCCGACGCCGGCCTCCGCCATCGGCACGGCGGCACCGGCCGCGGACGCGCTCTCGAGTACGAAGGACAAGTCCTTGTGCATGAATTTGGCCGGTCCGGTGGGCTCGTAGTCCTTCGCTGCAAGCCGCGGGCCCACGATGTCCAGGACCCTGCTGCCGGCCAGGCCGCCCGCGAGCACGTCGTAAAGGGCAGAGACGTCCATGCCGGAGCGTTCGGCGAGTTCCGCGGCCTCGGCGAGCGCCGCCGTCGTGGTCCCCACGATGAGCTGGTTGCATGCCTTGGCGAGCGACCCGGACCCCAGGGGCCCCAGCCGCCGGACGGTGCTGCCCATGGCGCTCAAGAGCGGGAGGAGCCGCTGGAAGTCGTCTTCGCTTGCGCCGGCCATGATGGCCAGGGTCCCCTCCACTGCGCCTTTGGTGCCGCCGCTGACGGGAGCGTCGACGACGGCCGCGTTTCCGCCGCTCGCCCGCGACACCCGCGCCCCAAATTCCTTCACCGCGGCCGGCGAGACGCTGCTCATGACCACCACGGCGGTGCCGGCTGCGGGCGGGTTTGCGGACCAGCTGGCCAGGAGTCCCGCGGCCGCGTCCTCGATATCGGACAGATCCGGGAGCATAAAGATGATGACCGGGGTGTCGCGGAGCTCTTCCACCTCGGCCACACGTGCGCCGCCGAGGGAATCGAACCTCTCCAGCGCCGCGGGCGATCGGTTCCAGGCGCTGACCGCCCAGCCCGCTTTGAGGAGGTTTGCCGCCATCGGCGCCCCCATCAGGCCCAGGCCTACAAAGCCGGCTTCCTTCCGGTCCCTATCCATGCTGCCTCACTTCGTCGTGGCTAGTCTGTAGTGGCCAATCTTTGAAATCTGTTCAATATCCTAGCCTCCATTCAGTATGATGAACACTATGACGACTAAAACCACCGTCGCGATCGCCGTCCCGCTCGAAGCAGAGCTGGTGGAGCGCATCCGCGCAGTAGATCCCTCCGTTACCGTCCTCTACGAGCCGGAGCTGCTGCCTCCGGAACGCTTTCCCGCAGACCACTCGGGCGACCCGGACTTCCGCCGGACGCCTGAGCAGGAAGAGCGCTACTGGGACATGCTCAACAAGGCCCAAGTACTGTACGGCTTCCCCAACGAGAGCCCGGCGGGCCTCGCAAGGATCGCCGGCAGCAATGCCCGCCTGGAGTGGATCCACGCCATGGCGGCCNGGAGCCGGCGGTGCCGTGAAGGCTTCGGGGCTCGACGCCGGGACGCTGCAGAAGTTCAAGGTGACCACCTCCGCCGGTGTGCACGCCCTGCCGCTCGCCGAGTTCGCCGCCCTCGGAATCCTCAACGGCTTCAAGCGCAGCGCGGAACTGGCGCAGGACCAGGCGGCGAGGAACTGGCCCGAGCTCCGCACCCCCACGCGGCTGGTCAACGGCTCACACCTCGTGGTCACCGGGCTCGGGGAGATCGGCCTGGAGACTGCACGGATTGCCCGCGCGCTCGGCATGACCGTCAGCGGCACCAAGCGGACGATCGAGCCCCTCGAAGGCATCCTGGACGTCACGGACAACGACGGCCTCGCCGGGCTGCTGGCGACCGCGGACGCCGTCGTCAACACCCTTCCCGGGACGCCGTCCACCGAGAAGCTCTTCAGCCGCGAAGTCTTTGCGGCCATGAAGCCCGGCACGGTCTTTGTGAACGTGGGCCGCGGCACCGTTGTGGACGAGGAAGCGCTGCTGGAGGCGCTCGGGAATGGCCAGGTGTCCTACGCGTGCCTCGACGTGTTTGCCGTGGAGCCACTCCCGCAGGACAGCCCGCTGTGGAACCACCCCAAAGTGCTGGTGTCCCCGCACACCTCGGCCCTCAGCGCCGCCGAGAACCGGCTGATCGCCGAACGGTTCTGCAGCAACCTGCGGACCTACCTCGACGGCGGCGAACTCCCCCACGTTGTGGACACGGTCCACTTCTACTAGGTCCTGACCTCGACCGGGTCCCTGGCTAACGTGAGGTCCCGCTGGTCCTTTCTGTGGTCTTGGTTGCACCCACCGGGGCGGCCCTTCCGAAGACGGAGGGCCGCCCTTTTGTGTCGGTTCGTATGGCGTCGGTTCGTGTTGTGTCGTTTCGTGTTGTGTCGGTTCGTGGCAGGAGTGGCTGTGCGGGTTCCTTCGCGCCGCCCCGAGTTCTTCCCTGCGACGCGGCTCCCTCCCAGCGCGGCAACTCGGTTGCCGCGACGCGCCGCTTGCCTGACGCCGCAGTAGTCGCGCGTCATCAGGCATTTTCCGAGTCACCGGGCATTTGCCGCGTCGCCAGGCGTTTCGCGCCTCACCAGCAGCCCCGCAAAACGAGAAGCCGCGGCCCCTTCCTGAGCGGAAGGGGNCCGGCCCGGCTGAGACCGGGCAGCGCACGCGAAGGCTTAGCTGGCGTCCTCCGTCAGGAGGAGGTCGCGTCCCACAGTCTCGGGGGTGAAGAAGGTCGTGACGAACGAGATCAGGGCAAGCACCAGCGAGTAGATGGCGAGCACCAGCCATGAGTGGTCCGTAACAGCCAAGAGCGCCGCACCCACCAGCGGCACCAGCCCGCCTGCCATTACGGCAGAGAGCTCGCGGCTCATGGCCACGCCGGTGAACCGGTACCGCGAACCGAAGAGTTCGGGCAGAAGCGGGCACTGCGGGCCGAGCATGGACTGGACGCCGAGGGCAATGCCCACCACCATGACGATCCACACGAGCGTGACATTGCCCAGGGTCACCAGGTAGAACGCGGGCAGTGCGATGAGGGCCTGGAAGAGTGCACCGTAGCGGTAGACCGGAACCCGGCCGAACCGGTCCGACACCGCACCGAACGTCACGACCATCACGGCGGCGAAGCCGGCAGCAATGAGCAGGCCCACGGGTCCGATGAACTTGTCGCCGGGGAAGACGCCGTCCTTCGCCGCCAGGAAGGCGATCAGCAGGGCGGAATAGATGGAGGAGTTCCCGTTCTCTCCCATCCGCAGGCCAATCCCGATCAGGGTGTTCTTCTTGGAGTGCTTCCACAGCTGGCCGATGGGGTTCTTGGCCACGTTCTTGTGCTTCTCAAGTTCCTTGAAGACGGGCGTTTCCTTCAGCCGCAGCCGGATGAAGATGGCAACCGCAATCAGGAGCACGCTGGACAGGAACGGCACCCGCCACAACCAGCCCTCAAGGGTGGCCTTGTCCGCCATGGCGATCAACGCAAAGGTTCCGGCGCCGAGCAGTGTGCCCAGCTGGATGCCGACGAACGGGAGCGCAGCGAAGAAGCCCCGACGGCGGCGCGGTGCGACTTCGGAAATCAGCGTGGTGGCCCCTGCCTGCTCCGCGCCGGCGCCCAGACCCTGAAGGATGCGCAGAGTGACCAGGAGAACGGCGCCCACCATTCCCGCCTGTTCAAAGGTGGGCAGCAGGCCAATGGCGAAGCTTGCCGTACCCATCAGGCCGATAGTGAGGATGAGGACCATCTTGCGGCCGAACCTGTCGCCGATGTAGCCGAAGATCATTCCGCCGAAGGGCCTGGCCGCGAAACCGACGCCGTACGTGGCAAACGAGGCGATCAGGGCGCCGTCGTCGCCGAGCGGCTTGAAGAACAGCGGGCCGAAGATCAGGGCCGAAGCCAGGCCATAGATGTAGAAGTCGTAGTACTCCAGAGCCGAGCCCACGGAGCTGGCAAGAGTTGCCCTTCGCAGCTGATCCGGATCGACGACGGCGCCGTCAGCTTCAGCAAGCGGTGTATTGGTAGTAGTTGTCACAAGCACTCCCTCAAGAACACTCCAGACCCCCGTTGGCCTGGTGGGATATGAACAATCCCCGAAAGGGATGATCACCATGTTGAACAGCGTACAACATGGTGATCACCTAGCCAATGTGTAATCCGATTTATTTTCGGCGGAACCCTCGGCCGAACGACAGCGCCGGTCTTACCCCATGGGATTGCCGAGGGACCGGGCCAGTTCCTTGAGTTCTTTGACCATCAAGGCGCCCTGCTCGTCCGAGTAGGTGGCCTTCAGTGCGGTGACCGACAGGCCCAGGCTGGGCCCGTGCGCACCACGGGTCGGGACGGAAACGGCCAGGCAGACGACACCCGTGGTGGACTCCTCGTCTTCGAAGGCATAGCCCTGTTCCCGGATGACCTCGAGTTGGGCCTTGAGTTCGGCGCCGGTGCGCAGCGACTTGGGGGTCAGGACCGGAAGTTCAGCGTCGTCCGGGAACATCTCGGCAACATCGTGGTCATGCAGCCGTGCCAGCAGCGCCTTGCCGACGGCGCAGAGGGAGACCGGCATCTTATCGCCGATGTTGGACGTCAGGCGCACGGCTGGATGGCCCTCATAGCGGGCCAGGTAGATGACGTTGGTTCCATCCAGCATGGCGATGCGGACGGTTTCGCCGGAAAGCGTCGGAGCCTGCTCACAGAACCGGTAGAACTCCTGTACCTCGTCGAGGCGGCTGAGATAAGCCGCGCCAAGCTCGACCAATTTGCGCCCCAGGGTGAACTCGGCACCCTGGCGGTTTATGAGCCGGGCCTCTTCGAGCGCAAGCAGGAGGTTCGATGTGGAGGATTTCGGAATCCCCAGCTCCCGCGCGAGGTCACTCAGCGTGAGGCGTCCGGTCGCAGAAGCAGCCAGGGCCTCCAGCACGGCGGCGGCGCGGGTGACCGCCGGCGCCGGCGAGGCGCTTCCCAGTCCATCAGAGGTTCGGGGAACTCGGGAATCGGCCATGATTCTCCTTCAGGTATCGCGTGTGTGTCGCAGGCGCCGTTCGAACGACTGTTCATTCAGCTGAACAGTAACCATCATAATGTCTGGAGTCACCAATCTCCCACAGCGGGCGGCCCCCCAGCGCTGGCTTTGGCCGGCCTTGGGTCAGCCGACGGCTACGACCGGATTCGTGAGCTCCCCGATTCCTTCGACGCGGCAGGTGACAGTGTCGCCGGGGTGGATGCGTGCACACTCGGCGGGGAAGCCCGTGAGCACCAGGTCGCCGGGGTGAAGCGTCATGAAGGACGTCACGTAGACCAGGATCTCCGCCACGCCCCAGCCTAGATCAGCCGAGCTGGCCTCTTTTAGATCCGTGCCGTTGTGTGCGATCCCGATGGCGAGGTTGGCGCCGTCTAGTCCCGTGACGATCCACGGTCCCGCCGGAGTGAACGTGTCCTGGCTCTTGGCACTGATCCACAGCTCGTCCGTCTTCTGCAGGTCCCTGGCCGAGACGTCGTTTCCGATGGTGAAACCCAGGACCGCCGTCATTGCGTTGTCCAGCGTCAGTCCGCGCGCCCTGCGCCCGACGACGACCGTCAGTTCCGCCTCCGGGTCAACATGGCCCACGCCTGGCCCCAGTTCTATGGCGTCTCCCGGCCCCACCACACTGGTTGCTGCCTTGTGGAAGGCCTGGGGAGGCAAAGCCCGGCCCGCAGGCCCGGTGTTGTGGGCCATGCCCAGGACATTGGCCGGGGCGCTTGGCGCCAGGAACGTGAACGTGCTTTCGTCGACCGTGTCGCCGTTTTCCCAACCTGTGCGGGGGGCACTGCCGGCGTTCGCCAAGGAACCGGGGAACGGCGAGGCGACAACCGTCCACACCCGCCCTGCTTCACTGTCGAAGGCCTGGGCATCGTTGGCGACGAAGAAGCGCTCGGCCTCCGAGACAGGGGCAAGGGGGCGGACCCGGGCAATACGCCGGGCACTCGTGGCGTTCATGAAGACATCCTAGATGGCTGCCACGGACCGGTACGGAATGTGTCGGGCGCCGCACCGCCCGCAGTCGGCCCGCCGGGCCTCGGCTATGCCGTCGAATCGCCCTGAATTACGCCATCGAATAGGCATTCTTGCAGGTCAGAATCGACGCCGCCTGTTTCACATTTCCAAGTGTTCACGGTATATTCATAGCAAGCCTTCCACCGCGGCATCCCCCAATAGTCGCGGTGGAAGGCTTTTCCAATGCCTGCGGAACTTCCGGCGTTTCAGGCCCGCCGTGCCCGTTGCTAGGCCGCATCCGCTATGGCCTCCCGGAGGCGCCAGCCGCCACCCAGTCCGTCACGGATGATCTCCATCGTGGTGAGGGCGGATCCCGAGTTGCGGCCCAGCCTCGCCTGGATCTGCCAGACCTCGACGTCGACGCGGCTCAGTCCTTTGGGCATCCGGCGCTCCACCTCCCACCAGCTGACCCGCTCGAACCAGCGGACCGGCTCCGCGCCGACAATCCATTCGCGGCCGCCGCGGACCACCGCCAGGGGCCTGCCATCCGGGCCCGATTTCACCATGACGTGTTCCATGCCAGCCATGGTAGGCCGGGGCCCCGACAATATTCGCGGCGCACAAAAAACCCCGCCGTGCGGCCTTCAGGCCTGCACTGACGGGGTTTTGCTTGGTGGGTCCTACCGGGATCGAACCGATGACATCCACGGTGTAAACGTGGCGCTCTACCAGCTGAGCTAAAGACCCAAACCGCTGTTTTCACGCTTCCGCGCTTCAACCAACGAACAGTTACTGTACCGGATGAACCCGGCGGAGCGCCAATCGGACCAAAGCTCCGCCGCCCCGTTTACAGCGGGGGCAGTTCGGCAGCGAGCCAGGTAAGCGCTTCGCTGACACCGGCGTCGAGCTTGATGGTGGCGAGGTCATCGCCGCGGGTCTGGCCCCGGTTGATGATAACAACGGGCTTTCCGTGCTTGGCCGCGTGCCGGGCAAACCGCAGCCCGCTCATCACCGTCAGCGAGGAGCCGGCAACCAGGAGGGCAGCGGCCTCGTCCACCATGGCATAGGAGCGCTCGACCCGGTCCTTGGGCACGTTCTCGCCGAAGTAGACGAAGTCGGGTTTGAGTGTGCCGCCGCAGGCCGGGCAGTGGGCCACGACAAAACTCTCGATCAGGTCGGCGTCCTCGACCGTCGCGTCGGCGTCCGGGGCCATTTCGACCGCCCCGGCGGCCAGTGCCCGCTCCAGGAAGCCGGGGTTGAGCTCCGTCAGCACCCCCGCCAGCAGCGTTCGGCTGTAACGCCGGTGGCAGGCAAGGCAGACCACCTGGTCGAACCGGCCGTGCAGGTCCACCACGTTGACGCTGCCGGCGTCCTCATGGAGCCGGTCCACGTTCTGGGTGATGAGTCCCGTGAGAAGACCGCGGTGTTCCAGCCGGGCGACGGCGGTGTGGCCGTCATTGGGGTCGGCCCGGCGCAGATGGGACCAGCCGATGTGGTTGCGGGCCCAGTAGCGGCGCCGGTTGTCCGCTTCGCCGATGAATTCCTGGTACGTCATGGGGGCCCGGGGTGCGGCGCCCGGTCCGCGGTAATCGGGGATGCCGGAATCCGTGCTCAGCCCGGCACCCGTCAGCAGCGCGAAGCGCCCGCCCGCGAGGACGCGGTGGATTTCCTGCAGGACTTCAAGCTCGTCACGGGCCGGTTCGGCGGCGGGGACCGGGGGCAGGCTGGCAAATCCAGTCATGCCGATCCCGGGCCGCCGCGTCCGCACGGTCTCAGTTCCCGACGAGTCCCGCCAGGGCGGCGCGGTAGTCGGCGAAGTCCCGGGCCTGGCCGCGGGGGTTCACCACCACGTAGCGCATGATTCCGCTCGCGTCGATGATGAAGGTGCCGCGCTTGGCCATCCCGCTGTCGGGGTCAAAAACGCCGTACCGCTCGGCCACGGCCCCGTGCGGCCAGAAATCGGCCAGCAGGTCGAAGGAGTAGCCTTCCTTCTCCGCGTAGGCCCGCTGGGCGAACTTGCTGTCCACGGAGATGCCCAGGACGGTGGCGTCGGCGTCCTCGAACAGCGCCAGGTTGTCCCGGATTTCGCACAGCTCCCCCGTGCAGATGCCGGAGAAAGCGAACGGGAAGAACACGAGGACGACGTTGCGGCCGCGAAGTTCCGCGAGCCTTACGGGTTCGCCGAACTGGTTCAGCAGCTCGAAGTCCGGGGCTGCCTCGCCGACGGCGGGCACGTCCCGCGCGTCACGTCGCTGTTCCTCAATGGTGCCAACCGCTCCGGTTTGGGTCACTTGTTCTTCCGTGTGACCAGACGGGTGGCGCTCCAGTCCTTGGAGACGCCTGCGGAGGTGGTGTAGTGCAGACCTGCGGTGGGGGCGGCATCCTGGATGTCGGCCGGTGAAACGTAGCCCACGCGGCCGGACTTCGGGGTCAGCACCCAGACAACGCCGCCCTCGGTCAGGGTGGTCCGCGAGCCGACCAGCGTGTCCACCAGGTCGCCGTCGTCGGACCGCCACCAAAGAATCACGGAATCGACGACTTCGTGATCGTCCTCATCAAAGAGTTCCGAGCCGGTGAGATCTTCGATGTCGTCGCGCAAATCGAAGTCGACATCATCGTCATAACCGAATTCCTGAATCAGGTCCCCGGTTTTGAAACCCAGTTTTTCCGCCACATTTACCGAAGTGGCGGCGTCGGCCTCGCTCACGTGTTGCTCCTATGCTTGGTGTTTTCAATAGCTCTAGTGATTTCCATTACTCCAAGCCAACACCCTTTGCGCCTGCGCTTCAAGCTGTTGGCCCCGCGATCCGCCATATTCTGCGTCACACACGGGGTTCCGGGCGCCGCCAGGCGGCACGTCGTCACACAACCAGTATGCCGGTCAAATACGACCGGGACCCCATGCGACAGCTACGCATCCGCGAGCCGTCACAGCTAGAGTGGCTGATGACGACTACGCCCGCGAGGGCGGACGCCCCGCTGACGAAGGCGGGCATAGTTGTGATTGGACCTTGCCCGGCGCACATGACCGGGCAGTTGTAACCGATATGTCGCACACGTCGCGTTCACGCCAGGCAGTTACCCTGCCGGAGCTGAGGGCGCCGATGAATGCGCTCAAAGAGAGGTTGGACGTGGCTGCAGGAGAAGAGACCTCCCATATCCTCAGCGGGTTGACTAACCAGCTGCCTGATCGTGATCCGGAAGAGACCGCCGAATGGCTGGAGTCCCTGGACACGCTGATTCAGGAACAGGGCACCGAGCGTGCCCAGTACATAATGCGCAGCCTGCTCCAGCGGGCCGGCGCTCAGAGTGTGGGTGTACCGATGGTCACCACCACGGACTACGTCAACACGATCCCGGTGGACCAGGAAGCACCGTTCCCCGGCGACGAGGAGATTGAGCGGAAGTACCGGGCCTGGCTGCGCTGGAATGCCGCGGTCATGGTGCACCGGGCGCAGCGGGCCGATATCGGCGTCGGCGGTCACATCTCCACCTACGCCGGTGCCGCGACGCTCTACGAGGTCGGTTTCAACCACTTCTTCCGCGGCAAGGACCACTCCGGCGGCGGCGACCAGGTCTTCTTCCAGGGTCACGCCTCCCCCGGCATGTACGCCCGGGCCTTTATGGAAGGCCGGCTCTCCGAGGAGGACCTGGACGGGTTTCGGCAGGAGAAGTCCAAGGAGGGCCATGCGCTGTCCTCCTATCCGCACCCGCGGCTGATGCCGGAGTTCTGGGAATTCCCCACGGTTTCGATGGGCATCGGGCCGATGAACGCGATCTACCAGGCACAGTCCAACCGCTACCTGCACAACCGCGGCATCAAGGACACGTCCGACCAGCAGGTCTGGGCGTTCCTGGGCGACGGCGAAATGGACGAGCCCGAGTCCCGCGGCCTGCTCCAGCTCGCCGCGAACGACAAGCTGGACAACCTCAACTTCGTGATCAACTGCAACCTCCAGCGCCTCGACGGACCCGTCCGCGGCAACGGCAAGATCATGCAGGAACTTGAGGCGTTCTTCCGCGGCGCGGGCTGGAACGTCATCAAGGTCGTCTGGGGCCGGGAATGGGATGACCTGCTGGCCAAGGACGAGGACGGCTCACTCGTTAAGATCATGAACGAAACCGTCGACGGCGACTACCAGACCTACAAGGCCGAGTCCGGCGCGTTCGTCCGCGAGCACTTCTTCGGGCAGACCCCGCAGACCAAGGAAATGGTCCAGGACCTCACCGACGACCAGATCTGGAACCTCAAGCGCGGCGGCCACGACTACAACAAGGTCTACGCCGCATACAAGGCCGCGACCGAGTTCAAGGGCAAGCCGACGGTCATCCTCGCCCACACCGTCAAGGGCTACGGCCTGGGCACCCACTTCGAGGGCCGCAACGCGACGCACCAGATGAAGAAGCTCACCCTCGCGGACCTGAAAGCCTTCCGCGACCACCTGCGCATCCCCATCACGGATGACCAGCTCGAAGCGGACCTCTACCGCCCCCCGTATTACCACCCGGGCATGGACTCCCCCGAGATCCAGTACCTCATGGAGCGCCGCCGCGCCCTGGGCGGATTCGTCCCCGAACGCCGCGCCAAGCACAGTGAGGTCACCCTCCCGGAGGAGAAGGTCTACGAAGTCGCCAACCGCGGCTCCGGCAAGCAGCTGGCCGCCACCACCATGGCCTTCGTCCGCCTGCTCAAGGACCTCATGCGGGACAAGGAGTTCGGCCAGCGGATCGTTCCGATCATCCCGGACGAGGCCCGCACGTTCGGCATGGACGCGTTCTTCCCGACGGCCAAGATCTACAACCCGAACGGCCAGAACTACCTGTCCGTGGACCGCGAGCTCGTCCTGGCGTACAAGGAGTCCATCTCCGGCCAGATCGTGCACGCCGGCATCAACGAGGCCGGCTCGGTGGCGGCCT
>NZ_AUPJ01000495.1 GCF_000427315.1 Arthrobacter sp. TB 26
CCACGCACGGCGAGCCGCTGATCCCGATCTACGTCTTCTACTCGATGTTCGGTTTCCAGCGCACCGGCGATTCCTTCTGGGCCGCCGCGGACCAGATGACCCGCGGGTTCATCATCGGCGCCACCGCCGGCCGCACCACCCTCACCGGCGAAGGCCTGCAGCACGCCGACGGACACTCCCCCATCCTGGCCGCGACCAACCCGGCCGTCGTCACCTACGATCCGGCCTACGGCTACGAGATCGGCGTGATCATGCGCGACGGCCTCAACCGTATGTATGGTCCGGGTCTGGCGGACAACGACCCGTCGCGGAACGTGATGTACTACATCACCGTCTACAACGAGCCGATCTCCCAGCCTGCAGCGCCGGCGGAAATCGACGTCGAGGGCATCATCAAGGGCATCTACCTGCTGGCGCCGGCCAAGATCGACGGCCCGCGCACGCAGATCCTTGCCTCCGGTGTGTCCGTTCCCTGGGCCCTCGAGGCCCAGCGGGTCCTTGCCGAGGACTGGGGCGTCTCGGCCGATGTCTGGTCCGTGACGTCCTGGAGCGAGCTGCGCCGCGACGCCATGGCCGCGGAGGAAGAAGCCTTCCTCAACCCCGGCCAGCCCGCCCGCGTCCCGTTCGTCACCGAACAGCTCGCCGGCGCCACCGGTCCGATTGTGGCGGTCACCGACTACATGAAGGCCGTGCCGGACCAGATCCGCCAGTTCATCCCGAACGAGTTCGCCTCGCTCGGGGCAGACGGCTTCGGCTTCTCGGACACCCGCGCCGCAGCGCGCCGCTTCTTCAAGAACGACATCCACTCTGTGGTTGTCCGTTCCCTGCAGATGCTGGCCCGCCGTGGCGAGGTGGATGCCCAGGCTCCGGCCCAGGCAATCGAGAAGTACCGCCTGCACAACGTCAACGCCGGCACCACCGGCAACGCGGGCGGCGACTCCTAGAGTCAGTCCAGCACCGTACGACGGCGGTCCCCACCGGAAGGCGGGGGCCGCCGTCGTCGTTTTACCATCCACTGTGATCCAGCACTGTGATCTGGCACATGGTGCCTTGTAGCCTTTGCACAAATGGAGCTTGGGCCGCAGTCCCCGTATGCTCGATGCATGGCCGAGCCGATCACCACTCCCGCAAAACGCAAGCCCGCTTCGAGGGCGGTGCCTCCGGAGAAGGTCGAGACGCTCAAGAAGCTTCGGGCGAGTGTGGGCCAGCTCTCCACGACGACGCTCCGCCAGCTTGAGAAGTCCCTGCCGTGGTACAGCCGGCTGAACTCCGACGAGCGCTCGGCCCTGGGCATGGTGGCCCAGAACGGCATCGCCGCCTTCGTCACGTGGTACGAGCGCCCCAGCTCGCCGTCGTGGATCCTGTCCGACGTTTTCGGCACCGCGCCCACCGAACTCACCCGCTCCATCAGCCTGCAAAAGGCCCTCCAGCTGATCCGGATCGTGGTGGAAGTGGTTGAGGACCAGGTGCCAGTGATCGCCCCGGAGGCGGACCAGGGCGCGCTGCGCGAGGCGGTCCTGCGGTACTCCCGCGAGGTGGCGTTCGCGGCAGCCGACGTCTACGCCCGCGCTGCCGAAACCCGCGGATCGTGGGACACCCGGCTGGAGGCGCTCATTGTGGACGCCATCCTGCGCGGCGAAAACACCGACGCCCTGCGGTCCCGGATTGCCGCCCTGGGCTGGAAGGCGCAGGAGCGCTTCACCGTCATGGTGGGCAATACCCCGTCCGAACCGAATGCCAGCTACGTCAGCGAACTGCGCCGCACGGCCGGGCGTTTCGCCGAAGACGCCCTCGTCGGAATCCAGGGCGACCGGCTCATCCTCATCCTGGGCGGGGTCCACGACCGGGAGACCGCGTACCTGAAACTCGCCGAACTTTTCGCCCCCGGCCCGGTGGTCTACGGCGCCGAAGCGGGCTCCCTGCTGGAGGCCAGCAGCTCGGCCCAGTCAGCCTTCGCGGGGCTGACCGCTGCCCGCGCATGGCCCGCCNCGCCGCCGATGACCTCCTGCCGGAGCGGGTGATCTCCGGCGACGACGCCGCACGGCGCTCCCTCGTCAAGAACATCTACCGGCCCCTGCTCGCGGCGTCCAACGGCCTGGTGGAGACCCTGGGGACGTACCTGGAGCTGGGCCATTCGCTCGAGGCCACGGCCCGTGAACTCTTCGTCCATGCCAACACCGTGCGCTACCGGCTCAAGCGCGTCTGCGACGTCACGGGCTGGGACCCGCTGTTGCCCCGGGAGGCTTTTGTACTCCAAACGGCCCTCGTCGTTGGCCGTCTGGCGACCCCGCCGAAGCCCGCCGCGGAACGGCAACCGTCGCGTAACAACACCTGAGCAGTTGTAGACTTCCTACAAAGTGACCCTGTGAGCTTGGTGCATGAATGCACCGATAATCACGCCGTAGTTTGGAAAGCTGGATACGTGCTTGCAATCGTCTGCCCTGGACAGGGCTCCCAGACCCCCGGTTTTTTGGCCCCTTGGCTGGAACTGCCGCCCGTCGCAGGCCACCTGGCTGCCCTCAGCGAAATCGCAGGGATTGACCTCACCGCGCACGGCACCACCTCCGATGAAGAGACCATCAAGGACACCGCTGTTGCGCAGCCGCTGATCGTCGCCGCCGGACTGGTGGCCGCGCAGTCGCTGTTCGACGTCGAACTGGGCACCCTGCCGGTCATCCTTGCCGGCCACTCCGTCGGGGAGATCACAGCCTCCGCCCTGGCCGGCGTCCTCACCGAAACCGAAGCCATGACGTTCGTCCGCGAACGCGCCAACGGCATGGCAG
>NZ_AUPJ01000496.1 GCF_000427315.1 Arthrobacter sp. TB 26
CCGGGGTCCTGGCCGCGATCGAGGCCTGCGGCGCCACGGCAGCCAACGTCAACGGCGCCGGCCAGACCGTCGCGGCCGGAACCCTGGACCAGCTCAAGGCCCTTGCCGAGAACCCGCCGGCCAAGGCCCGGGTCATCCCGCTCAAGGTCGCCGGCGCATTCCACACCGCGCACATGTCCCCCGCCGTCGCGGCGCTTCGGGCCCTCCGGCCCTCGCTGCACCCGCGGAACCCGCAGGTCCCCCTGCTCTCCAACTTCAACGGCGCGGAAGTCACCGATGGTGCCGCCGCCGTCGAGAGCCTGATCGCCCAGGTTTCCCGCCCGGTCCGCTGGGACCTCTGCATGGAAACGCTCGTGAAGCGCGGCGTGACCGGCGTGATCGAACTGGCTCCGGCCGGAACGCTCGCCGGACTCGCGAAGCGCGGCATGCCGGGCGTGAAGACCGTGACCGTCAAGACCCCGGACGACCTGTCCGCCGCCCTGGCCCTATTCGCAGAACTGGAAGGACAGGCATGAGCGTGCCCACGTTGAAGCAGGCCCCCCTGCACGAGAACACCCGAGTCATGGGAGTCGGCGCATACCGGCCCAGCGTGATCGTCACGAACGATGACGTCTGCCAGTGGATCGATTCCTCCGACGAGTGGATCCGCCAGCGCACCGGCATCATCACCCGGCATCGTGCCCCCGCTGACGTCAGCGTCATCGACATGGCCGAGGGCGCTGCCCGCGAGGCCCTGCAGAAGGCCGGCATCGACGCCTCCCAGCTCGGCGCCGTCATTGTCTCCACTGTGACGCACCCGTACGCGACGCCGTCCGCAGCCGCCAGCCTCGCCGAC
Organism: Arthrobacter sp. TB 26; assembly: GCF_000427315.1. Lineage (GTDB taxonomy): Bacteria > Actinomycetota > Actinomycetes > Actinomycetales > Micrococcaceae > Arthrobacter. The sequence continues at coordinate 836 of NZ_AUPJ01000496.1, forward strand.
CGCCTCGGCGCGACGCCGGCCCCGGCCTTTGACATCTCCGCCGCGTGCGCCGGGTACTGCTACGGCATCGCCCAGGCCGATGCGCTGGTCCGCTCCGGCGCGGCCGACTACGTCCTCGTGGTCGGCGCGGAAAAGCTCTCGGACGTCATCGACAACACCGAGCGCACCATCTCCTTCCTGCTCGGCGACGGCGCGGGCGCCGTCGTGATCGGCCCCTCCGACACCCCGGGCATCGGCCCGTCGGTGTGGGGCTCGGACGGCAGCAAGTGGGACGCTATCGGCATGACCGGCTCCATGCTGGACCTCCGCGAACTCGCCACGGCGGGCAAGCAGGGCGGTGCGCTGAGCGCCGAGGAAGCCGCCGTCACCGACGCCGCTGTCTGGCCGACACTCCGCCAGGACGGGCAGACAGTCTTCCGCTGGGCAGTCTGGGAAATGGCGAAGGTGGCCCAGCAGGCGCTGGACGCTGCCGGCATCAGCGCCGACGATCTCGCGGCCTTCATCCCGCACCAGGCGAACATGCGGATCATCGACGAGATGGCTAAAAAGCTGAAGCTCCCGGAGAGCGTCATCATCGCCCGGGACATCGCCGACGCCGGCAACACCTCCGCAGCGTCCATCCCCCTGGCCACCCACCGCCTGCTGCAGGAAAACCCGCAGCTCAGCGGCGGGCTTGCACTGCAGATCGGCTTCGGTGCCGGACTGGTTTTCGGTGCCCAAGTGATCGTGCTTCCGTAGGCGTTCCTGTTTCCCCAAGCTCTTCCCTTTTTCCCCGTCTTCATATCCCAGAGCAAACCGAACCCTCGGTTTGAGTCATTTCCGCCCAAGCTGCCGGCACACCGGCAGCCCACGGCAATAACAAGAAAAGGAGCCATCATGGCTAGCAACGAAGAGATCCTGGCCGGCCTGGCTGAAATCGTCAACGAAGAGACCGGCCTGGCCACCGAGGCTGTCGAACTGGACAAGTCCTTCACCGAGGACCTCGACATCGACTCCATCTCGATGATGACGATCGTCGTCAACGCTGAAGAGAAGTTCGGCGTGCGGATCCCGGACGAAGAGGTCAAGAACCTCAAGACCGTCGGCGACGCCGTCAGCTTCATCGCAAACGCACAGGCCTAATTACGGCCCCGGCCGGTCCGGGGGCGCAACTGCACCCCCGGACCGCCCTTTGCAGCACCACCCCAGCAGCAACCCACAGTTTTTCAAACGCAGGCCCCGGCTAGCATTCCCAAGTCCCGGATACGGCAGGCGCACCGACAGAGAGTGATCCCATGGCACGCAAAGTAGTCATTACCGGTCTGGGTGCCACCACACCCATCGGCGGCGATGTCCCCACGATGTGGAAGAACGCGCTGAAGGGCGTCTCCGGCGCGCACACGCTTGAGGACGACTGGGTGGCCAAGTACGAGCTGCCCGTCCACTTTGCCGCCCGCGCGTCCACCCCCGCGACGGAGGTCCTGAGCCGGGTCGAAGCCAAGCGCATGGACCCGTCCACGCAGTTCGCCGTTGTGGCCTCCCGGGAGGCCTGGGCCGACGCCGGTATCACCGAGATCGACCACGACCGCCTGGCCGTGGCCTTCGCCACCGGCATCGGCGGAGTCTGGACCCTCCTGGATGCCTGGGACACCCTGCGCGAAAAGGGTCCCCGCCGCGTCCTGCCCATGACTGTTCCCATGCTGATGCCCAACGGCCCGGCCGCGGCGGTCAGCCTCGATCTTGGCGCCCGCGCCGGCGCCCACACCCCTGTCTCCGCCTGCGCGTCCGGCACCGAGGCCGTTCACATGGGCCTGGACCTGATCCGCTCCGGCAAGGCCGACGTCGTCGTCTGCGGTGGCGCCGAAGCCGCCATCCACCCGATGCCGATCGCCGCGTTCGCCTCCATGCAGGCACTCTCGCGCCGCAACGACGATCCCGAGCACGCCTCGCGGCCCTACGACCGTGACCGCGACGGTTTTGTGATGGGCGAAGGCGCCGGTGCCCTGGTCCTTGAAGCCGAGGAACACGCCCTGGCCCGCGGTGCCCGGATCTACGCAGAGCTGGCCGGCACGTCGGTCACCGCCGACGCCTATCACATCACCGCCCCGGACCCCCAGGGTCTCGGCGCCACCCGCGCGCTGAAGGCCGCCATGTTCGACGGCCGCATCCAGCCCGAAGACGTTGTGCACGTCAACGCCCACGCCACGTCCACGCCGGTCGGCGACAAGCCCGAGTACGCGGCCCTCAAGGCCGCGCTGGGCAAGCACGTGGACGATGTCGCAGTCTCGGCCACCAAGTCGCAGATGGGGCACCTGCTGGGCGCCTCCGGTGCCGTGGAAGCCGTGCTGACCGTTATGGCCATCTACGACCGCAAGGCGCCGGTGACCATTAACCTGGAGAACCAGGACCCGGAAATCCCGCTCGACATCGTCACAACGGCCCGCGACCTGCCCTCCGGCAGCATCTCGGCGCTGAGCAACTCCTTCGGCTTCGGCGGCCACAACGCCGTGATCGCGGTGCGGAGCATCTAGCCCCAACTGCCCGCAGCACGCCGAGATGACAGATGGCGGCAATGTTCTTCGTGAACATTGCCGCCATCTGTCATCTCGGCGCAGCTATGGGGGTGTGTTGCGGTGGATCCCGGTTCGTGAGTCCTAGCCGACCTGGTGGAGCCAGCGCACCGGGGCGCCTTCGGCGGCGTGCCGGAAGGGCTCGAGCTCTTCGTCCCAGGCTTCGCCGAGGGCCAGGGAAAGCTCATGGTAGACCGCGGAGGGGTCGCCGGCGCCGGATTCATAGGCGTAGCGGATGCGGTCTTCGGAGACCATGATGTTGCCGTGCACGTCCGTGGCGGCGTGGAAGATGCCAAGCTCTGGCGTGTGCGACCAGCGGCCGCCATCGACGCCCTGGCTGGGCTCTTCCGTGACTTCGTAGCGCAGGTGCGCCCAGCCGCGAAGCGCGGACGCCAATTGAGCCCCCGTGCCCGGATTTCCGGTCCACGACAGCTCAGCCCGGAACATTCCGGGCGCTGCTGGCTGAGCAGTCCACTCAAGGTCCGTCCGCTTGTCCACAACCGAACCTATGGCCCACTCAACGTGGGGGCACAGGGCAGTTGGGGCCGAGTGAACGAACAACACACCGCGGGTCAGTGCAACAGACATTCCATCCTCCATAGCTGTAGGTACGTCTTCCCCAACGACCTCTGCCTGGATGTCTGTCTGTTGCGCGGGTCCGTAGTGATGCCGGTGGTCCTTGCCAGACTATTAAGTTACTGCCCGGTTCCTCGGTGGGACTTGATGCTCAAGAGCTTCAAGCAACACTTGAAAGTTGCCGGGCGTGAGTCTTATTCTGCCGTACCCCACCTAATTACGCCAGTGCAATTCGGCGCGTCTTCTCCGGCGCGCCGCGCAGCATGCCGTATGCGTCCAATTCGGTCGACTGGGCCGGCCTGACGCCCTGGGTTCAGGCCCGCGGGTGGGCCTGCTGGTAGCTCTGCCGGAGCCTCTCGACCGAGACATGGGTGTAGATCTGGGTCGTGGCCAGGCTGCTGTGGCCCAGGATCTCCTGCACCGCCCTGAGGTCGGCCCCGCCGTCGAGCAGGTGCGTGGCGGCGGAGTGCCGGAGGGCGTGCGGGCCCGTGGCGGCGGTGTCCCCCAGGGCTTCCAGCAGATCGTGGACCACGCTGCGGACCTGCCGCTGGTCGACCCGTTTGCCGCGGGCGCCGAGGAAGAGTGCGGGCCCGGAGGTATCCGTGGCGAGGGCAGGCCGGCCCCGGCGGAGCCAGTCGTCGACGGCGAGCGCCGCGGGCAGGCCGTACGGCACCGTGCGTTCCTTGTTGCCCTTGCCGAGTACCCGCAGGGTCCGGCGGTCCGGATCGAGGTCGTCCACGTCGAGGCCGGCCAGTTCGCCGACCCGGATGCCCGTGGCGTACAGGAGCTCTACCATGGCCCGGTTCCGCAATGGCACGGGTCCGCCCTCGGCGGCTGCGGATTCCGCGCCGTCGACGAGTCGAAGGACCTGCTGCTGATGCAGCACTCCGGGCAGGGACTTCTCCCGTTTCGGCGCTTTCAACCGGAGTGCGGGATCCGCTTCGATCAGTTCCTCGCGGACGGCCCAGGCGGCGAAGGCCCTGGCCGTGGCGGAGCGGCGGG
>NZ_AUPJ01000497.1 GCF_000427315.1 Arthrobacter sp. TB 26
GAGCCAGCGCCGCAGGGTGCCAAGCTCCAGGCCTGCGAGGTCCTCCACTCCTTCGGAGGCTGCGTATTCAAGGAGGCTGCCGACGTCGGAGAGGTAGGCGCGCACCGTGTGGGCCGAACGCCCGCGTTCCGCTTCCAGGTAACGGCCGAAACCCTGTGCGGCGGTGGCCAGTGCGGCCGGGATCTGCTGTGTGGACACCCCCTTACTCTCGCAGGAATCGCCCGGCGATCAAGGAGCCCGACGGCGAGCCGCCGGTCCGGTGCCCGACGGTGCCACTCCCCCCGGCAAACCGGCCGCCGTTCAGTGGCCCTTTCCGGAGCGCTTCCAGCCGCCGCGGTGCGACTCGGCCAGGCCAAGCAGCCCGAGCCGGCCCAGGCCAGCGCGGACCGACTCAGCACTGAGGCCCGCAACGGCGGTGAGCTTTTCGACCGAACTTGTGGTCCGCAGCGGCAGGGCGTCCAGCAGGATAAGGTCCTCCAGCGTCAGTCCATCCTGGACAGCCGGCCGGCCGGCCTTGACCTCGGGCAGCGATTCGCCGCTGGGCGAAGCGAGCTCTGCGATCTCCCCCGCATCGGTGACGCAGACCGCGCCGCCTTCGCGGAGCAACCGATGGCACCCGGCGGAGTTGGCGCTGTGCACTGAACCCGGCACGGCGCCAACAGCCCTGCCCAGCGTTTCCGCATGGTGCGCCGTGTTCAGCGCGCCGGATCGCCACCGGGCTTCCACCACGACCGTGACGGACGCCAGTGCGGCGATCAGCCGGTTCCGCTGCAGGAACCTGTACCGCGTCGGCGCGGAGCCCGGCGGGACCTCGGCCAGGACCGCCCCCTGGTTCGCGACGGTACGCAAAAAGTCCTCGTTGCCGGCTGGATAGAAGCGGTCCACTCCCCCTGCCATAACGGCGATGGTGGGCATACTGCCGCCGGATCCGCCGGCGAGGGCCGCGCGATGGGCGTGGGCGTCGACCCCGTAGGCGCCGCCCGAAATGATCGTGAACCCGCGCTGCGTCAGTGAATACGCGAGGTCGGCCGTCACGGAGGCGCCGTAGGAGGTGCTGTCCCTGGAGCCAACCAGTGCAATGGACTTGTCGGGCGGAGGCAGCTCTTGCTCGTTGCCGCGCCACCAGAGACAGATCGGTTCCTGCAGTCCGAGGTCAGCCAGCTGGCGGGGCCACAACTGGTCGGAGGGGATGATCAGACGTCCGCCGAGCCGCTGCATCGTGGCAAGGTCCCGATCCGGCGCCAGATCCGGGACCCTCGGAGCCCAGCGCTTCATGGCCGTCCCCAGGCCCGTCCAGCCGCTGCCCGAACTGTTCTCCTCCAGCAGCCGGAACATCTCCTGCTCCAACTCCGCGCCGACGGCCACCAGACCGGTCGCGATCTTCAGCGCGTCCTCCGCCCCGGCGATGCGCACGAGCGCGAGGCCCGCGGCGTCCTGCGGCTCAAACAGCCGGGACAACGCTGCCCGGGCGGTCCGTTCGCTCTCTGTCATGGTGTTGTCCTTTCACGGGCTGGCTTTGGTTGGGGCGCCCCGGTTTTACGGCGGCGACAGGCGGGTGCTTCTGCTACGTGGCGACCGCCGCCTGCCGGAGGTTGAGCGCCAATCCGATGTCGTCTGCCTCCGGGACGTCGCGGAGGGCCAAATCCGCCAGGGTCCACGCGAGACGCAACACGCGATCGTAGCCGCGGGCCGTCAGCACCCCACGCTCCAGGGCATGGTCCAGGATCCGGGTGGTGGGGGCGCTGAGCCGCAGGGCACCGCGCAGCACGCGTCCCGGCACCTGGGCGTTTGTCTCCATCCCGAACGGCAGCAGCCGCCCGAGCTGGCGTTCCCGTGCGGCCCGGACGCGGGACGCGATGGTGGCGGTATCCTCTTCCGCTCCCGGCCGGCCAAAGTCGGCCAGCGACACCCGTTCGACCTGCAGCTGGATGTCGACCCTGTCCAGCAGCGGCCCGGACATGCGGGCCAGATACCGCCGGCGCATTGTCGGGGTGCAGACGCAGTCGACCCCCTTGCCCGTGGCCTTGCCACAGGGGCAGGGATTGGCTGCGAGGACAAGCTGGAAGCGGGCAGGGTACGCCGCAGTTCCAGCCGACCGGTGAAGTACGAGCTCGCCGCTCTCCAGCGGCTGCCGAAGCGCATCAAGGACCCGGCGCTCGTATTCAGGAGCCTCATCGAGGAACAACACGCCGCGGTGCGCCCGCGATGCGG
>NZ_AUPJ01000498.1 GCF_000427315.1 Arthrobacter sp. TB 26
CCGCCAATGATGGCCGCGGACGTGGCGGTGTGATGCGGGTTCTCGTACGGCGGCCTGCGCACGAGCTGAAGTGAGGCTGAGGTCAGAGAGCAGAGCGAATGGATGGCCGTCACTTCCATGGCCTCGGCGTCGCCCAGGTCCGGCAGGAGTCCGGGAAGACGTTCAGCCAGCATCGTTTTTCCCGCGCCCGGCGGACCGGTCAGCAAAAGATGGTGCGCGCCGGCGGCGGCGACTTCCAGCGCTCTCCGGGCCTCCCTTTGACCGGAGACGTCGCACATGTCCGGTGGTATGAAGGACGCCGCATCGGTTCCGGCCTCGGGTTCTTCGGGCTGGGGCGCGGGCTCGAAGTCGAGGCCCAGCTCCTGCGGATCGGCGCCGAAATCGAAGGCCAAGCGGGCCAGGGTGGCGTAGCCCTGCACCCGGGCGCCGGGCACGAGTTGGGCTTCGGCGGCGTTTGCTTGCGCCACGACAATGTCGGCGTAACCTGCCCGAACCGCGGCCATGACGGCGGGAAGGACCCCGCGGACAGGCCGCAGCCTGCCGTCCAGTCCGAGTTCGGCGATAAACACAGTGCGACCGGTGGACCGGACATCATTGGAGGCCAGCAGCGCAGCCATGGCGATGGCCAGGTCGAAGCCTGAGCCGCGTTTGGGCAACGACGCCGGAATCAGGTTGGCCGTGATCTTCCGGCGGCTCAGGGGAATGCCGGAGTTCTGGGCCGCCGAGCGGATCCGTTCCTTGGCCTCATTGAGCGAAGCGTCGGGAAGACCCAGGATGATAAACGCCGGAAGGGTCTGGCCGATATCGGCCTCCACTTCAACGATGTAGCCGTTCAGCCCCACGAGGGCAACCGAGTAGGTGCGGCCGAGCGCCACCTACCCCACCCCCTTGAGGTGTTCCACGACGGGGTCCCCGATGCCGTCGTCGAGCACGGAAACGACGTCCACCCGGCGCCGGGCCATCCGGAGGTCATGGTCACGGCACCAGGCTGAGGCCAGGCGGTGCAGCCGCGTCAGCTTGTCCAGGCCGACAGCTTCGAACGGATGCCCGTACGCGAGGGACCTACGCGTTTTCACTTCGGCGATGACCAGGGTATCGCCGTCGAGGGCGACAATGTCGATTTCGCCCCCGGAACACCGCCAGTTGCGGTCCACAATCCGCATGCCCTGGGCTTCGAGGTAACCGGCCGCGAGTTCCTCCCCGCGCCGGCCCAGCACGTCCTTAGCTCTCATGGAACCAGCGTGCCGCGCCACGGGAGGACAGCCCAGAGCGTCAGGTCGCTATGTGGATAGCCAATGCAAGGACGGTGGTGTGGAGGAGGAGTGGGCCGCCGCTCACCGGGTGCGCCCGGCTAGTCACCGAAAATTACGATCAGTTCCCCAGGTCCCCGACCTTGGGCAGCGCGAGCTCCTCGTTGCGGGGGAGCTCCTCGACGTTGACGTCCTTGAACGTGATCACCCGGACGCTCTTGACGAAGCGGGCGGAGCGGTAGACGTCCCAGACCCAGGCGTCCTGCAGCGTCAGGTCGAAATAGACCTCGCCGTCGGCGCTGCGGGCCTGCAGGTCAACGTGGTTGGCCAGATAGAAACGCCGTTCGGTCTCGACCACATAGCTGAACAGCCCGACAACGTCCCGGTATTCGCGGTAGAGCTGCAGCTCCATATCGGTCTCATAGTTTTCAAGGTCCTCGGCACTCATGCTTCCATCTTGCACCAT
>NZ_AUPJ01000499.1 GCF_000427315.1 Arthrobacter sp. TB 26
CCGCCGCCACATCTTCGGAACTGACGCCGTACTTGGACGCCGGCGGCAGGCCCAGAACCTGGGTCCCATCCTCCAAGGGCAGCCGGACCCAGGTCCCGGCCGGGCCTTTCACCCGGTCGAACCGTTCCACCAGCAGCCCCCGCAGGCCGTTCCTATCTTCGATGACCGAGCACCTGGCCACCGGGATCTTCAGCGCCCTGGCACCCTGCAGGTGCGCCGCCTCGTTCTCCACGAGGTGGGGATGTTCCGGCGGGTCCAGTTTGAGCAGGTAACGGTGGCCCTTGACCGCCAGTGGTGTGGTCAGCATCGAGGCGCTGGTCTTGCGCTGGACTCCGGGCAGCCCATGGAGATCCACGGCGTTGACCAGGACGGAGAAATCCAGCGTCTCCGGGTGTGTGGTATCGGCAAGGGTGGGCGGATCCACCGGGACCTCGCCGGCCGGGACCACCTGCACGTCACCGGGCACATCAGCCCCCACAGCGAGCAACAGCGTGAGTTCATCGTCGAAGCTGGTCTTGGTCGCGTTCTTCAGGACCGTGAGCCGGTGGCCCTCGGGCAGCAGTCCGGCAAAGAACGCCGGCAGCGCACCCCCGGGAGTTTCCACGGCAGCCCCGGACAGTGGCAGCGNACTGCCACGGCCGGGCCGCCCCCGGCGAGGTACTCCGTGGCATAGCTGAACCGGACCCCGCCGAAACCGGTCCTGCCCAGATGCCCGGCGAGGGTCCCGCCCTTGTAGACGTCCGCATCCCGGACGAACTTCAGGTCCTGCAGTTCGGCCGGCATCAGCGCACCGTCAGCCGCAGGCCCAGGACATCGCTCACGGCCACGACGGCCTGCAGGGAGGGGTTGCCGGTCCCGGTCTCGATCGCCCGCACGGTGCGCACCGAGATCCCGGCCAGGTGGGCCAGGTCCTCCTGCGTGATCCCGGCATCCTTGCGGGCGCTCCGGATGTCGGCTCCAATCGACAGCACATCACCCATTGAGCAACTCCATTCGGCAGGATGTTGCCGGTTGCGGCATCCAGTCCCACTATCGTGGCGCACCGATCCGCTTTCGGCAAGATGCTGCCGGTATTGGCTACCGACCCACACTTGCCTGCGGCGTGAAGAGTGATCCGGCAATAAGCTGCCGCCCGACGTCGGGCATTCCATCCTCTGCCGCAGCTGCCGGCTGCGGCGTACGCTGGAGCTCCGGTCGCCGAGCGAAGGAGTTCCGTAATGCGCAAAGTCATCCTGATGATGCAGCTTTCCCTCGACGGATTCATCGAGGGCCCGGAGCGGGACCTGAGCTGGCACCGCGTCGATGAGGAACTGCACAGCCACTTCAATGAAGAGCTCCGGACCATGGGCGCCTTCCTGGACGGCCGGGTCACCTACGAGCTGATGGCCGGCTACTGGCCGACGGCTGACCAGGACCCCGCCAGCACCGCCGCGGAGATCGAGTTCGCCCGGATCTGGCGGGACATGCCCAAGATCGTCTACTCCAGCACGCTGGCGACAGCCGGCTGGAACACCGAGGTGGTGCGCGACGTCGTCGCTGAGGACATCATGCGGCTCAAGGAACAGCCCGGCGGTGATCTGGCGCTGGGCGGCGCCGATCTCGCGGCGGCGTTCAGGCGGCTCGGCCTGATCGATGAGTACCGGATCTACCTGCACCCGGTCCTCGTCGGCCGGGGCAAGACCCTGTTTCAGGGCGCCGATGGCATAACCCCGCTCCGGCTGCTCGAGAGCCGAACCTTCGGCAACGGGGTGGTGCTGCTGCGCTACGCGGTTGAGGCAGACGCCGGGCACGCAGAAGGCCGGTGATCAGCTGCCCCCAAGGCAACCGATCGACCGGCCTTCTGTACACTGCTGGCGGTAGTGCTAGCCGGCACGGACGAACGTCACGGGGCCGGTGGCGGTCAGCCAGGACAGCGGGTGCGCCACGGTGGCGTTGACACCGTTCATGCCGCCGCTGATGGCCTGGCCGTTGCCGGCATAGATGGCAACGTGGCCGGACTGGACAATGATGTCGCCGGGCTGGGGGTCGCCGACTACCTTGCCGTAGTTCATGAAGGCCTGCGGGCCGATGTCGCCGACCGGGATGCCGGCAGCGTTCAGGGCCTTCTCCACCATGGCGGTGCAGTCCTGCGTGATCCCGATCTGGCCGTAGGCCACGGCCAGCAGGGTGGCGTTGACTCCGCCGGCTGCCGGGGCAGCGGCAGGGGCGGGTGCGGCCTGGACCTTGACCGTCGCCTTCGCGGCGGCCGGGGCCGCAGCCGGGGCCTTCGGGGCGGCTACGGGCTTGGGTGCCTCGACCACGGGAGCCGGAGCAGTTTCAACGGCCGGACGCTCGAAGGTGATCTGCACGGCGGAGTCGGCCATGACCGGTGCGGAGACCTGGCCCTGGACGTCAACGGACGACGCCGGTGCGGCGTCGCGCTCGGTGGGTGCCTCGGCCGCATTGGCGGCCATGGCGCCGCTGAGCACCATTCCGGAAGCGGCGACGAGAACTGCGGCCTGGCGGCCGATGGTGCCGGCGGTGCGGCGAAGGTCGGCGCGCTTGGGCGCACGGGTATTGCTGAAAGTCATCAAAGGAGCCTCTCCCAATGCCTGCGAGGTGAGCTGTCGGATTCGGATGGGAGGCACCCGGCCGCACGCGGTCCCGATCATGGCGGGCGGTGCGGCTTCACCCCAAGACCCCTGGAGAACAGCGGGTCAAATGTGGTTTCCCCGTCTCTGCCGGACGTTGCTGCGAGTTATCCCCACGCCGCGGCAGAGTTAGGCAATCGGCTGGGGAGAGCCCGTCTCGGAAACAACAGGCACCTAACAACGGTAACGGAATGATCACGGCATGTCACATTGAGGTAACGGCGGGCGGGGTTTTGAGCGGTCTCCTGACCCTCGCCGGACGGGTCCGCAGGCATAGGATGATGCCATCACCGTTCCCCCGAAGCGGAGGCCCGAAATGAACAGCCCCAAGGTCACCCGGCACTGTGTCGCCATCTGCCAGCTGAGCAATCAGCCGCCGGAGGATTTCACTGTCAACACCGAACTGCTGGTCCTGGAAAACGGGGAAATTCATGTGTCCACGTGGGACGCCGAGCCGCGCGACGGCGGCTTCGACGTCCATGTCCTGAATGACCGTGTGGACGCCCTCGGCTTCATGGTGATTACTGACTGGGAGTTCTTCGACGAAAAGGCCTACGCCGTGGTGGAGCGCCGCCCGGCCAGCTAAGAGGACGCTCGCGGACCAGTGCGGGCCGGCCGGAATTCCAGCTCCGGCCGGCGCCTGGCCATCTCCGCGAGGACCTGGGTGACCGCCCCGGCGGCGACCGCGCCGTCGTCGTCCTCCCGTGGTTCCGGTGGCGGTGACTCCGCCAGAACAGCGCGGGCGTGGCGCACGAACCGCGGCCAGTCCCCCGCGCCGGCACGGAGCGCGCGCAGCGGGGACAGCAGGGCTGCGCGGCGCAGCCAGCCATCGGGATCCCGCACCCAACGGTCCAGGACACTGTCGGCGCGGACCCTGCCGACGACGTCGAGGCCCTCGATCAGGGGTCCAACGACGTCGATGGCGAGGAGATCCACCAGGGCGCCCAGCCGTGCACTCCGCACAAAGCCCTCGATCCGGGTCAGGTCAGTATTGGTCAACAAACGGACGTTTGATTGCAGAAGCACGACGGCGGCGAGGCGGCGTTCGAAGACGGGCACCGCCCACAACTCGGAACTCAGGGCGGTAATGTCGTCGTGCGTCAGGTCCGGGTGGCGGCGGAGGGCGTCGCGGACCGTTCCGCGCACGGCTCCGACGGACGATCCGTAGTACCGGTGACCCCTGCCAAGCCTCGCTTCGGTTTCCTCGGCGCGGCTCCACGACGACTCACGCTGGAGCGCTAAGTCAATGAAATCGCCGGCGTCGCTCATGGGAATATTCTCCCGCATGCCCGGCGCCATCATTACTGTCGCAGGTGCCCGCTAGCCTGTTTCCATGGACGGAAATCAGGGGCCCGACGTAGCACCAAAAGTGGCGGAAAGCGTGACGGTCGCGAATCTGGCCCGGATGCTGGCCGGCCTCCCGGCCCCGGACAGCCCCGCCGCGCTCCTCGAGGAAACGCGCGGGCTGGAGGACCTCAAGTCCGCCGTGGCCGCCCGCCAGGCCCGACACGCCATCGCGTTCGACCTGTCCCAGCGCCGTGACCAGGCCGACGCCGGGATGCCGACGGCGGAACTCGGCGCCGGGGTCGGCGCGCAGATCGCCCTGGCCCGGCGCGAATCCCCGGCCCGCGGCAGCCGGCTCCTGGGTTTGGCGAAGGCGCTTGTCAGCGAAATGCCCCACACTTTGGCGGCCCTGGAGACCGGGCAGCTCACCGAATGGCGCGCCACCCTCCTCGTCCGCGAAACCGCGTGCCTGTCCGCGGAGGACCGGTCCGCCGTCGACGCCGAACTCGCCCCCGACACCGGAACCTTCGACGGCGCCGGAGACCGGAAGATCATCGCAGCGGCCCGCACCGCGGCCTACCGGCGG
>NZ_AUPJ01000500.1:0-511 GCF_000427315.1 Arthrobacter sp. TB 26
GTCGAAGCGCCGGAGCCCGGCGCGCAGCAGCTGCAGTCCCAGACCGGCGCCTAGGCACGGACTGTGCCTGAACTGCCCGAGGTCGAAGTTGTCCGCCGCGGCCTGGTGAGCTGGGTGCGGGGCCGGACCATCACCGCTGTTGAGGTGGTGGATCCGCGCTCCGTCCGCCGGCACGCACTCGGCCCGGAGGACTTCGCCGGCAACCTTGAAGGTGCCCGCGTCCTGGACGTGGTCCGGCGCGGAAAGTTCCTCTGGCTGCCGCTGGCTGATACGCCCCCGGGGGATCCCGCTGCAGCGGACGTGCCCGCCGTGGCACTCATGGCGCACCTGGGCATGTCCGGGCAACTGCTGATGCAGGACTCCGCTGTCCCGGACGAGAAGCACTTGAAAGTGCGGCTGCTGCTCAGCCCCGCTGACGGCATGCCGGAACAGCTCCGGTTCGTGGACCAGCGGATCTTCGGCGGGCTCTTCCTCACCTCGCTGGTCCCCACGCCCGACGGCGGCCCCGGCG
>NZ_AUPJ01000500.1:517-4920 GCF_000427315.1 Arthrobacter sp. TB 26
TCGCCGAAACGCCGCTGCCGCTGATCGCCGAGGAAGCCTCCCACATCGCGCGGGACCCGCTGGACCCCTACTTTTCCTTCGAGGAGTTCTACCGCCGGCTCCGGACCCGCAAGACCGGCCTCAAACGCGCCCTGCTGGACCAGAGGCTCGTCTCGGGAATCGGCAACATCTACGCGGACGAGGCCCTGTGGAAGGCGAAGCTGCACTATGCCCGGCCCACGGACACCCTGCGCCGGACCGACGCCCTCCGGGTGCTGGATGCCGCCCGCGAGGTCATGACGCAGGCCCTGGCTGCCGGCGGGACGAGCTTCGACTCGCTCTATGTCAACGTCAACGGCGCCTCCGGCTACTTCGACCGCTCCCTCAATGCCTACGGCCGCGAGGGCATGGAGTGCAAGCGCTGCGCCGCCGCCGGGTTGGTCAGCATAATGAAGCGGGAACAGTTCATGAACCGCTCGTCCTACACGTGCCCCGTCTGCCAGCCCCGGCCCCGCAACGGGCGCTGGTAGGTACCGGCCGCAAAAGACAAGTAGTACTACTCTTCCGAACCGTGCATCCCGCTGAAAGACTGTGCCGATGGGTGTCAGGGGAGCAGGGACCGTGGTTGCAGTGGAAGCCTTCGCCGGGGCCGGGGAAAGCCGGTGATCGCCAAGCGGCTCGTCATCGCGGGGGTTGGCCTGGCGGCGGTCCTCGGAGGCACCGCCGTCGTGCTCGACCAGGTGACGCCCGGACAGTCCGCTGACTCGCGGTTCGCGCCGGTGGCCGGCAGCAGTCCTTCGGCAGCCGGATCCGGTGCGGAGCCCGGCGCAGCTGACGCAGCGACACACCCGGACGCCGGCGGCGCCGCGGCTACCCCAACCGGAGAACCCGCCGATGGCTCAGCCCCTGCACCCGCGGGCCGTGAAGTCCTTCCCCCGGCGAGTCCGTCGCCCTCCGGGCTGCCGATGCCGCCGCCTCCGGCTCCCCTCATCAGCCTGCCCCTGCCGGCGACGGCATCAGCCCAAGGCAAAATCGTGGACGGGTTCCCCGCGGACGTCATCCCGTTTCCGGACGGTACGGTGGTTGTCTCGACCGGTGTGTCCTCGGCTGATGGATCCCTGCAGATTGCCGCGGACGCCATCGCCCCTTCCAGCCAGGACTCGGTGGTGGGGCACTTCCAGCAGATCCTGGGGCCCCTGAAGTTCTGGTCCGAACCCGTTCCGGCCGCGGAAGGACAGCAGTCCATGCGGTTCAGCCGGGGCAATGATTCAGTAACTCTCACCACCTCGACCACGGGAACGGGGAGCACCCGGTTCATGCTGCTGGCAAACCTGCATGTTGCGGCAGGAGGGTAGCGCCATTTACCTCTCCATCTCGGACCGCAACGGCGGCAAGAAGGATCTGGCCTCGGCGGACCTAAGCCCGGCCGGGCCACGGGGAAAGCCCTTCCGTCTCTCCCCGGTCATACTCTGTCTGGGCCTGGTCAGCATGCTCACCGACGTCTCGTCCGAATCTGTCTCCGCCATCCTGCCCCTGTACATCACCGGATTCCTTGGGCTGTCAACCATTGCGTTTGGCATTCTCGATGGAATCAACCAGGGCGCGAGCGCCATTGTCCGGATCGCTGCCAGCCATGCGTCCGACCGCCTCGGGCGCCCCAAAGGGGTGGCCCTCGCCGGCTACGGCCTTTCCATGCTGGCCCGGATCGGCCTCCTGTTCGCCAGCGGATTCTGGGCCTTGACCGGTGTGGTGACGGCGGACCGCATTGGTAAGGGCATCCGAACGGCCCCTCGCGACGCACTGATCGCAGTGTCAGCCCAGCCGGAATATCTGGCCCGGCACTTCGGCGTGCACCGGATGCTGGACAACATCGGGGCGGCGAGCGGTCCGCTGCTGGCCTTCTTCATCCTGATGCTGGTCCCCAACGGCTACGGCATTGTCTTTGTGGTCTCGCTGGCGTTCGCCGCGGTTGGTGTCGCAGCGCTCGCGCTGTTGGTGCCGAACCTTAAAACAGGCGCGCCGGGGGGCTCAAAGCCGGCCGGCAAAACCGGGCCGGCATGGGGTTTCCGGTGGCGGTTGCTCCGTGAACCGGGCATAGGCCGGCTGCTGGTCGCCGCCGGGATTCTGGGCCTGCTGACGGTAGGGGACGGCTTTATCTACCTGGTGCTGCAGGACAGGGACTCATTTGCTGTGCAGTGGTTTCCGCTGCTCTACGTGGGAACGAACGTGGTCTTTCTGGTCCTCGCCGTTCCACTGGGCCGCCTCGCGGACCGCTGGGGCAAGGCACGGGTGTTCGTGGCAGGGCACGTCGCACTCCTCGCCTGCTACCTGCTGGCTGCGGCGCCGCTGGGGGGCCTCGGCCCCACCGTGGCCTGCCTGGTTCTGCTCGGGGCGTTCTACGCGGCGACGGACGGCGTGCTGGCGGCGTTGGCAAGCCAGCTCACTCCGCCTGACAAACTGGCCACGGGACTCGGCGCGGCACAGACCGTGGTCGCACTCAGCCGGATGGCCGCCTCGGCGGGCTTTGGCGTCCTCTGGTTCGCGCTGGGTCCCTCCACCGCGATGACGGTGGTTGGCAGTTGCCTCGCCGCGGCCGTCGCGGCGTCCTGGTTCATCCTGCGCGGCGGCCTGCGGCAGAGGACGGCAGTTTGACCCCGGCGGGAAGCACACCGCGGTGGGGGATCCTGTTGCTCGTGACTGCGCTCGTCATCGCCGCCGCCGGAACCTATGCGGCGATTGCCTTCGGGCGTTTTCAGGAGAGCATGGCGGCGGCATCATCGGCACGGGTAGCATCCGGCGTCGCCGAGCTCACAAAAGCCACGGTCCTGTTCCGCAACACGGCGTCCGGGCAGGGCTACGGGATGATCGGCAGCGTCCCACTGTCCGAGCCTGCCGGCGCGCGGTCTTTGACGGACGTCGCCTGCGACAGGGTGTACGGGACCCTGCAGGACATCGTGTGCCTGAAGACCAACCGCGGCCTCGTCACCAACTTTGAAGCCGTACTCCTTGACCCGGACTGGCAGCAGACCAGGAGCTGGGCCGTGCCGGGCATTCCCAGCCGCACCCGGATGAATACGGACGGCTCCCTCGTGGCCACAACGGTGTTTGTCACCGGGCACTCGTACGGCAGTGCGGGCTTCTCGACAGAGACATCCATCACGGCGGCGCAGGGCGGCGGCGGAACCGGGAGCCTTGAGGACTTCGCACTGCTTGTCAACGGCACCCGGATCACGGCGGCAGACCGCAACATCTGGGGTGTGACCTTCGTTCCGGGCCAAAGCGACACGTTCTACGCGACGGCAGCATCCTCCGGCCGCATCTGGCTTGTGAAGGGGAGCATTTCGGCGCGCACCCTCACGGCAGTCCACGACGGCGTGGAGTGCCCGTCGATCTCCCCCGACGGCACCCGGATCGCGTACAAGAAGAACACCGGCGGCCCCCTGGCCGCGCACTGGCGGGTCGCGCTGCTGGACCTGGCCACCGGGACGGAAACCGTGCTGTCCGAGCAGCGCAGCGTGGATGACCAGATCGAATGGCTTGACGACCAGACACTGCTCTACGGACTCGCCCGGGACGGTGCCGCAGGCGACAGCGACATCTGGCAGATCAACGTGGATCCCGCGTCCCGTTCCGCCCTCTATATCGAGCACGCCTGGTCGCCCTCCGTGGTGCGCTGACGGGAGTCACCGCCCCGGGCCCTGGAGCCCTAAACCCATCGATTGCTCCATAAC
The DNA here is from genome assembly GCF_000427315.1 of Arthrobacter sp. TB 26. GTDB lineage: Bacteria > Actinomycetota > Actinomycetes > Actinomycetales > Micrococcaceae > Arthrobacter. The sequence goes on from NZ_AUPJ01000500.1 coordinate 4,228, forward strand.
GGCCCTTATCAGGCCTCAAAAGGGCCGTTATGGAGCAATGGATGGGTGGGTCAAGGCGAGGCGGGTGCAAACACGATGTCGACGAAGTAGTTGGTGGCGTTCCAGGAGTTCGTCGGCATGGAACCGCCGGCCCCGTACTGGTACAGGCCGTTGTTCGGGCCCGCAGCCGTCAGCACGCCGTTGATCCAGGGTTCCGCGAAGAACGCGGCTGTGTAGGGATAGTTGCCGTTGGGGGCCAGGTACGACACCACATAGTTCTGTCCCGGCCCGAGCGCGACCGGAGCAGCAAACGTGGCGGTTTGCCAGCCGCTGGCTGTCTCGTTCGTGAACGTCACCTGGGCAAGCTGCTGCCCGGCGGCATTCCACAATGAGCCGACGTGCGTTCCCGTGTTGCTAGCGCCTTTGTAGAACCTCACGCCCGTGGCATTGCCCGACGCCGACACGGAGAAGGCGGTGCCCAGCTCAATGGATGACGTGTCCCCGGTTGCGGCAGGCACGGCAGGGAGCAGGGATCCGAACAGCGACTGTTCCGGGCCGGTGGGATTGGACGTGGTGAACTGCCAACTGAGCGGCGCCAGCACGGCGCCCTGGGTGGAGATGACGTTACGGACGCTGGCTGAGATCACAGTGGCCGCCGGGAATGGTTGTGCCGGTGAGAACGTCATTGTCCTGGCGTCCGCCGACAGTGCGGAC
>NZ_AUPJ01000500.1:4926-6752 GCF_000427315.1 Arthrobacter sp. TB 26
GCGCCGGTGACGGCGGCTCCGTTGGCTGAGAGTTCAAAGGTGAAGCCGTTCTGGACTGGCGCCGACAACGTCACCGACGGTTTGGATGTCAGGGGAAAACCGAGGGAATCTGCCGCAGGCACCAGGGCTGTCACCGTGAGCGGCGGCACCGATACGACGAAGTCCACGTCCACGAGGTAACTTGCGCTCGAGGAGGCTGACGGGAAGTCGCCGTTGTACGTGTAAGCCCCTGCACCGGCGGCCGCCCGCAGCGGTCCGCTGGTGAGTGCGGATCCAAACCCGCCCGGTGTCGCCGAATAGACTCCGGTGGGTGTGCGGTAGGCGGCCACGTATTCCGTGTTCGCGGCGATGTCCACGGGCTGGCTGAAGGTGGCCGTCTGCCACCCGGAGGTGGATTCTCCGGTGAAGGTGGCCGCCGCCAGCTGTTGGCCGGCTGCGGTGTACAGCGCCCCGGTGTGTGTTCCGGTGTTGCCCGCGGCCTTGTAGAAGCGGATGCCTGTGATCTGGCCGGGCGCATCGCTGGCGAATCGGACGCCCAGCGTGAGGGGCACCCCGTCATTGAATTCCGGGACGACCGGGGTCACGGTGTCCTGGTACAGCGAGCATGGGCAGACGCCGTCGGGCCGCGGGGACGGAACGGTCGTGAACGTCCAGGTACTGCCGGCGCTCAGTGACTGGCCCGTCGTCGAGGTTGCCGTCAGGGTAGCCGTGTAGCTGGTGGCGGCTGCCAGGGCTGCCGCCGGCGTGAAGCTCACTTTGCCGGTTGCCGGGTCGTAGCTGGCAGTGCCGGGAACATCGACAGAGTCGGGACCTGTCAACGTCAGCGCCACACTTGACCCGGCAGCAGGCTTGGACAGGGCAGCGGAGACCGTGGCATCCAGGGCGACGCTCGACGAGCCGGGAAGCGGCGTCTGCGCGCCGGCCACGAACGGCGGATCCGGGTACTGGACCACCACGTCAACGAGGTAGCTGGCTCCCGAACGGGCACCCGGGAAATCACTCGTGTAGGAGTACGCTCCGGCGTCGGACGCCGTTCTCAGGTTCCCGACGCTCAGCCCGGATCCGAAGCCGTTTACGGTGGCTGAGTAGGCCCCGGTGGTGCTCTTGTAGGCCATGATGTATTCGGTGTTCGCCGCCATGGCGATGGGCTGGTTGAAGGTCGCCGTTTGCCAACCGGACGTACTCTCGTTTGCGAAGGTGACGGTGGCGAGCTGTTCTCCGGACACAGTGAACAGTGTCCCGGTATGCGTGCCGGTGTTGCCCGCGGACTTGTAGAAGCGGACGCCGGTGACGGTCCCCGCGGCAACGCTGGAGAAACGGACTCCGAGAGTCAGCGGCACACCGTCCCTGACCTCCTGGATCCCCGGGACGACAGCGTCATCATAGAGGCTGCAAGGGCAGCTTCCCGGAACCGGCGGAGAGACCACAGTCGTGAAGGACCACGTTGCACCGCTGGTCACAGCGCCGCCGCCCACGGCCGTGGCGCTGAGCGTAGCGGTGTAGGTGGTACCGAGCTCCAGGCCAGCTGCGGGGGTGAAGGTAGCCTTCCGCAACGTGGAGTCGTAGCCGGTGGTGCCCGCCACAGCCGTGCCGTTCGCCGTGAGCGTCAGTTGCACGCTCGAATCCGTGACGGCCTTGGAGAATACCGCCCCCACGGTTGTGGCCTGCGGGACACTCGACGAGCCGTCCAGCGGCCAGTGCCCGGACGCCGTCAGATCGGAGGTATCGACGGTGTCGAACAGGGCATCCACGAAATAGTTGCCGTTGTTGTAACTGTTCGACGGAAACGAGCCCGGAGCGCCGTAGACACCGGCCGGAGGGCTCCC
>NZ_AUPJ01000501.1:0-5788 GCF_000427315.1 Arthrobacter sp. TB 26
GGCTCGACTACCAGCCGGTGGCCGATCTGCGCAGCGGGGAAATCCTGGGGGTGGAGGCGCTGGTGCGCTGGAAACACCCCAGGCTGGGGTTGCTGGAGCCCGCGGAATTCATCCCGCTGGCCGAAGAAACCGGAGACATCGAGGCCATCGGCCGCTGGGTACTGGGCACCGCGAGCCGGCAGGCCGCCCGCTGGCGCGCCTCGATGGTCCACTGCGAGAACCTCTGGGTGTCCATCAACCTCTCCACCCTGCAGTTGCCCAGCCCGCGGAACCTGGACGCGATCGAGAGCATCCTGATGGATCCCGCTGCGGAAGCGGACAAAGTCGTCCTCGAGGTCACCGAAACGGCTTTGGCCAGCAGCATCGACGGCGGCATCACGGCACTCCACCGGCTTAAGGCCGTCGGGGTCCGCATCGCCATCGACGACTTCGGGACCGGCTACTCCTCGCTGAGCACCCTGGCTGAGCTGCCCGCGGACATCCTCAAGATTGACCGGTCATTCCTTTCCGCCAGCACCTCCGATGCCGCGTCTGCCGCCATGCTCGAGGGCATCCTCGGGCTGGCCCACAAACTCAACCTCGAGGCGATCGCAGAAGGCATCGAGGACGCCGGGCAACTGGACCTGCTCCGCGGCCTGGGTTGCCGCATGGGACAGGGATACTTCCTGTCCCGTCCCGGCCCCGCCCCGATCATCGAAGCGCTCCTTGCCGCAGGTGCCCGGCTCCAGCCGCCGGCGTTGTAGGGGCAGCCAGACAGCCAGGGGCCCGGTGCTATTTTGCGGCGGCAGGCGGAGAATGGAAAGTAGTGGCTCGTCCCGGAACTCCGCCGTGCAGAGGATGGTGCGCCGTGAATACCGTGAATACCGCCAAGGTTCCCGCCCGCTGGCTTGCTCCGGTGCTGGCCGGGTTGCTCGTCCCGGTGTTGGCCGGGCTGGGCGGTTGCGCCGCCGGCGGCGGAAGCCCGGCCCCGGCCTCGACGCCTGGCCAGGTCAGTCCCGGCAGTACCGTGGGCGCCATGGCCATCACCATTAAGGACTTCGGTTTCGGGGCGCCGGTCACGGTCTCGCCTGGGGCGACCGTGACGGTGACGAACCTGGACAGCGCTGCCCATACCGTGACGGCCGACGACGGCTCGGCCTTCAACGTGGACGTCAAGGGCAGCGGCGGTACGGGCACTTTTACCGCGCCCATGCAGCCCGGAACCTACACCTACCACTGCATTTACCATCCGCAGATGCACGGCACGCTGACGGTCAAATGAGCATCCGGTCCCGGCAGCGGCTCAGCGCCGGGCGCGCCGGTCCAACGCGCTGTCGAGGACTCCGAGCAATGCCGGTGTCGGAACCTGGACGCTGGCCGCGTACTGCGTGTGGCTTGCGAGGTACTTCTTGATGTACGGGCACACGGGGACGATTTTCAAGCCGGCGGCGACCGTCTCCTCGAGCGCATGTCCCGCGAGCCGGCCGGCGAGCCCCTGGCCGCCGAAGTCCTCGTCGATGACCGTGTGGTAGAAAATGCGGTGGGAGCCGCCGTCGTCGATGTAGGCCGCCTGGCCGATGACCGTGTCGCCGTCGAGAACCTCGTAGCGCATCCGGTCGGGGTTATGGCGGATGGTGATGGCGGTCAACATGTTTCTCGTTTCTCGGTCGAAGGGCTCAGTCGCGGGGGCGGAGGCGGGCGTTCGGGAGCGCGGGGGCCGGCAGCGGCGCGGGTTCCCCCACGGGGAATGTGCCGAACCGCGGGGCTGCGGTGTCCGTCCCGGCGGCAGCGGGCGAGGATTCGGCGCCGATTTCCGCTTGCCATTGGGCCCGGTACTCGACGATTTCCTCGTGGCTGCGACCCACGAAGTTCCACCACATCACAATCTGCTCGCCCAAAGGTTCGCCGCCGATCAGGAGCACGCGCAGGGGATTGTCGCCGGCCGCGAGGGTCAGAGTGCTGCGCCCCACCGGCAGGTAGGCGAGGTGGTCCTGCGGGACCGGGTGGCCGTCCACCACCAGGGTTCCGGTGTCCACCAGTAGTCCGTGTTCAAACGAGGGATCGGTATCCAGGCTGAGGGTGGACCCTGCTTCCAGCAGGATCTCGGCTCCCAGCAGTGGTGTGTGGGTGGTGACCGGCGAGGCGGCGCCGGCGAGGGATCCCAGAAAGACCCGCATGATCCAGCCGGGTCCGCTTAGCGGTTCGGGGCGGTAGTGCTCAAACGTCGGCTCCATCTGGCGTGCGCTGTCCGGCAGCGCTACCCACAGCTGCGCACCGTGCAGGACGTCGGTCGCGGGTGTGGAGAACTCCGAGTGGCTGATGCCGCGCCCGGCCGTCATGAGGTTGACCTCGCCGGGCCGCACGGCCGCGTGGAAGCCGGCCGAGTCTCGGTGCTCTATCTCTCCGGTAAACAGCCAGCTGACGGTCTGCAGTCCGGTGTGCGGGTGGCGCGGGACGTGCATGCCCCCGGACTCGCCGACCCGGTCCGGGCCGTAGTGGTCCAGGAAGCACCAGGCTCCGATGAGGCTCCGCTGGCGCTGCGGCAGCGTCCTTCTGACATCCATGGCCCGCGGCCCGCCCAGCGGGACCTGGCGGGGAACCAGGATTTCCACCCCGACACAGTTGTCGTCCGTTTCGCACAGAATCTCCTGCGGCGCCGCTTCGGTATTGCTCATAAGGACAGCCTAGCGATCTATCCGCGAGTACCGCAGCAGCCCTGGGCGCCTGCGGGCGCCTACGGGCGTCATGATGGAGTCATGACAGTCCCCGAGTTGCCCGTCACGATCGCCGTGGGCGAATCCTCCGTTTCGGGCGTCTACGCCCGCCCCGCGAAGCCGGCTGCCACGCTGGTCGTCGCCCATGGGGCCGGGGCCGGCATGGACCACCCGTTCCTCGCCGGGTTTACCCGGGCCCTGAACCAACTGGCAATCGCCACGCTCCGCTTCAACTTCCCCTACCGGGAGGCCGGCCGGAAGTTCCCCGACAAGCCTCCCGCAGCCATCGCGGCCTGGCGCGCGGCCATGTCCGAGGCCGCTGGCCGGTCAGCGGGCGAACCGCTCTGGGCGGCTGGCAAGTCCTTCGGGGGACGGATGGCCTCCATGGCAGTTGCCGAAGGGATGCCCGCGGCAGGACTCGTCTATCTCGGTTACCCGCTCCATCCCCCGGGAAAGCCGGAGAAGCTCCGTGACGAACACCTGTACGGGCTGACCCTGCCGATGCTTTTCCTGCAGGGCACGCGTGACCCGTTTGCCACGCCCGAACTGCTGGAGGCAGTAGTGGCCCGGATCGGCCCCGCAGAGACGCTGGAGTGGCGCGACGGCGGCGGCCACACCTTCGACGTCGCGGGAACCAGGCGCAGCGCGGAGGAAGTCGGGGCATCACTGGCCGGATCCGCCGCGGCGTTCATCGCAGCCCACAGTCCCACCTGAGGCGACGGCGGCCTCAGAGCGCCCCCGGCCTCAGAGCCAGGCGGTCCGGCGCAACGGCGGNNNCGGCGCCGCCGGGCCGCTGCACCAGGATCTGGTTGACGCCGGTGATTCCGGATTCGAAGCCCAGGGCGCTGGCGGCCATGTAGAGCCGCCAGACCCGTGCCCGGCCTTCGCCGGCGAGCTGCACGGCCTCGTTCCAGTGTTCCTCTAGGTTCCGCACCCAGGCCCGGAGGGTGAGCGCGTAGTGCCGCCGCAGGGCCTCGACGTCGAGGACTTCCAGTCCGCCGGACTCGAGCGCCCCAACCATCTCCGCCAGGGGGAGCATCTCGCCGTCCGGGAACACGTAGCGGGGGATAAACGAGTCCGGATCCGGCGCGGTGGGTCCCGCATTCCAGGAAATGGCGTGGTTCAGCAGCCGGCCGCCCGGCCGGAGCAGTCCGTGCAGTTTGGCGACGTAGCCGGGCATCGGCCCGCGGCCCACGTGCTCGGACATGCCGATGGAGCTGATCGCGTCATAGGGCCCGTCGTCAACGTCGCGGTAGTCCTGGACCCGGATGGCCACCCGGTCGGTCAGGCCGGCCTCTGCCACCCGCTTCGCGGCCATGGCCGCCTGTTCGCCCGAAAGAGTCACGCCGACGACGTCGACTCCGTAGTTCTTGGCCGCGTGCAGGGCGAAGCTCCCCCAGCCGCAGCCGACGTCCAGCACCCGCATGCCGGGCTTCAGTCCCAGCTTCCGGCAGACCAAGCCGAGCTTGGCCTCCTGCGCTGTCTCCAGTCCGGTGTCTTCGTCCTCCCACACCGCGCAGGAGTACACCATGGACGGGCCGAGGACAAGGGCGTAAAAGTCATTGCCGACGTCGTAGTGGTGGGAGATCGCCGCGGCGTCGCGCTTCCGGGTATGCCGCCGGCCGGCCCGGACGATCTTTGCTTCCTCCGGAGGCGGCGCCGGATTGGGTCCCAGGGCGCCGATCAGGGCGGCGTTTTTGAGGATTGTCCCGCTTTCGCGGACTGTCGGCCGGCGGAACGGTCCGGGTTCGGCGAATTTGCCGGCGGAGCTCAACGCCGCAAAACTGGCGAAGACGTCGCCGGGCGCGTCAACGTCCCCCGCAACATAGGCGCGGCTGAGGCCCAGCTGCCCGGGCGACCACAGCATCCGGCGCAGGGCACGCCGGGACCGGAACTCAATGACCGGCGCGCCGGCCGGGCCCGCCTCCGAGCCGTCCCAGGCCTTCAGCCGCAACGGGATTTCCTCCGTGCCCAGGACGATGGCCAGCACTTCGGCCAGCCGTGGTGCCACTCCTGTCTTTTGCGTCATGAACCTGGCCTCTCTTCCAGTGCGTTGTTCTAAGTTCCAATCTATTTCGACGTTCCGCTGGCGAATAGGGGCCGGATGGCCCTGACGGCATGGCGCTTCCAGGGCCTAAGCCTCTGGCACCTGGCCGCGCCTGCCGACCAAGGTCGGATCCATGACTGAAGCTCTCTCGTCCCTTGCGGAGACGTTCAAAAACGTGGGTGTAACCAGGGCCTATGGCACGGCCGTCAAGGTGGACGGGGAGGAACTGATCCCGGTGGCCCTGGTGTCGTTTGGTTTCGGCGGCGGCGGCAACTCCGAAGCCGAAGGCGCCGATACTGCCGGGCTGGAAAGCGCGGCCGGCGGTGGCGGCGGTGGCTTTGTGCTCCCGCTGGGCGTCTACTGCCGCAACGGGAGCGGGCACGTGGCCTTCCGGCCGAACACGATTGCCCTCCTTGGCACGCTGGTTCCGTTGGTGTGCGCCGTCGGGTTTACCGCACGCGGGATCCTCCGGACGCTGCGGCGGTAGCGCACCCGGCGGCCGAAACAAGCCTGCCCGCCGTAACACCGCGTGCCACGAACACTCTCCCGTAGTGGCAGACTGGCCTGGGCCGTGTGGCCGAAGTGGCCAGACAATGACGTTAAGGGGGACCCGGTGGAAACGATGCGGGACGCTGACGTACCCCAGTGGTGGGCGCGGCTCGGACTTCCGGGCCTGATCGACATCCACACGCATTTCCTCCCGGAACGGATGCTGCAGCGGGTCTGGGCGCACTTCGATGCAGCCGGTCCCCTCATCGGCCGTCCCTGGCCCATCACATACCGCTCGGACGAAGCCAGCCGGCTGGCGCGGCTGCGCCAGCTGGGGCTCCGGCATTTCACGGCACTGACCTACGCGCACCGGCCTGGCATGGCGGCGGACCTTAACGATTTCGCCCTCGAGCTCGCCGCGACCGAGCCGGATTGTGTTCCCAGCGCGACGTTTTTCCCCGAAGACGGCGTCCTGGAACAGGTGCGGTCCGCCGTCGAACGCGGCGCCCGGGTGTTCAAGATCCATGCGCAGGTGGGCGGTTTCGATCTGCGCGAGCCG
>NZ_AUPJ01000501.1:5798-8697 GCF_000427315.1 Arthrobacter sp. TB 26
TGGCGGCTGCTGGCCGAGTCCGGCATTCCGGTCGTCGTGCACGTCGGAAGCGGTCCGGTCCCGCGGCCTGGCTTTACCGGACCGGACAAGCTCGAGGGTGTACTGCAGCGCCACCCCCAGCTGACCGCCGTCGTTGCCCATATGGGGGCGCCGGAGTACGCCGAATTTCTGGACCTCGCGGAGAAGTACCCGCGCGTCCACCTCGACACGACCATGGTCTTCACGGACTTCTTCGAGGCGGCCGCACCCTTCCCGGCTGAGCTCCTGCCGCGGCTGGCCGGGATGCGGGAGCGGATTGTCCTCGGCAGCGACTTCCCGAACATCCCGTACGCCTATGCCCATCAGCTGGAGGCACTGGAACGCCTCCGCGACAAGGAGCCCCGCCTCGACGACGACTGGCTGCGGATGGTCTGCTGGTTCAACGGCCAGCGCCTGCTGGGCGTCTGATCCCCGCCCTAGTCCTTGTTCCGGGCCCGGCTGGGCTGCACCCGCATCGGCTCACCCGGCATCTTCGGGAAGTCCGGAGGGAAGGGCAACTCCCCCAGCCCGGCCGCAAGGTCACGTTCCCACCACTCCAGGAGAACGTCGATTGTGCCCGGCTTCGCATGCATCTCCGCCCACGGGTCTCCGGTGGCCCTGAGCCGCTGCGGCACCGTGACGATAGTGAAGTCCTCCGTGCGGACGTGCTCCAGCTCGTCCCAGCCGATCGGGCAGGACACGGTGGCGCCGGGAAGGGCGCGCGGGCTATAGGCCCCGGCCATGGTGCGGTCGCGGTTCGCCTGGTTGAAGTCGACGAAGATCCGGGTGCCCCGTTCTTCCTTCCACCACGCAGTGGTGACCTTGTCCGGCATCCGCCGTTCAAGTTCGCGCGCGGCGGCGATCACAGCGTGCCGTACCTCGAGGAACTCCCGGCTGGGTTCGATCGGGGAGAACACATGCAGTCCCCGGTTGCCGGAGGTCTTGACGAACGACGCCAGGCCGGCCTCTGACAGCACGCCGCGCAGTTCCTGCGCGGCAGGAACGGCGTCCTCAAAGCCGGTGCCCGGCTGCGGGTCGAGGTCGATCCGCAGCTGGTCGGGGTTGTCCGGGTTGCCGGCACGCGAGGCCCAGGGGTGGAACACCACCGTGTTCATCTGCACCGCCCAGACCGCGGCGGCAACCTCGTCGATCACCAGCTGGGGATGCGAGCGTCCACTGGGATAAACCACCATCACCGAGCGCACGAAGTCCGGGGCGCCCTTGGGCGGATTCTTCGAGAAGAACTGCTCGCCGTCGACGGTGTCACCGAACCGCTGAATGGTGACCGGACGGTCACCGTTCGCTGCCAGGAAGGCGTCCCCGACGTCGACAATGTACCGGGCCAGGTCCAGCTTGGTGAGACCGAGCTCCGGCCACAGGACCCGGCTCGGGCTCGAGATCCTCAACTCCCGGTTGCCGCCGGGGCTGCTGACAGTGACGGTGACTTCTTCCCTGGCCATGGGGACAAGGTACCCCCAGAGCCGGGTCAACTGAATAGCCTGGCCGCGGGCTACGGTTAATCATGGATACCTCGCCGGCCTGGGACCGCCCCGCTACGTCCCTTTTCACCGACCATTACGAACTGACCATGCTGCAGGCGGCCCTCCACTCCGGGGCCGCGGAGCGGCGCACGGTCTTCGAGGCATTTGCCCGCGGACTGCCGGAGGGACGGCGGTACGGGATCGTCGCCGGAACCGGACGGCTGCTCGAGGGCATTGCCGGATTCCGCTTCGGCCCGTCGGAGCTGGAGTTCCTGGAGCGGACCGGCGTCGTCAACGGGGAGACCCTCGCCCGCCTCGCGGACTTCCGCTTCTCCGGCGACATCTGGGGCTACCCCGAGGGCGAGGCATACTTCCCGTACTCCCCCGTTCTGATCGTGGAATCCACCTTCGCGGAGGCATGCATCCTGGAGACGTTTGTCCTGTCCATCCTGAATCATGACAGCGCCATTGCCTCGGCGGCCTCCCGGATGGTCAGCGCGGCAGGAGGACGGCCCTGCATTGAGATGGGTTCACGCCGGGCCCACGAGGAGGCCGCCGCTGCGGCCGCACGCGCCGCCGTCATCGCGGGCTTCGAAGCAACGTCGAACCTGGAAGCCGGCCGGCGCTTCGGCATCCGCACCGTCGGCACGGCGGCGCACTCGTTCACCCTCCTGCACGACACCGAGCGTGATGCGTTCCGGGCGCAGCTGGGCGCTTTGGGACCCGGAACCACCCTCCTCGTGGACACGTACGACGTCGAAGCTGCGGTCCGGACCGCCGTCGAACTAGCCGGGGACAAACTGGGCGCGGTGCGGCTCGATTCCGGTGATTTGCTGGCGCAGGCATGGTGGGTCCGTGAGCTGCTGGACCGGCTGGGCAATGTCCACACGAAAATCGTCGTCACGTCCGACCTCGACGAATACTCCGTGGCGGCCCTCCAGGCCGCACCAGCCGACTCCTATGGAATCGGCACGGCCCTGGTCACGGGTTCCGGTGCCCCCACCGCGGGCATGGTCTACAAGCTGGTCAGCCGCACCAACGACGCCGGGGAGTTCATAGCGGTGGCCAAGAGCTCCAAGAACAAGATCAACGTCGGCGGCCGGAAGCACGCGGTGCGCCGGCTCGACGGATCGGGCACCGCCACCCACGAAGTCCTGGGTGTTGGACACCCGCCCGTGGGGGAACCCACCGGCAGGCCACTGGTGCAGCAATTCGTCCGGGATGGTGAACTTCTGCCGGGATGGACCGGTGCGGAAGCCGTGGCACGGGGCCGGCGCCGGCATGCCGACACCATGGCCGAACTGCCCGCCGTCGTGAACCGGCTCCAGCGTGGCGGACCCGCCATCCCGACCATCTACGCGTGAGGGCGCCGCCGGGCGTGCCGAAATCCTAGCGGCGGG
>NZ_AUPJ01000502.1 GCF_000427315.1 Arthrobacter sp. TB 26
GGTCCCTGCCGTTATCCGGCGAGGCCAATTCGACGCACTGCAACAGCGCCGAGCGGAGCCGCACCAACTGCGCGGAGGGCACCAGCGGCCAGCGGCGGAAGGAGTCGAACATCAGCTCTGCGCCCGGTGCGTGGGCGAGCTGACCATAGACGCCGGCCAATGCCGGCTTCATGCCGCACGCTCCCAGCCGGCATTGCCGGCTCTGCCGACACCCAGCAGGCGGCTCCCCTGCCATCCCGAATCGCGGATCATGGCCACGGCTTCAGGTTCCGCGGCGGTCAGCTTCCGAAGGTCCACGACAACCTCGAGGCCGTACCCGAATGAGCCGGCCCGGCGGGCAACTGCGATGAGGCTTGGGACGTTTCGGACGGTGAGTTGGCCCTCCGGTGCTACGAGTGCAGATTCCGAACTGAGGTCGACAGCGACGGTGATGCCGAGTTTGCTGGTCATAGTAAAAGTTCCCCTGTGAAGCATGTGCGGCCGACTGCATGACCTCTTCTAGGATACCCGACACGCCGTGAGCCGAGTCACAATAACGTAACAGCTGCTAGCTCCTCTTCTTGGTACGGGAGGTCGCCGGCGCCGTCCAAGGATCCTCCGGCCAGGGATGCCGGGGGTACCGGCCCCGCATCTCCGCACGGACCTGCGCATAGGGCCCGGACCAGAACGAGGCGAGGTCGTCCGTCACGGCCAGGGGCCGCCTGGCAGGCGAGAGCAGGTGGAAGAGAACAGGCACCCTGCCGCCCACCAGCTGTGGCGTCTGGTCCCAGCCGAAGCATTCCTGGAGTTTGACGGCCACCACCGGGCGGCCGCCGTCGTCTTCGACATCGGGGTAGTCGATCCTGACCCAGGAACCGCTTGGCACCTCAAGGCGTTCGGGGGCCAGTTCCCCGAGCCGGGCGGCGTCGGGCCACGGCAGCAGGCGCCGCAGCGGATCTGCCAGGTCGATTGCGCTCGTGGCGGCGCCGCCGGCCAGCGCCTCAAGTTCCGGTGCCAGCCACTCGTCGAGCCGGGCCAGCAGCGCCGGCCCGGACACATCCGGCCACGGGTCTCCGAGCTCGCGATGCAGCAGGGCAAGACGGCGGCGCAGGGCGTCCGCCGCCGTCGACCAGCCAATGGCACCGAGCCCTTCCTTCCCGAGCGCCCGGGCCACTGCCGCACGTCCCTCGGCAGCAGAGGGACGCACCGGCGTGGAGGACAGGATAATCGCGCCCAGCCGACGTTCCTTGCGGGCGGTGACCCGGCCCTGGCTGAACTTTGCCTCAATGGTGTCACTCAGGAGGTGCCGGGCGGCGGCCTCGGCTGTGTCCGCCGTCAGCGGCGCAGCGGAGCGGA
>NZ_AUPJ01000503.1 GCF_000427315.1 Arthrobacter sp. TB 26
GAGCCACTCGTGACCCGACAGGGAGCTTCCGGCCGGGAGCCCGGCCCGCGTCCCGGAGGTGAGCAGGTAGCGCTCCGGGCCTCCACCGGGTACCCGGCGAGCGACGCGGTCAGGGAACGCGAGGGCGACGACGAAGCCGACGGACTCCGCCGCGGTCACCGCCGACTGCATGGGAGGTGGTGCCACGGCGGACCTCTCCTGGCGCGCGATCCCCTCCATCCGCCGGACGTCCTCCGTCCAGCGCCGGGATCCCGGTTCCTTCCCCGAGCGCAGGGCGGCCACAAGCCGCGGCAGATCCGCACCGGGCGCACGCTGGTCCCCGGCGACCACGGCGACGGCTTCCGCGGCGGTGCGATCGCCCACGGCTGCAGCTCCGTCCAACAGGGCCCGCGCCAGCCGGGGATCGGCGGGAACCCTCGCCAGCACCTTGCCGAGATCCGTGGCGAGACCGTCCGGGGCCACAGCACCGAGCTCCCGCAGCACTTCAACAGCTTCGTCCATCGCAGCCTGCGGCGGCGCGTCCGGCAGCAACAGTCCCCGGCCGCCGGGAGATCCCCAGCACGCGAGGACCAGGGCCGCTCCTGTGAGGTCGGCGACGGCGATCTCCGGCGTCTGATGGGCCGGGGCGGCGCCATAGGTCTTCTGGTCGTAGCAGCGCACCACCCGTCCCGGGCCCTGGCGGGCGGCCCG
>NZ_AUPJ01000504.1:0-12609 GCF_000427315.1 Arthrobacter sp. TB 26
CCCGCCGGGGCTCGCGTGACAGCCCGGAGTCGATGACCAGCCGGACCCCGGGGACGGTGAGGGAGGACTCGGCGAGGGACGTTGACACGATGATCCGCGGGTTGCCTCCGGGTTCCCGCCCGGAGACGGCACGGTCCTGCTCCGCGGGGCCGATCTGCCCGTGCAGCTCTAGGACTTCCACATGCGTCCGGCCGCGCAGCCGGCCGGCGACATAGGACACTTCCCAGGCCCCCGGGACGAACACCAGGGCGTCAATGTCCTGGCCGGACGCAAGTGCCTGGGCGTGCGACGAGGCGGCCGTTTCAGCCACATGGTCCAGGAAGGCGCGCGTCACTCCCCGTTCATCCAGCCGGGGCCCCGCGGCCGGCCTCCAGTCGACCTCCAGCGGGTGCAGCGCGGATGGGCAGTCGACGACGGGCGCCGCCCTGCCGCCGTCGTGGTCCGCCGCGTTGTGGTCCGCCGCGTCGTCGGCCGCCCCGATCAGTGCGGCGAAGCGTGGTGCGTCCAGGGTGGCGGACATGGCGACGAGCGCGAGGTCGCCCCGGAGCTGGCGGACCTCGGTGAGCATGCCGAGCAACAGGTCTGTCTCGAGGCCTCGTTCGTGCACTTCGTCCAAAATGACGGCGCTGGTGCTTTCCAGTCCCGGATCCGCGAGCAGGCGGTTGAGCAGGACGCCCGGGGTGACAAATTCGATGAGGGTGCCCGGACCGGTCTGTCGTTCGCCGCGGACCGTGTATCCAACGCGGTCCCCCAGCCGGCTGCCGTCCAGGGCAGCCAGGCGCCGCGCAGCAGAACGGGCGGCGACCCGGCGCGGCTGCGTGACAATGATGCGGGGCATGCCGACTCGCCCCAGCTGCCGGGCAGCCGCCAGGGCGAGGTTGGCCAGCAACGGCGGAACCAGGGTGGTTTTGCCCGTTCCCGGCGGCGCCTGCACCACGGCGGTGGGGCCGGGGCCGCCGGCCCGCAGCGCCCCGGCCAGCTCACCGAGCGAATGCGCGAACACCAGGCCGGCTCCGATGACGTCCAGTTCGAAGGGCTCTGGAGCGGAGGGGGTCGGAACAGCCGAAGAAGTCACGCCTCCATTGTGCCTACAAAGCCGGGACCTGGTTCCGCCGGGGGCTGACGCGGGACTTTTGACTCCTGCGGCAGCACGTCCCGCGGGCCTAGGCTGAGGCATGGCTGGCTCCGGGAAACTTGAGGTGGAACGAAAATACGAGGTTGAAGAAGGCGACGAACTGCCCGCCCTCGCCTCGTTGCCGGGAGTTGACCGCGTCGGGCCTGCCGAGGAAGAATCCCTGGACGCGGTCTACTTCGATACCGCGGAGCTGGCACTGGCTTCCCGCCGGATCACCCTGCGCCGGCGGACCGGTGGCCACGATGCCGGATGGCATTTGAAGCTCCCCGTGGCGGTTGGGGAACGTCAGGAGTTCACGGCACCGTTGGGCACGGAACGGGGGCCGGTTCCCCGACGGCTGCGGCAACTCGTACGGGTCCACACCAGGGATCAGGATGTGATTGCAGTGGCAAGGCTCAAGACCATGCGCACCATGCACCGCCTCCTCGCCGCCGATGGCAGTACCCTGGCCGAATTCAGCGATGACCGGGTGGATTCCCAGGCCCTGTTGGAGCCGCAGGCAAACGCCACCTGGCGGGAATGGGAAATCGAACTCATCGACGGCCCCAAGCGGCTGCTCGAGGGCGCCGACGCGCTTGTGGCCGCTGCGGGCCACGAACCGTCCGCGCTGCCGTCCAAACTGGCCCGCGGCCTGGGCGGACAGTACCCTCCCGGCCGGACGGCGTCCCCCGAGCCGGAGCCCGAAGGGCCGGCCTCAGCGGTGCTTTTGTCGTACCTGGACCAGCAGGTTGAGGCACTCAAAAGACATGACCCAGGAGTCCGGGCGAACGCACCGGACGCCGTTCATCAGCTCCGGGTGGCTGCACGCCGGATCCGGTCCGTCCTGGCCACTTTCCGGAAGTTGACTGACACGGGCGCGGCAGGATCGCTTCGCTCGGAACTTCAGTGGCTTGCCGGCAGCGTGGGCGAGGCACGGGACAATGAGGTGATGCAGGCCCGGCTGCTGGAGCTGGTCGGCGCCGAACCGCCGGAGTTGCTGTTGGGCCCGGTCGCGCAGCAAATTGAGGACCACCTCGGTGCCGTCGCGCATGGTGCCCGGGCGAAGGGTCTCGCAGCCTTGAATAGTGCCCGCTACTTCCGCCTCCTCGATGCGCTGGATGCCTTCCTGGCCGACCCGCCGCTTACCGAAACCGCCGGGAAGGAAGCAACGCGGACCGTGGGCCGGCTCGTCACGAAAGAGCGCAAACGCCTGAAAAAAGAGGTAGGCGCTCTCGGCGTCGACCATGCAAGTCCGGCCTTGGACGCCGAACTCCATGACGTCCGGAAGCGTGCCAAGCGACTGCGCTATGCGGCGGAAGCGTCGGCACCGATTTTCGGCAAGCCGGCAACCGTCCTCGCCCGGGCCGCAGAGGAGATCCAGGAGAGTTTGGGCGACCATCATGACAGCGTCGTCACCCGGGATTTGTTGCGTCAGTTGGCTAGCGACGACGCCGGCGCAAATGCGTTCACCTACGGGCGGCTGCACGCCTTGGAGCAACAGGGCGGCGAGGATGCCCGGGAGCGGTTCTTCCGGACGTGGAGGACGTCTCCGCCTCAACCGCTCCGCTGGAAATAGCTGCGACACCCGTTCCCCACCGGCCCTGGGGCACCCCGCAGGGTCACCGTCCCGCCAGTGCACGTCCCCGCCAACCGAGTACCAGCAACACCAGACCCATCGGGACGAGGGCAACGGACGCATAAAAGAACATCCGTTCAGCCCCCGTTGGCGCGACCACGCGGCTGAACAGTTCGGCGCCGATGGCAGGATTCACGTCCAGACCCAGATCCTCGAGGTGCATGTAGCGTGAAAATGCAACGATGCGCACGGCAAGGGCGACTGCTACGCCGTGATTTGGCTGCGGTTGAACACATCTCCCCCAAACAATCGTTAACCTTCGCTGGCACCCGGTGTCCGGCTGTCCATGCTATTCCCTGGCGCCAACTTCCGTCACCCCGGCGACGAGGCCTCAACTGGTGCCGGGTTCCCCGTCGTCAACATGGCTCCCCCATTGTGTTTCCGGGCCCTCCTGTCCCTCAGACAAAGATTCCCACATGGCCAGGTGGCTCATGAAGTGATCGGGGGCGGCTCCATGCCAGTGCCATTCGCCGGGTGGAGTGCAGATCGTGTCCCCCGGTCGGATTTCGATGACCTCGCCGCCCCGGGACTGGACCAAGCCGCGCCCTTCGGTGACATGCAGGCTCTGTCCGTTGGCGTGGCAGTGCCAGGCTGTGTGCGCACCGGGCGCGAACCGGATCATGTTGACGCGCAACCGGGAGGGATCCTCCCCCTTGGCGATGACGTCGAACCAGACATCGCCGGCGAACATCTCCCCGGGTCCTTTGTTGCTGGGCTGCTTGGTTTGGATTTCCATATCTCTCCCTTAGATCGCGTAAATCGCGGTTGACCATCCCTTCCACCCTGGAAGGCCCGCGGCGTCCCCGGGAGGTTCTGCCGGTGCCTGCATCGACGGGTCCTCCCGCGACGATGTGGCCCGGCACGATTCCGCTACGCTCCCGGGCCTCCGACGCGGAAAAGGTATGGCGCTACGGGGATTCCCGTAGCGCCATACCTTTTCCGCGTCGTAATGCTTTTTGCGTAGCAGATACAGGAAGCCTACGGACGGCGCCGTCGCTTCGGTGGCCCCGCGGCGCTTCCGTCAGCTGGCCTGCAGATCGGAGTGGTGCTCCGCGACAACGTTCGGGTGGGCCCGCAGCCGGTAGCGGAGGGCGTTGTCCCCATAGGTTTCCAGAATCGGGCTGTTTGTCGGATCAACCGACAGGCCGCGGGCTCTGGCCTGGAACTCCGGACTCACCGCGAGCTGCGGCATCGTCGCGTCCAGCGCCGGGTTGAAGAAGAATGGCAGGGAGACGCGGTCAGTGCCGCGCAGGGGCGAGATCACGCGGTGCAGCGTCGCCTTGAGGTAACCGTTGGTTGCCAGTTCGAGCATCTCGCCGATGTTGACGACGAACGTTCCCGGAACCTGCGGGGCGTCGATCCATTGCCCCTGGTACTCCACCTGCAGCCCTCCCTTGCCGGGCTCCACGAGCAGCAGCGTCAGGACTCCGCCGTCGCGGTGGGAGCCCACCCCCTGCTTGGGTTCCGGGCTGGACTCCCCCGGATACCGCACAATCTTCAGCAGGGGGAACGCCCGCGCCGCGAAGGCGGCGTCGAAGGTGTCTTCGGGCGCCCCGAGGGACACCGCCAGGGCACGCAGGAGAGCCAGCGAGATGGCACTCAACCGCTCGGTCCACTCCAGAACAATGTCCCGCATTTCGGGAAGGGCTTCCGGCCACAGGTTGGGCCCCTCGAGACGCCAATAGTCGGCGACGCCGGGACCCGGCTGGACGGCGGCACGCTCGACGCCGATATCGATCTGCTCGCGCCAGTCCACTGCGCCGTCCGTGAGCTCGCCGCCGACCCTGGTGTAACCGCGGAACTGCGGACTGTGGACGTTCTCGACGGCGAGCTTCTGCTCGTCGGGCAGCTCGAAGAAGCGCCGGGACACATCGAGCATGGCGTCCGTCAATTCCGGGGGGATTCCGTGTCCGGCCAGGTAGAGGAAACCGACCTCGTGCATGGCGTTCCGCAGGTCCTCACGGAACTGCGAAGCTTCCTCCGCGCCGGCGTTCAACCGGGAGAAGTCCAGGACGGGCAATGTTTGGAGTGGCACCTAAATAGTCCTTTTCAATAACCTTGGCAAGCTGGGGACTGTATATTCTTCAATGTTACGGACCGGCGTTCACTCCGCGGCATTCAGATGTCGAAATAAGACATTCGGCGGACGTGGGGTCAGCGCGAACACCCGCCGCCGGGTGCCTCGCCGACGGCCCATCGATAACCGCCCTTGCCGGATCACGGGCGCCGGAGGAGGATGTGCCCAAACTCCAGGAGGCCCGACATGACCACGCTTGGCAAATTTGAGAAGTACCTGATCGAGGAATTCTTCGACGACTACCGCGCCGGCTCCCTGAACCAGCGCACATTCACGCGCCGGGTGGCGTTCATTACGGGCAGCATGGCAGCAACCTCCGCCGCGATGCTCCTGGTCGGCTGCACCCCGGAGGAAGTCCCGCGCAGCACCGACCCCATGCCCACCCCCAGCCCCACGTCATCGGGCACGGGGACGGGAACCGCATCCGCCGGCCCGGTGCCGGGGGCCAAGAGCCCCCTCTCTGTTCCTGAAGGTGTTCCGGGGCTGGCGACGGGCACGGTGCGATTCCCTGTCGGCGGAACCGAGATCAGCGCCTACCTTGCCCGGCCGGAGTCGGGCGCTGCCGGTCCGGCCGTCCTGATCTGCCACGAGAACCGCGGGCTGACCCCGCACATCGAGGACGTGGCGCGCCGCTTCGCCAAGGCCGGCTATGCCGCCCTTGCCCTGGACCTGCTCAGCCGGGAAGGAGGCACCGCGGGCATGGACCGCGACGCCGTTCCGGGAGCACTGACGGCAGCCGGCGCTCAACGCCACGTCTCTGATTTCGCAGCGGCCTTTGGCTACCTGCAGTCTCAGGACTTTGTCGATGCGGGCCGGATCGCCATGACCGGGTACTGCTTTGGCGGGGGCATCACGTGGCAGGCAGCGACGGAACTGCCCGGGCTGAAGGCCACCGCGGCGTTTTACGGCCCCTCCCCCGACCTGGACAAGGTCGCCGCGATCAAACCGGCGGTCTTCGGCGTCTATGCCGAACTCGATCAGCGGATCACCGGCGCGCTGCCGGCGCTGCGGGATGCCCTGGCTGCCACGGACGTCCGCCACCAGCTCACCGTCTATCCCGGCGTCGACCATGCCTTCCACAACGACACCGGGGAACGCTACGTTGAAGCGCAGGCCACCGCTGCCTGGACCGACACGCTGGCGTGGTTCGCGCGGTACGTCTGAGCGCGTTGTTGCACAGCTTTTACCCAGGGTTTACGTGCCGTGTCTTGTGGGGCCCCGGAGCCTCCAACACACTGGACATCACCAGATGAACAGATCCTAGTGGTCGTTCGACCAGAGCAGCGGGACACGTACGCAGCGATGCGTTCCCGCCTGATCCGCGGTATTGACGCCGGGGGCAGGCTCCGCAGACCGGGGAGGATTGTTATGGCCGCCATGTTTGAACTCTTCGTTGACGGGGAGTCGAATTTCCGATTCCGGCTCAAGGCACCGGACGGGACCGTGATGGCGGTGTCGGCTGCGTTCAGCGACAAGGCCGCCGCCGTCGCCGGCATCTCCGCCGTGCGAGAGTGCGCAGGAATGGGCCTGGTCACAGATCTCTGCCCGGAGGGAAGCGCGAAAAGCGGGGTTCGGGAACCGGCACATCCCAGCGACGCCCTGCCTGCCCGTCATGACTGGCATAAACGGGCCGACAACTTCCACACCCGCGCCAAAACCATCCGACGGGCCGCAACAACGCCCAGGTGGACTGGCGCGGCGTAAAACCAGCGGGAACAAGCGCGGTACCAGTCCCCAGAGCAGGCTACGGGCGCGTTCCATTCTCAGACCACTGCAGGACCCGCAGTGCCCGGAGGGTGTTCCACCGGCTGGGCTGGCCGTCACCGTCCTCCAGCCCGAAGTGGACCTGCCCGGGATGCGTGTTTTCGAGCAGCCAGGTCCCGTCGGGCTGCCTTTTCGATCGAAGCAGCTCGATCGCCTCGGCCATCCGCGGGTCGGGGGGATCACCGGCGGACCGGAAATACTCCAGTGCCCGGAGCACGTCATAGTACCAGCGGGTCGGAAACGTGAACTCCAGCCAGGCCGGGTCAATGACCTCTCCGGTGCTTTTGCGCCGGAACAGCCGGCGTTCGAGGAGATACTCCTCGCCCCGGCGTCGAGCCTTCCTGGAGTCCGCGGAGCCGACGGTCGCCCGCTCGTGCGCGAGCAGCCCTTCGAGCACGTTGATCGTCGTCGCCGCCGACGAAACAACGGCGCCGTGCGCCGCCCAGCAGTTCCACCCGCCGTCGTCGAGTTGCTCGCTGACCAGACGGGTGACGACGCCGTCGACGTTCTGACCGAAGTAAGCGCCCAGCCCCACGGCCATGCCATTGATGCAGGGTTCGACCTCGCCCGTGAAATAGGGCTGTCCGCCCTCCTCCCAACGGCAGTTGTCCCGCACCAGCGCCACGCTCCGGCGCATCTGGTCGTCGTCCGGATCGACGCCGAAGTCACGCAGCTGCAGGAGACTGTACGTGGTGGCGGTCCACGGCTGGCTTCCGTCGTCGGGCGCGTCGCCCCCATGCGCGGGGAAGTACGCTCCCCCGGCCCACTGACCATCCGCCCCGCGCAGGGCCAGCAATCGCGCGCCCCACCCTTCGGTTGCCACCCGTGCGCGCTCTGCAGCCACGACGTCGGCCGGGGCACCAGCGAAGTCACGCAGCACTTGCCAGCGAATGGCTGGATCAGAATCCAGCAGCCAGTCCAGGACCGTCATGCGCCGATTGTAGTGCCCGCGCCGCGTACGTCACATAGCAGCGGGGTCGTCAACAGCAGGCTGCGCTTTAGCCTTCGCAGTCAATGCAGTAGGCGTGGCCGTCCTTTTCGCGCGCGATTTGGGAGCGGTGCCGGACCAGGAAACAGGAGTAACAGGTAAATTCGTCCTCCGCCTGCGGGATGACCTGGACGATCAGTTCCTCGGCGACGAATTCTCCGCCAGGGGCAATCGAACCGTCCAGCGAATCCGCCTCATCCAGATCACGCACCACGCTGCGGGCGTCCGGAGCGTTCTCGGATTGCAGCGCCTCCAGGGACCTGTCCTGCGACTCCTTGACGTCGGAGCGTACTTCATCGTAATCGGTTGCCACTTGGGGTGTTTCTCTCTTCTTCGAAAATGCTGGTCGGATAGATGTTCAACAGACGGGACCGCCCCGGTATTCCCAAGTCTCCCGGGAGACTCGTCGTTCCGGGAACCCGGCAGGCAATTTTCCGCGCATGCCGGCAGATTTACGTTTGTACAGTCGTTAGATTTAAGGCTATATTCGTGGGAGTTTCTTTGGGGGGAAATCATGAACAAAGCGCAAAGGCGCGCCCACGTGGAACCGCCGTGCCGGGAATGCGGCTCCAGGGTGATTCCGATCTGGAAAGACGTGCGACCTGCAGCTTCCAGCCAGCCGGATTGGAGGGTAAGTGCACGGCAATGCAGCCGCCAGGCGTGCGGCCTCAACGACATTCAAAACTGGCGCGAGACCTGAGCGCGACCGAGGTTAAAACGCGGGAGTAGTGAAGCCTAGACACAGCAGGCCGCGGCCTGCCTGCCTGCTCAAGGATCGGATCCATCGCCAGTGCTGGGTGGTTGAGCAGTACGTTGCGCGTTGGATCCGCTGAAGGGGGTGGGAAAGCCGCTGGGCGCTCCCTCCCGATCCCGCCATGATGAGACGCACCGCGTCAGCCGACGCCTCCCCGCTGAGCGTGACGGAGAGCCGGTACCGGGCACGCTCCTCGTCCGTCAACAGTGAGGGCTGGCGTTCATTCGCGGCGGACACAACCTTGATCGCTTCTTCCCAGTGCAACCGTGCCGTGACCACGAGCCCTGAAGTCTGCGCAAAGCGGGCCTGCGCGAGCGGTGAATCCGTCTGGCGGTTGTCCAGGGTGTTCTTGACCTTACGCACCAGCATCCGGTACTCGGGAACAAACAGCTTCTCCGCCCGGACGTCGTTGCCGCCCGTGCCCCTCAGCCCTGCCGTGTGCCACACGTCCAGCACTTCGACGTCGGATATCGGGACGAGGCATTGCAGACGCATGGTGCCGTGCTGCGCCGCCAGGAGCGCCCACCCGGAGTGCATCACCCCGGAGGCGAAACTCCACAGGCCCGATATCGCGTAGCCTCCCGGGACCCTCTCAGCAGCGCCCACCGGCGCCCCCGTGGCGGCCGCCAACGGTACGGGACCATTCGCGAAGACTTCGTCCTGAACCTCCCGCGGCCACCGTGCCAGCATCCAGACGTGTTCGATCAGATGCCCAGCGGTCCAGGCTGTGGAGGCGCAGCCCTGGGCAAGCCGGCGGATGGCCTGGGCATAGGTCCCGGCGCCCATCCCAAATCCCCCGACGGCCATGGGAGAAAGCAGGTGGAAGACTCCGGCGTCCTTCAGTTCCTCAATGCTGGATTCTGGAATGCGGCGAAGACTCTCCGTTTCCTCGGCCCGTTCCCTCAGCCGGGGAACGAGTTCGTCAATCCGGCTGAGCACGTCATCAGGGGTGGGCGGAGCGGTGTCCGTCCCAGGGTTCATGGCAGCCTCCCCGCGGATCTCGCCTGGGCGGGATTCCCGGGGTCCGACGTTGGCCGGCAGGTTGAGGGTATGGCCGGTGTGGTCGCGTTTCGCCGTCAGGTAGCGGTGGTTGGCCGCGGACAAGTGCACCCCGGTGGGGAGCTGTTCGATGACTTCAATGCCGAGGGAGGTGAGCTGGGCAGCCTTGTCCGGGTTGTTGCTGAGCAGGCGGACCGTGGTGGCGCCGAGGGCGCGAAGTGCTTCGAATGCAGCACCTGGGGGCCCGGTACAGGTAGATCCTGACGCCGGCGCGGAGCAGCGCCTCATAGTACGATCGCTGCGCGTGATAGACCATGCTCTGGTCCCCGACCTCGGAAACGAAGAGCTCGACACTGAGCCCCCGCGCGGCAGCTGTGACAATGGCCATCAGGATGGATTCGTCCGGGACGAAGTAGGGGCTGGTGATGCTGACCCGGCGTTCCGCCTTGTGGATGAGCGTGGCGTAGCGCTTCAAGTTGTTGTCGTTATCAAAGCTGGGACCGCTGGGCAGGACCTGCGCAGCGATCAGCGCCGGACCTCGGCCGGGGAGTCCGGTTGCCCTTCTTGTTGTAACTGGCGTCGATCAGGTTCTGGGACCCGGTGAACCCCACGCGGCCGTCGACGACGAGGATCTTCCGGTGATTGCGCAGGTCCGGCCGCTGCCACTTACCCTGCAACGGCCGCAGTGACAGCATCGGGTGATATTCGGCGCCTATGTCCTGGAGGAATTTCAGCGTTTCTTTCCGGCCCGGAAACATCAGACCGGCTAAGTGGTCCGAGAGCACCCTGACGGCGACGCCGCGCCCCCTCGCCCTGGCCAGCGCGTCGAAAAACGGTGCCGTGGTCGCATCAAGCGACAAGATGTAGAACTCCACATGCACATAGCGCGTGGCCGAATCGATTTCCGCGGTCATGACATCGAAGGTGCCCTTATAGTCGGGCAAGAGCTCCGCAGTGTTGCCTTTGACCATGGGCAGCGCCCCCAGGTTGTTATTCAACGCCACCGCCGAATGCAGCCACTCGGGCCAGTCGTGGCCTTGGCTGACTAACGGGCTACGTCCGTCCGCGACAGGACCAGTTCGTTGACCTGCCGCTGCTTATCGGGCCGGCCCTTGGGCAGTTTGGCGTAGCCGACAAAGAAGAACGCGATGGCGCCGAGCAACGGAATGAAAATAATGGCGAGAACCCAAGCAATTGCAGATGACGGGCGACGATTCACCGACACGAGGACAGCTGCAATGGCCACTACGAGGATTATGGGCAGCCAGCAGGAGCACAGCGATCGTTTCGGGGTCCCGGAAGAATTCGCGCACGACTACATCGAGGCCCTTCCGCCGGGAACGGCGCCCGTCCTCCCGGATCGGGAGAACTGCGAGCGCGTTCAGGCCAGCACCCGGCTCTTGATTATTTCAAACTCTTCAGGGCTGATAGTTCCGGCGTCCAGGAGCGCCTTGGCTTTGGAGATCTCCTCAGCGGGGCTCCCTGTGGATCCCCTGCGGATAAAGGAATCGGCGGCCTCCTGGTCGCGCCGGGCCCGTTGCGCGGAACGCTCTGCCATGCCGTCACCGCGGGCAGCCAGGTACACCAGCAGGGTCACGAAGGGCAGAAAGCAGAGGAAGAATATCCAGACGGCCTTCCACCAGCCGTTCAACTTATGGTCGCGAAAAAGGTCGCCGATGATCGCGAAGACTCCAAACAGGTAGGCAAAGAACACACACGCGGTGAAGAACCACCAGAAGATATCCCAAAAGTTCTCCCAGAAACTCATTTCGCTTCCTTGCTTTCACTTGGTGTGGCGCCGGTCGCGGGCGCCCCTGGTCGCGGGTTTAGCACTTGGCTGCAGTTCCGAGGTCGCTAAGTGCGACTGCAGCCGGTAGTCGAAGCGGCTGTGGCCAGGAGCGCAATCGTTCCTGCGCGGAGCGCGATTGGCTTTGACATTGGAGGAACCTTTCCGGGATGGACCGCCGCAGCCTGACCGAAGGCAAAACAAGTGTCGGCCTTTAGCCGGCCGTGGACCTCACCCGCTGCGGATGAAATGTCCTGGACGTGGCCGGACCTTTCAAACAATCCCGCGTTCGGCAGCCGTTTTCAGGGCGTCGCGCCGCCCTGCCGCGCCGAGTTTGCGGTAAATCGACCGTTCATGCGTCTTGACGGTGTTGACGGAAATGAAGAGCGCGTCGGCAATTTCAGCCGCAGTCATGACCGAGCGCATGTAAGCCAGCACCTCGCGTTCGCGGTCCGTGAGTGTCCAGTAGGAACGAGTCCGGAGGTGTGGGGGGCCCTGCGCGTGGCGTGCCATCCGCGCTGCGATGAACGACTCATGGGTGGTGCCCCATACCGCGTGCCGGATCAACAGTTCCGCGAGTTCGTCTTTCCGCTCCGTGAAAGGACGCAGGACTGATTGCGGCTCGGCCCGGTGGACCGCATGTTCTATCCGCTCATGGACCAAAGCCTCATCGCCATCCCTGTGGGCCAGGAGCGCCTCGGTCAGGCTCAGGCTGGTGTCGAGATACCGGTTGCGCCGTCGGTCGGTAAGTGCCTGGGCACACAGGAGTGCGGTGTCGCCCTCTCCTCCGCGACGCAGGAGTTCCGCCAGGAGTGTGTCCACTAAGGGCGCATGGCCGCCGGCCCCCAAAGGCTGGACGATTGTTAACGCGCCGTCCAAGTTGCCCCGTGATTCCGCGATCTTGGCCCTGGCGATGGTGTGGAAGGCGTTCCACGACATTCCGTAGAGCCCCCGGTCGTGGAAGGACTCCAGCGCAGCGCTGGAGTCGGCAAGATGGGTTTGATCCCCAGCGGCACAATCAACCAGGACCCGGTAGAAGACGCTGAGTGGTCCGAGGGGGAACAGCTGGCCGGCCAGACGCTGGGCCTTGGCAAGGTGGGCCCGAGCACCCTTCAGCTCGTCCCTCCAGTAGAACGCAATTCCGCGCGCCAGCCAGGCCGCTGCCATCCGATCCTGCGAAATCCCGCCCAGCCCGCGTGCCCCCTCCAGCGCCTGCGTCGCCTGTTCCTCAGCGGTCACAAGGTCACCGGACGCCGCGAATGCCAACGCCAGTTCTGCTTTGGAGCAAACTTCCACTGCCTCCAATAGTTTCTCAGCGCCGTCGGCCGCGGCCGATTGGAGCAGGACGGTTGCCTGGTCCCCGGCCCGGTGATGTCGGAACTCAGCCCGGGCCAGCAGGAACAGTCCGGACGAGGTGGCGGGATGGCTGTCCCCGGCAGCGCCGGAAAGTGACCCGAAGTTGTCGCTCGGGGCCGGCAAGACCAGCCTGCC
>NZ_AUPJ01000504.1:12615-13121 GCF_000427315.1 Arthrobacter sp. TB 26
GGCTCGAAGAGGGCCCGGCTCCGGTCGAGCTTCCGACGGCGCACGTCATCCAGTGCAGCGGTGCGCGCAAGCGCTCGCTGGGTGAGTCCCGAGGCGGCGGCGCTGTCGCCGTCAAGAGCGCGGCAGACAGACATAATCATCAATACCTCAGGGTCTTCGCTCCACGGGGCTGGCAGTTCCCGGCATAACCGTCCAAGGGCTTGGGCCCCATCCTGCAGTAAGAACTCAAGCCAGTGCTCTCCGAGTGACGTGACAGCCAGTCCGGGCGCATGTCCCAGCAGCGCTTGCGTGACGCACTCACGCACGTCGGCGTCCTGATAGTAGCCGGCGGCCACGCGGTGGAGGCGTTCAGCGAGCAGAGGGTCACTCCGCTCCAATATCCGGCGGCACTGGGATGCAAACAAGGGGTGCCAACGGTACAGGGATTCGCCGCGGCGGTATTCGTGCTCCTCGATGAAAAGACCGTTCCGGAGGCACGCCTCGAGGAGCATCCCGCCGTCGGGGCG
>NZ_AUPJ01000504.1:13131-33411 GCF_000427315.1 Arthrobacter sp. TB 26
GAGCCGGCGGCCCAGCCAGTCGCAGGTCGTGGCGCGAAGAACAAAGTCCGCCAGTGGCGGGTCCAACTGGTCAAGGACCTCCTCGGCGATGTAATCGGCGAGAGGCAGGTGTGCGGATGCGATATTGGGGACCCGGACGGCCACGTTGCGGGCCTCAGCCAGTGAGCTGAGGCTCGCGTGGACGGCGACCGGCCATCCCGCAGTCAGCCTCCAGAGGGGTCCGGCATCGAAGTCCGCGTCTTGTCCCAGCGAACACGCAAGTTCGGCGACTTCCACCCGCGTGAAGGCAAGTTCGGCAGCGCCTAGCCTGCCAAGGCCTTCTCCGTACCTGAGCCTTTCCAGCTGGATGGGGGGATGTCCACGCCCGGAGAGGATCAGCCGCAAAGCCGGCGGGGCTGAGGCGGCGAGCACCCCGACAATTCCGCTGGCAAGTCCCGACCCGGCCAGATGGACGTCATCGATAACCAGCACAATCGGCTCAGTGAGTTGCTCAAGTGCTCCGAGCAAGAGGTCGTAGGACGTTGCCCGGTTGTAGGCGAGATTCTGGTCCAGAGCCAGCAGGGCGTTGTTACCAGGCAGCGGATGCTGGCTTGCGGCGCCCTGAATTGCCCCGACGACACCCTGAAAAAGCCGTTCGGGTTGAGTATCGAAGCGGTCCAGCGACAACCAGGCACACGGCAAATCGCAACTGCGCACCCAGTCGCCCAATACCGTGGATTTGCCGTAACCGGCCGGCGCTGACACGACGGTCACCCGGTGAGAATCAGCGGCCGCGGTCACACAGTCCTCCAGACGCGGGCGCTCTAATGCCCCCAGGCCTCGCAGTGGTGGCCGGATTCTAAATTGCGGACCAGGGACCCGCCCGGAGATTTTCGACTGTCCCACGTGATTATGTTAGATACGCGCTATTGAGTGCGACAGGGCCATTGGGTCCTTGTGTTCGCGCCCCCTGAAGCAGACATAACGCGCCCCCGACGACGGGTGCCACGGGCGCGTACGGAATGTCTTCGCGGGGGTAACATCAGTCATGGCCGCAAAGCAGGGTAACCGGAAAGATCCGGTCTTTGTTCGTCAGCTCGACAGGGCCGCCAGGCGCCACGTCGTTATTGTCGCAGCAATTCGACTCATTGCATTTCTGGCGATAATCCTCATCCTCTACTTCGCTATTCCAGTAGCCGGATTCAACGACGACAATCCTGCTGCGGCGTGGATCCGTCTGGCGGGGGTCCTGCTTGTATTTCTGAGCGCCCTGGCCCTCCAACTGCGCATGATCATCGCGGCAGAAGTACCCCAAGTACGCGCGGCCGAAGCTGTTGTGGAGACCGTCCTAATGTTTCTGTGCCTTTTTGCTTTGCTCTACACGTCGATGTCCACAACGGACCCTTCATCGTTTACCGAGCCATTGAGCAGGGTCGACGCACTGTATTTCACTACCGTCACGTTCGCCACCGTCGGGTTCGGAGACATCACGCCCGTGAGCCAGCTCGCGCGGGCAGTCGTGACGGTTCAGATGATCGCTGGCCTGGGTGCCCTTGTCATGGTCGCAAAGGTCGCCTTCTTTGCGGCGGGCCGGCGTCTACGGGGGTAGACCTCAGCAGGTGGAGTTCCATGCGCGCGAACAACAAATCACCCCGGGCGGGTGGGGTTGGGCGGGCGCCCCGCACGGACAATAAGGATTGTCACGACTGCCCGGGAAGCCAAACGTTGGAGGTGGTTCGCATGGTGCGATCCGATTGTCCCGCCTTTATCCAATTCCTGAAGGCGATGCCGACTCGTCAATCCTCTCCGGGCCCGCGAGTTGAGTCCGTGCGACGAGAAGATACAGAGGCGGCGGGTCCCCATGTCACTTCATGATGAGGCCAGAGTTGTCGGTAGCCCGGAGCAGGAAGAAATACTGCAGTTACGCGCGGAAGTTGCCAGGTTGCAGCTCGAACGCGATGACGCGAGAAAGTCCATCGCGACGCCGGCAGGACGGGGCGCTGGCCTGGTTCGCAGGATTGTTGCCGTTCTCCTGGTGGTACTGACTGCTGTCCTGGCCTGCGCGACCGTACCGGCCTTGTACCTGCGCAGTGAAGTACTCGATACCGATCGATATGTCGCCACGGTCGCGCCGTTGGCCTCGGACCCGGCAATCCAGGCGGAGGTCGCCAACAAGGTCACCACCCAGATCACCGAAGCAGTGGACATTGAAGGCATCACCCGGGATGCCATGACCGAGCTCGGAAAGGCCGCACCCCGTGTCGCCGGTGTGATTACCGGGCTGGCCCCCGCCATCGCTGAGCAGACCAGGACCCTGATCCATACCGCCGTTTCCAAATTCGTGGCGAGCCCCCAATTCCAGGACCTGTGGATCCAGGTCAACCGCGTGGCGCACCAGGGTCTCGTCAACGTTGCCACGGGAAACACGGGCGGCACTGTCAATATCGACGAGAGCGGAACTGTAACGATCTCGACGAAGGAAATAATTGCCCGGGTCAAGACTCTCCTTGTGGAGCAAGGTGTCGACATAGCGGCCAGAATTCCGGAGGTTAATGCGCAGATCACCCTGCTTCAGTCCCCCGAACTGGTCAGGGCCACAGAGGCAATCAGGACACTGGACCGGACCGCGCCGATACTGGCCTGGCTGACGGTGCTGAGCGCCCTGGGTGCCATTGCGGTGGCGCCGCGGGGCTGGAGGCGGCACACTACAAGCAATGTCGGGTTGGGCATTGCAGTGGCCATGGCTGTGCTCGCCCTCGGACTTGCCATCGGGCTGGACATCTTCCTCAGCACGATCCCGCCGGCGGCTGTGTCCCCCGCCGCGGCCCAGACGCTCGTGGATACCCTCTTGACGCCACTCCGGACCGGCGTGCGGTTTGTCTTCGTTGTGGCTTTGCTGATTGCCTTGGCCGCCTTCCTAAGCGGCCATTCGCGCCCTGCCGAGTTTGTCCGGCAAGGGTTTGCGCGGACCGGAGACTACCTGACCGGAAAGGTCGGCGCCGGGCAAGCGAAACCCTGGCAACGCTGGCTGGCCCGCTTCCGGCGGATCCTGGAGGCCGCCGTCGTCGGCCTTGCCGTGCTGGTACTTATCCTCTGGCAGTACCCAACGGCGGCCGTGGCCATCTGGACGGCAGTCGTTGCCGGCCTCGCAATCCTCCTGATCGAACTCCTGTGCCGGCCTGCCGTTGTCGAGGCGCATGCCGCCGAACCGGTACCGGGTGGTTCCCCGGAATCTTGATGGAATCTTGACCTGATCCCCGGGGCTGACGCGATCTGGCGCTAGGCAGCTGCAGGCGAAAACGGGAACAGGTCTTCTCCGCCGCCGTGCACAACGACGCACGTGGCATCCGGCACCTCCCGCCAGGCGCCGCGGAGATCCCCCAACGGCTCGGACAGAACCATCCGGGCGTTGTCCGAAAGCTTCTGGAGCATGGGGTTGTCCGGGTACTGGGCGCGAAGCGTGGCGACGTCAGTGTTGTGGAAGAGCGAGCGGGACCGACCTTCGCTGGAGTAGCGGAACGCCCACGTGGTGTCGCCGTCGGTCGTTGCCACGGTCATCTGAAGCGGAAACTCGATCCCGTGGCGGCGTCCGACGTCTTCAATAAGGCCAACCGCTGCAGCGACCGCCGCTTGCGGGTCCATTTCCAGGCCGAAGGTGAGGGCGAGGAAGAAGAACATTTCTGAATCCGTTGATCCCTCGATCTCGGGGAAGAGTTCGGGGTCGACGGCCATGGCCAAGTCCCGCTTCACTGTGAGGAAGTCGGTAATGAGCCCGTTGTGCATCCACAGCCAACGCCCGTGGCGGAACGGGTGGCAGTTCGTTTGTTGGACCGCGGAGCCGGTCGTGGCCCGGATGTGCGCGAACACGCGGCCGGCCGATGCCTGCGACGCGAGCTCGCGCAGGTTGCGGTCATGCCAGGCCGGCTCGGTACTGTGGAACACTCCCGGATACGGCGCGGTTCCGTACCAGCCGACGCCGAAACCGTCCCCATTGGTGGTTTCAACGCCCAGGCGTGCGTGTTTGCTCTGCATTACGAGCGAGTTGGCGGGTTTGTACAGGAGTTCATCCAATCGCACGGGCGAACCCGAATACGCGAGCCAACGGCACATGTCACTCTCCTCCTCAGTCCGGAATCCATCACGATTCCATCACCGGCTTGGTGGGCGCGCATCATCTCCTGCGGGTGACCCGCCGCGGCTGGAGGCGTTCCGGTTACTGGCTGAGCACGCGTTTCTTGAGCGCGGAGAATTCTTCGGCTGTCAGTGCGCCGTCATCCATCAAGGTCTTGGCCTGGGCGATTTGCTCCGCAGGGTCGGTTCCTGCCGCACGGCGGACATAATCTTCGAAATCCTCCCGGGCCACATCGCCCCGGGCAGCCTGGCGCAGGGCCATGGACTGCCCGTGGGCTATCAGATACGCCAGACCGCCAATGACGGGCAGAAAGAGCAGAACAACCACCCAGACAGCTTTGCTCCAGCCTTTCCGGGTCGAGTCAGCGAAAATGTCTTTGACGATCAGGAAAAGCACCACCAGGTACGAAACGTAGAGAACAAAGGAAATCATGAGCCAAAAGAAGTCCCAGAAATTCACGTGGTTTCCTCTCAGTCGAATTGCTGGATGTGTTGGCCTCCTGGCACCAACCGTGGGTCACACTCCCCGTTCGGCCGGCAGCCGCCCGGACTTGACCGCTTGTCCCAACGCCGCGTGATCGGCTTCGGTTTGGTCCGCATAGCCCCTGGCCCAGTCCGCCAGCGCGTCATCAAAGACCTCACTGCCGCCCAGATACCCGGGGATAAAAGCGCTGTCAGGGCTTTGGGAGTGGGCCCGCGCCAGTAGCCAGCCGCACAGAACTCCGTAGTCCGAAGTCTCCTGGGCATTCATTTCAGCCAGCGTGAACGAACCCTTCATGTCACGGAATTGTCGGATGTAGAAATCCCGATGCAGGCCGTCCTCCCCGGTCACGTCCTTTATCCAGCCCAGGAACGGGTCGGACTGCGCCTGCAGGATCCGCTGGGCACCGACCACGCGGAATCCCTGCCCGCGTGTGGTGAGGTTTTTCTCCACTGGCTCCGGCGCGTGCAGCACACGCCCGTGGGTCTCCAGGACAGACTTCCCTGCCTCTTTGGCCTGCAGAAACAGGGGCTCTCCCGCGGGACCTTCAAAAAGGAGCACCCAACTCCGGGTCCCCACGCTGCCGACCCCCACGATCCGCCGAGCGAAGTCCACCAGCCGGTACTGGCTCAGCAACAATGACGTATCCGGCCGGAGAGTGCTCCGGTACAGGGCGACAAGGTCCTCCATCAGTGCTGGATCTATCGCTGAATGACGGACTATCGGCGGCTGGTCAACGATCCTGGGTTCCCCTGACTCCGTGCTCGACGTCAGCTTGGCGAGGACCTGTTCAGACGTTCGCTGGCGGGCCTTTTTCTCTTCAGTCCTGATTCGTTTGTGTGCCACAGTCTGCTGCGTGGCAAGAAATTCCGCATCCACCTGAAAGTAGTAGCGTTCGGTCGCGGTATGGCGGTAGAGGGTCTTGAGCGCCTGGCGATAGCTGCGGACGCACGACTTTACTGCCGTCCGGCATTGTTCCTCGGTGTGGGAACTGTTCCGACCGTTCAGCCAGATGCTCGCGGCGAGGCGCTTTACGTCCCACTCCCATGGCGCCGGGTAGGCTTCATCAAAGTCGTTGAGGTCGAAGATCAGCCGCCGTTCAGGGCTTGCGAAAAGCCCGAAATTGGCGAGGTGCGCGTCGCCGCTCGCAATCAGGGTGTGACCCGTCACCGGCGAATCGGCCAAATCATGCGCCATGACGGCTGCGGCGCCGCGGTAGAAGGAAAACGGGGTTTCCAGCATCCGGCCCACACGCACCGGGATGAGATCCGGGACGCGGGTGGCATGTTGGCTTTCGAGGATTCCGACGGGGTCCCGCTCCGGCAACTGGAGGGCCGCGAATTCCCGGCGGGGCAGCGAGTTCCGCGCCTCCCGCCCGGCGGCTTGGGCACGGGCGATCGATTCCTTGTGCGCGGAGCCCGGCGGGGTTTTCACGGCCGGCCCGTGTGGGTGAAGGGCAGAGGCAAACCCGCCCGAGGTTGACAGACTGCCAGCGGCTTACGCCGTATTTTGGCTCGCATGCCCGCATCCTCCCACATTCTCTGCCCCTTCGGAACAGTCCTCCGGCCCGGACCGTGAGGGCTTGCTCCATGCCGAACGGAATGGGTCAAAAGGCATGTTTTGTGGGGCTGAAGGCAACTGCGGCGCCGCCCGATATCACCCCCGGCGGGTGATACGCAGGCCTTGCCCCGGGCTAACGATGGTTCTACCTGCCAGTGATTGGGCTGCCAGGCGAATGCCCATCCGAGAGGGGCCTCCGATGTCGAGACCACAGCCAGTACTCTCACGATTGCTCGCGCTCGGTGCGGCAATCGCGCTGCTCAGCGGCTGCAGCACCACCAGTCCCCCCGCGAGCACCTCCAGCCCGCAGGCGAGTTCATCCAGCCCGACGCCGACTGTCTCACCGGTGTGCCCTGCCGCGGACGCCTTTGCGGGTGCCCTGACAGGCTTCAAGGACACCCTCAAGCCAGGTGCCACGTTGGAACAGGTACGCGCGGCACGGGATCAGGTTGTGAAGACCTATGACGCTCTGGTCAAGGAGATTGGAAACGCGGCCAAAACGCGTGTGGACGCCGTCACGGCGGCTGAAGACAGGTTCGCCGCCGCAGTCAATGACGTGCCCGACGACGCCACCCTGACCGAAGCAGTCGACTCACTGCGAGACGAAGCCGCAAACGTCCAGGGCGCGCTCAGCGATCTCCTGACCGAGGTTAAGTGTTAGGTCCGGAGGAACCGCTGTTCGCCTCAATCCCGCCACGGCCGCGTGCACGGGCAACGCCGCATCAACTGAAAGCAGGGGATCCACATGAGTTTCTGGGAAAACTTTTGGGACATTTTCTGGTGGTTCTTCATCGTCTATGCAACCTTCGCATTCCTGTATGCGCTGTTCATCGTCATTGCCGACCTCTTTCGCGACCAACAGCTGAACGGCTGGTGGAAGGCCGTCTGGATCTTCTTCCTGGCGTTCCTGCCCTTCCTGACGCTGCTGGTGTACATGGTGGCCCGCGGCAAGGGCATGGCCGAGCGGTCAATGGAACGGGCCCGCCGGGACCAGTCGGAAGCGGACTCCTATATCCGCAGGGCGACCTCAGCGAGCCCGTCCGACGAGATTTCCAAGGCCAAGGCCCTTCTGGATTCTGGAACCATCAGCGCTGACGAGTTCGAAAGGATCAAGACCAGGATCACAGCCTGACACGTCCAATCTTTGTGAGAGTACCCGAGGAGGTCGTCCACGTGAACCAATACCCACTGATCGCCGATCACGGCCTCATCAGTGACCTGCAGACGGCTGCGCTGGTAGCCACGGACGGCACTCTTGATTGGTTCTGCAGTCCACGTTTTGACTCTCCGAGCATTTTCGCCTCGCTGCTGGACCGTTCCCGCGGCGGCCACTTCAGCACGCGGCCTCTCGACAAGGCTTTCGCAACGAAACAGCTGTATCTGCCCGACACGGCAATTCTCATCACTCGGTTCCTCACGGACGGCGGGGTCGGCGAGCTGATTGACTTCATGCCGACCACGGGCGAGTCCGCCAGCGAACAGCACCGCCTGGTTGTGCGGGGACAGATCTCGTTCGACGTCGAAGTGGCACCCCGGTACGACTACGGCCGGCGATCCCACCACCTCACTCTCAGCGGCGACGGCGCAATCTTTGATACCGGCGAAACCCGGCTGGCACTGAGCCTCATCCGCGGGGACGGGGACGACCAGCCGGGCCATCACGCCACCGACGCAGGTGATCTGCGTGCCACTGTGAATCCTAAACAAGGCCAAATGCGCGGCGTCGTCCTGGAAACCGGTCCTGATGTTTCGCCACGGATGATGCATCCCGCAGAGGCCCAGCTGCTGCTCGACGACACCACACGCTTTTGGCACGGTTGGCTGAGTCAATCCACCTATGCAGGGCGCTGGCTGGGCTTCGTCGACGAGGCCGCCGCCTTCAACCGGTGGCTCCGCGACCGGATCACGGAACGCCTCGAGAGCGACACCGGCCCGCTGAACATCATGTACCGCGTCGACGGCAGCCCCGAACTCACCGAGGAGATCTTGACCGGTTGGGAGGGCTATCGAGGCTCCTACCCTGTTCGGATCGGCAACGGTGCGGCCGGACAACTTCAACTGGATATCTACGGCGAAGCGCGGGATGCCGTGTACTCCCTCGACCGTTTCGGAGGCGAGATCGGGCAACCGGGGTGGCTTGCCATCTGCGAGCTGCTCGAGTGGGTCTCAGACAGCTGGAACCAGCCGGAAGAAGGAATCTGGGAAACCCGGGGCGGACGCAAGGACTTCACCTACGGACGACTGATGTGTTGGGTGGCGTTCGACCGCGCCATCCGGGTCGCAACCGCGCACGGGCGGCCGGCACCCCTTGCCCGGTGGATCGCCGAGCGCGACGCGATCTACAACCAAATCATGGACGAAGGCTGGAGCGCTGAACGCGAGGCATTCGTGCAGGAATACGGGGAAACAGTTCTCGATGCCTCGCTCTTGAAGATGCCACAAGTCGGATTCGTGGCCCCGGACGATCCTATGTGGCACTCGACCCTCCGCGCCATGGATTCGGAGCTGGTGTCCGACAGCCTGGTGTACCGCTACGACCCCAGCGCCTCCCCCGATGGCCTCCGCGGTTCCGAAGGCACGTTCTCGCTGTGCACGTTCCTCTACGTCGACGCCCTCGCACGGGCCAGCCGGGTGGACGAAGCCCGCCTCACGTTCGAGAAGATGCTGACCTACGCCAACCACCTCGGCTTGTATTCCGAAGAGATCGCGCCCACGGGTGAGCAGATTGGCAATTTTCCGCAAGCATTCACACACCTCGCACTCATCGACGCCGCCATCACCCTGAACGACCGCCTGGACGAAGCGGCGCGCAAAACCCGCAACCCTGACCAGGCGCGGAGTGTGCCACGCCGCCCCTACTGAGAAGGCCGACGGGACCCTAGACTATTTCCAAGGCCAATAAAGGAGGGCTCAATGGGGCCGGAACCAGCGGAATCGTATCCACGTCCTGGCCTCCCCCGCTCCGCCACTATCCTGCTCGCATTGGCCAGCGCGGCCGTCGTCGCTTTCGGCATTTCCGCGATGCGAGGAATTTTCACCCCCGTGTTCTTCGCCTTCGTGCTCACCCTCTGCGTTCATCCGCTGCGGCGATGGATGCAGGGCCGCGGCGTTCCCAGGGGAATCGCCACAGGAACCACCATCGCGGCAGTCTTCGGCCTACTGACGGCCTTCGCGGCGGTCCTGGTTGCCTCACTGGCACAGTTCTCCGCGCTGTTGCCGCAGTACGGTCCGCAACTGGCCCAACTGGGCGCCTCCCTCACCCAATCGCTGGAGTCTGTGGGTTTCGGCGCCGAGCAGACGCAGGCGGTTCTGGAGGGGCTTACGCCCGGCCGAATTGTCGGGTTCCTCGGAGGACTCCTGGGGAATGTCGCCAGCCTGGTGGGCGGCCTCGTCGTCATTCTGACGATGCTCATCCTCATGGCGGTGGATGGATCGAAGATCCCTGCCCTGCTGACGCACCTGCAGTTCCACCGACCGGCCCTGGTCTCCGCATTTAACGGCTTTGGCGGCGGCGTCCGCCGGTACATGATTGCAACCACTGTTCTCGGCATGGCCCAGGGTCTCTTCAACTGGCTCGTCCTGGTCATTCTGCAGGTCCCTGGCGCCCTGCTCTGGGGGTTACTTTCCTTCATTTGCAGCTTCATCCCCAACATCGGCTATTTCATCGCGATCGTCCCACCCCTGTTCTTCGGGTTCCTCACCGGCGGCTGGCCGACCGTCCTCGCTGTCATCGTCATCTACGGCGGGATCAACAGCATCATCCAATCCATCATCCAGCCCAAATATGTGGGCAACGCGGTGGCTCTCAGTGAGACGATTACCTTCCTCTCCGTGCTGTTCTGGGCCACCATCCTTGGCCCTGTCGGCGCCATCCTTGCCGTACCCCTGACCCTTCTGGTCCGCACCATCCTCCTCGACTCAGACCCGTCCATGGCCTGGTGGAGGCCCTTGACGGGAGACAAGAAGGACCTCAACGTAATCCTCAAGCAAGAAGACGACGCGATCCGCGCCCGCCGGGCCCGGCGGGGACCGGACAGCCCGGACCCCGGCAGCATGCCGAAGGCATGACGTGCCGTCGGGGTGCTGCCCAGGCCGGGTGACTGCCACGTGCTGAGCCTCGTCACCAACCTGGTGCTGTTCGCCCTCGCCGGGGCGATCAGCACCGTGCCCGTGAGCATCACCATGATGATCCTGCTCTCCCCCAACCCGCGCCGCGGAGCCCTGCCCTTCCTGGTCGGCAGCCTTGCCGGCTCGATCGTGGTTGTCGGTCTTTCGGCCGTCGGGATGCATTTGCTGCCGGTCCGGCCGGAACTTGATCAGGACGTACTCCTCACCTGGCTGGGCCTGCTGGTCGGCGCCTTCCTGATGGGGTATGCCGCATACCTGTTCGCGCACAAAAGCGAGACTGACAGCGTCTTGCTCGGCAAAATGAAGGCCAGGTTCCATTCGGCCCGCCCGTGGGAATTCGTGGTCCTGGGCCTGGGCCTGAATCTGCGCCCCAAAGCGATTCTGCTCGCTGTAACGGCCGGCGCGCTGATCAGTGTCCGGGAACCGCCCTTGCTGCAGGGAACTCTGTTCGTCCTCGCCTTCGCAGCCGTGACCCAGTCCGCCGTCGTCGTCCCGATCGCCATATGGTTGCATTCCCCGGAGCGGGCCGAAGGGCCGTTGACCGCCATCTACACGTGGCTGCAGCGCAACGGGCGCACGATTGCGGCGGTCGCAACACTGGCGATCGGGGTGTTCATCGTTGGCTACACCGTCGTCCAGCTCTGACGGCTGCACCAGTCAGTATCCCCCGGCCCATCCGCCGGATGCACGCTCAGACCAGTACGCTGCTCTTGATCTTTTCGAACTCGGCAGGACTGATGGTTCCGGCGTCCAGAAGAGCCTTGGCTTTGGAGATCTCTTCGGTTGGGCTCGCCGTAGCGACCTGGCGGATGTACGCGTCGGCCTCCTCCTGGTTTTGCCGGACCCGTTCCATGGCCCTTTCGGTCATGCCCTTTCCGCGGGCAATCAGGTACACCAGGACGCCCAGGAAGGGCAGGAACGCCAGGAAAACTATCCATACGGCCTTCAACCAGCCGTTCATCTGGTGGTCGCGAAAGATGTCGCCAATGACGACGAACAACGCATACAGGAACGCGAAGAATGCGTACACGCAAAGGAACCACCAGAAGATATCCCAAAAGTTCTCCCAGAAACTCATGTGGCTTCCCTACTTTCACTTGATGCGGCTGTGTAGGTAATTCTCTGCGCGGCGCCGCGGTGAATCCCTCATCCCCTGAGGGTGAAATCCCCTGCTAGTAAAGGCGTCTGCAACGCTCAACCCAGGATCGCGCCTTCCCCGGCACCAGAGGGCTTGGGATCCGGAAGCCGCATCATGCGGAAGGCCGTAAGCAGCCCGCCGACGCCGGCCAGTATCGGAACCAACAGCGCGATCTGGAGCGCCAGGGGCCGCGCGTCCGTGTTGATCCGGATAATCTCGTTCCGGACGTCCTCCGGTTGGCCTGCAAGGAGTTCCTGAAGCTGCGCATCGCTCATCACCTGGGCGTCCTGTTCCAAGCTCCGCGAGACCTGCTGCTGCTGGTCGGGCGCGAGAACCGTGCTGGTCGTTGCCATACCAATGAAGATGGACGAGAGCGATGCCAACATGATGCCGCCTGCAAATGCGAGCCCGAGCGACAACCCGAACGACCCCGAGGCCGAGTTCACGCTGGCGGCCTCACTGACCCGCTCGTCCGAAATGGGCGACAACGTGTAGTTGTTGAGCTGGGACACCAACAGCCCCAGGCCACACCCGGAGATAATCAACGGCACCAGGAGCCACCAACCGGAATCGGCGCGCGGCACGATCGGGACCAGCACCACCAGGCCCACGATCAAAAGCAGGAAACCCCACCGGATAAGGCTGGCCGGGCGACGCGACCCGGCCTTCTTTCCGGCGAGCATTGCAACCGCGAACATGGTCAGCGAGAGGGGCGCGATCGAGAACCCTGCCTGCATGGCGTTGTACCCGAGGACCATCTGGAGGTAGATGGGCAGCACGATCATAGTGCCGCCGAGTGCGACCTGCTGCAGCATTTGTCCCGTGGCACCGAACCGGAAGGCTTTCGACTGGAACAGGTCCGGGTCCAGCAGCGCGGCCTTGTCGTGGCGTTTGCGCCTGACGAGCCAGTAGATCAGACCGCCCAGTCCGACCGCACCCACGGCCAGGAGCGCCCCCACAGATTCGCCGCCCTCCTGCCAGACCAGAATGCCGAGCACGATTCCGCCCATGCCCACGATGGACAGGACCGAACCGACGATGTCCAACGATCGGGATCCCACGAACGGCACGTCGTGAACGAGCTTGATGCCGGAAAGCACGACGGCGATGATGAGGGCCTCGAGCAGGAAGGCGACCCGCCAGGACAGGAACGTGGTGATAAACCCGCCGAGCAGGGGCCCTACCGCCGCGGCGATCGCAGCCGAGGCTCCGACCAGGGCATAGACCCGTTTCTGCGCCTCTCCCCTAAAATTTCCGTGGATGAGGGACTGCATGGCCGGGAGCAGGAGCGAGGCACCCAGCCCGCCGATCACGGCCCAGAAGATGATGATCGGAAGCAGGCTTTGGGCCATCGTCATCGCCACTGCGCCGATGGCATAGCAGACAAGCCCGATTACATAGGCGCGCTTGCGCCCGATCAGATCGCCGATTTTCCCCCCGATCAGGATGAAAGCGGCGGAAACCAGCGCTTCAAGCGCAATCGCTGACTGGAGGCCGCTAACTGTCGAACCGATGTCTCTTACAACGGCCGAGATCGAGACGTTCATGATCGACGTATCGACTACCAGGACGAACATCGCCATCGCCAGCAGCAACGCCAGTCTGCCGTTGAAGGGCTCTGCCTGGGTGTTGCCACCTTTTGGCGAGGTCATCTGTGGTCGTCTCCCCCACTTGTCGGATGTGCTATACCAAAGCTAGCCACCCGGGTTGGCGCGCAAATCATTCCCGGTGGGTGAGCTTGCAGCCAGGCTGCCTAACCCTGCATATCGTCGGGCCCCTGCCCTGCGGCCCCCTGTTCCGCCTGCACGGCGCGGAAGATTTTGCCGTGGATCTTGTCCTCGCCGATGCGCTCGATCGCTCCGTCCCTTCCGAGGATCGCCCGTACCGTCGGCTTCTGCCGGGCGAGGCGCAGCGTGACGCCGGCGTCGTGGGCGAGGTCCGCGATGTCCGCCATCTTTGCCGCGCCTTGGGAATCGAGCACGGCGCTCGCAGCCACCGCCGCCAAACCTGAGCTGGGACCCATCGAGATTTGCCGGCAGGAGCCGAAGATCCCGTACACGATCGCACCGGCCGCCGCCGCATACAGTCCGTTCTGCAGCGGAATCCCCGCGATACCGGCGTACCCCAGATTCTTCGGAATGATCAGGGCCGCGACGGTGACTCCGGCGATGAGATCGCCCCTCAGCCAGGCGCGGTCATAGGAACGGAGTTGACCGGCGATGGACACGGCAGCCAGGTGGCCTCGCTGCGGTTTTTTCATACCCCGTCCTTCCCGTCGCTTCCACCGCTTCAGGGCTCGGTAGCTGTCCGTTCCAGTCCAGCTGAGCTTGCAGGACCGCCTCCGGAATCCGTGCGAGGGGACTGTGGACGTGCCTGCGGGGCCGGGTCGAGGTGGTCGGCGTCGACGGCGGCGAGGTTACGGATCAGGACGATCAGCCAGGCGAAGACCAGCGACGCGGAGGTGACCGCAGCCTGGTTCCTCAGGGCCAACACCGTTCACCTCGCTTCGCCTGGGAATACCCCCCACGCTACGGCTGCCTCGTCCGGGTGCCGTCACCCTGAAAGGATGAAACCCTGCAGCCCAAGGCGCCTGGCGGACGTCAAGCCCCTCCCCGATACGGCCCGCAGGGTGTTGAATGGTAGTAGAGGCGGCGCCCACGCAGAACGCGGCAAGGGGCCGGCCTCATGTGGCCTGCCGGAGCTGGGGATTCCGGTGCGAGACGGGGTCGGCGACGCTTGAGAGCCCTCTGAGACCGGGGTTCTCTCCCCCAGTCGTCGTCGGCCCCCTGGTTATGCAGGGTTTGGCGGCACCCCGGACACAGGCCCCGCATGGCCAGTCTCCGGAACGCCGCTTCCTGGTCGGAATGCCTAGTGCACTGTCGGCCAGGATCGCCGCGTAACCCTCCGGCAGACCGGCACCCACCAGCATCCCTGTGTACTGCTCCTCCGGCAGATCCTGGTAGTGCACCAGACGCTCAGGACTCTGGAAGGGGACGGCTTCCTCCTTCGCGATGCCCAGCCGATCATCCCGCCCAGAGTGGACTACAGCCTCTCCAGCCGCGGTCGCGAACTGGCCGCCGTGCTGCTCCCGCTGGTCGGCTGGATCGCCGAACACGCCAGTGAAATCGTCAACGCTCCGGTTACCCCAGCCTCCGCCGAAGCCGTGAACGGCAGGCCGGCGTCGTGACTGTTCTCGATGCTGCCGCCCGGGTTGCCGGCCGTCCCGGGGCCCACCGGTTCGCCAACTTCATCGTCTGGAACGGGCCCTGCCGGCGCGAGTCCGCGGCCCAGTCCGTCCGGCTCCTCCTGTCCCGGGCGCTCGGCAGGTAGCGCTCCCCTGACATTGGGCAGTGTTCCCCGGCCGTTCAGGAGTGTTGGGTGGGTGCCAGCGACGAGCGGTGGAAGTCAGTCTGCCACACGCCGGTGTCGCGTCCCTCGCCGTCGGTAACGACGTATTGGGGCCAGCGGTCGAAGGCGGAGCAGGGGTGCGAGATCCCAAAGTCGACCACATCCGTGACGTCCAGTCCCGTCGCTCCGGTCAGGACGGCGTGATGGTCGAAAAGGTTCCGCACATGGGCGATTGCACCGTGTTTTGGGACGCCGTCCGCCGTGCGGGCCGACAGGACAACGGGCAGTCCGGCGTCGTAAGGAAGGTCCCGTTTCCCGGCCCCGACGACGGCGATGCCCTCCTCGGGAACGGACAGCACGACAGCCCGGACCGAAAGCGCCGGAACCAGCCCCGGAACCGGGCTGACGCTGGCGTACGTGCCGTGATCGTGGGTGACGTAGCAGCCTGACCGGAGGATCCTCCTGGTTCCAGGCACCTGCCTGCCATCGGGAAGGTGAGCCGCGACGCGGTCCGGGAACGCGGATCCGCCCATGGAGTAGATCGGGTCGGCAGTCTCAAAGTACTCGGCTGCAGCAAGATACACGTCCCGCACCAGCCTGCAGTGCCGGTCGACGGCGTTGATGGTGGACTCCGCCCTGCTGTTGGGGACAACGCCTTCGTACCCCGCAACACCGACAAGCCGGAGGCCGGGCATGCCGTGGACCAACTTGGCCAGGCGAAGGGCATTGGGGAGGTTCCGGATTCCCGTGCGTCCGCCCGGGGTGCCGACGTCGATCAGCACCTCCAGGGTGGCGGCCGCTCCGGAGAAGGCCCGGGCGGCCGNNNCCCCGACACCGGCGGCGGAATCCACGAAGCAGCGGATTTCCCGGCCGGAATCCTCCTCCAGCCAGGTGCGGAGGCGCAGCAGGCCGCGCTGGTCGACGATCTCATTGGCAACGAGAATGTGCTGATGCCCCCAGTTCAGAACCGACGCGGCCTGGTCCACGGTGGCGACGGTGACGCCGACGGCGCCGGAAGCCACCTGCCGCTCGATGATCGGTGCGGACATGGTCGTTTTGACATGGGGGGCAAGCTCCACGCCCAGGTCCTGACACCAGGCGGCCATCACACGGACGTTGTTGTCGAGGGCGTCGACATTGAGCCGCAGCTGCGGATACGCCGGGGCGGTGGCAGCTCTGGCAGGGATATCTTCGGCGGTTCCGCTCTGGCGCTGGGTCGGGCTGCTCACAGTGCTCCTTTTCAATCCTGGGACTTCCCCGCCCGCAGGTGGCGTCAGCGGGGGTCGATGTGGGCAATGCGTTGATTGTGTCATGCAGCGTCCCGGCTCCCACCGGCTCCGCAGGTAACCCGCGCCATTCCCGGCCGGGAGGATAATGGCCTCGAGAGCCACCGCCCAGCACGGACGAGAGGGGGTCCGGATGCACACGTCTCCGCGCATCACGGTGGAGGTGCCAGTACTCAGCGTTGGATCTGGTCCCCCGGACTACGAGGAACTGGGCAGCTGCGTCGATGCACTGAGAAGGCCGCAGGGGCTCCACCTGACCCTGCTGCATATCGGTGTGCTGGAGGACTTCGCCCAGGACATTGCGGCCTGGACCAAGGGCATCACGGCCGCCGGGGAAGCCGCAGGTATTGCGGCTGCCTGGCTGGAGGGGCTTCCCACCCTGGGCGCCTTTTCCGCACGGGCTGAGCGGTTGGTCCTGCTGGGCGGCGGGCGCGTGAGCGGCCTGGAAGTGGACGTGCCCCGCCACGTGCAGGAGTATCAGGTCTCCCTCGTGAAGGCTTTGCACGAGCTGCTGGACGAGCTGCTGGTGGACAACGTCGATGACTTCATCCTCAGCTCACCGGCCCTCGGATTCAGGTATCCCCGGTGGACACCCCACGTTGCTGTGGGCCGCCCAAGGACGAGGGACCGCGGGCCCTGGGCGATCAAACCCCTGGCAATCGAATTCGGCGCATCACGGATCAGGAACCGCCAGCACCTCCCCGCCCCCGGTGTCGGCCAGGCATTGCGGACCACGGCATCCGGACCCGGAGGCCTGGAGGGCACATGACAGTCACGAGCGCAGGCCTCCTGCTGTACCGCCGCGGCCCCGGATCGGAGGTGGAGGTGTGGATAGCCCATATGGGCGGACCGTTCTGGGCGCGCAAGGACGCCCGGGCCTGGTCAATTCCCAAAGGTGAATACCTCCCGGACGAAGACCCGCTGGCCGCCGCGCAACGCGAGTTCGCCGAAGAAATGGGACACCCTGCACCGGCCGCCGGCTACATCCCCCTGGGGACTTTCCGGCAGCCTTCGGGCAAAATCATCACGGTGTTCACTGCCGAGTCCGACTTTGCGCCCGCACGGATCGTGAGCAACACCTTCCCCTTGGAATGGCCCAAGGGATCCGGCATAGTCCGGAGCTACCCGGAGATCGATGCCGCCCAATGGACACCGGTGACCCAAGCCCGCATCAAGCTGGTGGGTGGCCAGCTGCCGATCCTCGACGCGCTCATCCAGCATCTGGCGGGCCCGGGCACCTGACCGGCGGCTCCCGGCAACCTTTTCCGCACCCGACTCCCATTGATGGTCCGGCCCCAGAGTGCCATTCTTGGGGAATCCGAATCTTTCCCGCAGCGAACGAAGGGAAATACTATGCCGCTCTATCTTTCGAAGTTCAGCTACACCCCTGAGACCTGGGCCAGGATGATCAGCAATCCGGAAGACCGCGGGAAAGCCGCCCAGGCCTACATCGAATCGGTCGGAGGAAAGCTCCACGGCTTCTGGTACGCGTTCGGCACCCACGACGGTTACAACCTGTGGGAGGCCCCTGACAACGTCTCCATGGCCGCGGTGGCGCTGGCAATCACCGGAGGCGGTGCACTGAGTTCGTTGGAAACGACCGTACTGTTGACAGTCGACGAAACGCTGGAGGCCCTGCGGATGGCCGGAGAGGTGAAGTACCGGGCCCCCGGCGTCAGATAGGACCAACCACAGAGAGCCCTTCGATGAATGCCATCGAGCCGATCGGGCGGCGTGAACCGACTCCCCGCCAACGCGCCGAGAGCCTCAAGGAGCGCGTCTACATCAGCTTCACCAGCCTGGCTGTGGTGCTGGCCCTAAGGAGCCACGCAGACGAGACAACGCCAGGCGCCGCGGCGGCAACCCTCAGCATCGTGGTGGTCGGTTCACTGCTGGGAATCTTCGTCGCCGATCTGCTGAGCCACCTGACGGTCCACGCAAAACTTCCCAGCGGTCACGAACTCAATCACATGATCGCCGTCAGCACCGAGGCCCTCAGCGTCCTGGTGACACCGCTCCTGCTCCTCGCAGCAGCCGGCCTTGGACTCTGGTCGACGGCTGTGGCACTTCAATGGGCAGTGGTGGTTCTCGTTGTGACCCTCCTCGTCATCGGCTACCTCGCAATCCGGCGGCTCGAACTGCCGGTCCACCTCAAAGCCGTGATTGTGCTCGCTGAAGTGGTGTTGAGCATGGTGGTGATCGGGCTCGAGTTGCTGGCCCACAATCTCTGAATACTCCCGCCTGAACCACCGCCCCTATCGCACGCCCGCGTTCAGCGCCCGGGAGCGGCCGGGATCAAGTGGGGCCTTCGATCGTTGGGTTAGGTAGCGGCCTGACACCCACACCCACCAAAGGAGACTGCTTGCTGATCGTGCTCACCGGAATTGACGGGTCGGGGAAAACGACGGCGGCCCAAGCCCTTGTCGATGCCGCCCGCCAGGCCGGGAAAAGCGCCCTGTTTCTCCCCAACTATGCGGGTCGCCGGAGGATGTCGCTGATGAGTGCCACGCTGGGAGTCCGTATGCCCACACGGCTTGCGGATTTCCTTGAGACGGCAGTCCGCACAGT
Organism: Arthrobacter sp. TB 26; assembly: GCF_000427315.1. Lineage (GTDB taxonomy): Bacteria > Actinomycetota > Actinomycetes > Actinomycetales > Micrococcaceae > Arthrobacter. The sequence continues at coordinate 31,751 of NZ_AUPJ01000504.1, forward strand.
CAACGTCCTTAATTCACACCGCCGCGCCCGGCGTTTTCAGGGCTTGGCCGTCATGGATCGGCACCTTCACTGTCAGCTCGCACTGCGCAAGATGCACGGACTTCCCCGGGGACGTTTGCTGCCCTTCCTGATCAGAACACTCCCCCAACCTGACCTGGTCGTCTACCTGGACGTTGACCCCCACGAGGCCCATGCAAGGGTCGCCGCCCGGGGCACCGACTCCGAGCGCCTCGAGGATCTGGAATGCCTGCGAGGCGCCTATCAATCACTCCCCGAATTCCCCAGGTTCACCAGCATCACTGCGGGCGGTCCGCCCTCGGAGGTGCTCTCCCGGCTGCAGGCCGCCCTCGCGGCCAGCGGAAGGCGGGCCGTTGAGTTCGCCCCGGGGAATCCTGCCGACACCCATTCGCACAGCATTTTCACAGGGAAGCGCTATTGAAGAGACAGCGGGAACAACAAGAATGGACGTAACTGATAGTGGTATTCACGGATTCAATGGTGACCGCGACCTACCGGCCGTCAGTGGCGAGCGTCCTGATTATTCGACCTGAAACCGACTAATGACGGGTTTCCCAGCATGTTGACTCTGCGCAAGCACGTACTTCCGTCAGTCCTCGCTGCGTTGCTGCTGTCTGCGACGGCCTGTACGTCAGAGTCCGCGGCCGGGTCCCCCATCGGCTTTCCGTCCGACGGCGTGACCAGTGGCCCAACGAGTAAATCCACGGGCCCCATCGGCCCAACCAGTAAGTCCACGGTCCCCAGCACTGCGGCTCCCCGGCTGGAGCCCGTAGCCGGGGTGGATGCGCGCGCGGTGCTGGAGGCGTTCAAGGGCCGGGGAATGACGGGCCATCTGGAAGCGCTGCAGCGCATTGCTGATGACAACGGCGGCAACCGCGCGTCCGGGACGTCCGGGTATGAGGAATCCGCCCGCTACGTCGAGGAGCAGCTGCGCGCTGCCGGGTACAACCCCGTCCGGCAGACCTTCACCTTCCGCGGCGAGGGCAGGAACCGGAAGCAGGTGGAGAGCTTCAACATCCTGGCCGACAGCGGCGGCAGTGCCGAGAACACCGTGGTGGTGGGCGGGCATTTGGACTCCGTGCCCGAGGGCCCGGGCATCAACGACAACGGCTCCGGGGTCGCGGCCATCATTGAGATCGCGAAGTGGATGAAGGAGACCGGAATCACCCCGGTGAACCGGGTCCGGTTTGCGTTCTGGGGCGGCGAGGAGGACGGCCTCTACGGTTCCCAGCACTATGTCGATGAGCTCAGCAAGGCCGAGAAGGCCCAGACCGTTGCCAACCTGAACGTGGACATGATGGCCTCCCCGAACGGGGTGCGGTCCATCCACGACGGCGACGGCTCGGATTTCGGTCACGCCGGGCCAAATGGTTCGAAACAGATCGAAAAGGTCTTCTTCCGCTTCTTCCAGGACAACTCGCTGCCGGCGGAAACCACGCCCTTTGACGGCGGCTCCGACTACGACGCGTTCCTGCAGGCCGGCATTCCCGGCGGCGGGCTGTTCAGCGGCGATGTGGAAAAGAAGACCAAGGCCCAGGTGCAGTCCTACGGCGGAGTGGCCGGCAAGAAGCTGGACTCCTGTTACCACGAGGCCTGCGACACCCTCAGCAATACCGACGCGGACCTGCTCAAGGAAATGTCCG
>NZ_AUPJ01000505.1:0-2489 GCF_000427315.1 Arthrobacter sp. TB 26
CGCGCAGCGGCGGCCGGTCGGTGGGCAGCTCCTGGATCATTTCCTTGAGCGCTCCGATGCCATATTCCAGCTGCGGGTCGGTACCGGCGGCGTAGGCGTGCGGCGGGAAGGTCACTTCGATGTCGGGGGCAACGCCGAAGTTCTCGACACCCCACCCCACACCGCCGGAGAACCAGGTGGCGTAGCGCGGCTGCGTCACGCCGGTCCCGTCAGCCAGGGCGAAGCGGTTGTCGATGCCGACGACGCCGCCCCAGGTCCGGGTGCCGATGACCGGGCCGATTCCACGCAGCTTGGACACCTGGGTGATGATGTCGCCGTCGGAGCCGGCGAATTCGTCGGTCAGGATGATGACGGGACCGCGCGGTGCGTGGTGCGGGTACGTCCGCGGCTTCTCCCCGCGCGGCATGCTCCAGCCGGTGACCTTGCGGCCGATGAGTTCCGCGACAAGCTGGGAGGTGTGCCCTCCCCGGTTGCGGCGGACGTCGACGATCAGTCCGTCGAGGGCGGTCTCGGTGTCAAGGTCGCGGTGCAGCTGGGCCCAGCCGTTGGCCATCATGTCGGGAATGTGCAGGTAGCCGAAGGTACCCTGCGAGGCCTGCCGGACAGTCCGGCGGTTGGCGGCCACCCATTCCTGGTACCGCAGCCGTTCCTCGTCGCGGACCGGGACGACGGCGACACGGCGTTGCTTCCCGGCCCGGCTTCCATGCCCGGCGCCGTTGCGCAGGGTGAGCTCGACGGCGCGTCCCGCAGCGCCGACCAGCTGCATGGCCGGGGTACGCGCTTCGGTAAGTTCCACGCCATCGATCGCCAGCAGCACATCGCCGGGTTTCACATCAGCACCCGGGCGGGTCAGCGGCGACGTGGCGAGCGGGTCCGACGACTCCCCCGCGAGGATCCGGGTGATCTCCCAGCCCCCGCCGGTGAACGCCAGGTCGGCGCCGAGGCGGCCCTGGCCGTTGCTGCCGTTCTCGGTGACGGCGGCCGGACGGACGTAGGCGTGGGAGGTGCCCAGTTCGCCGTGGAGCTCCCAGAGCAGGTCCACGAGGTCGTCGTGCGAGCCCAGGCGGTCCACAATCGGACGGTAGCGGGCGTGCACGGAATCCCAGTCCTGCCCGGCCATGTCTTCCGTCCAGAAGAAGTCGCGCTGGAGCCGCCAGGCTTCATCGAAGGCCTGGCCCCAGACGCTGAGCGGATCGAGCTGCACGCGGATGCGGCCGAGGTCCACCTTGACCAGCTGGCCGGACTCCTCGTCAGCCTTGGCGTTGGCGGGCGCGACGCGGATCTGCTTGTCCTGCAGGACCACCACCTTCTCGCCGTCGCCGGAGAGCCGGTAGCTGTCGACGGCATCCACGATGGTGGTGGTTTTGCGCCGGGCAAGCTCGAAGCGGACGAGGGAGGGTGCCGCGTTTTTGTCCTCGAGGCTGGCGCGGCCCTCGCCGGTGACCCCCGAGAGCTCACTGTCGAGCCAGAGCAGGGCCCCGGCAGTGGCCGTGAGGGCGGAGTAGTTTCCCTGCGGCACGGGCACGCTGATGACGCGGTGCGCGAGGCCTTCGGCGTCGACCCGGACCGCGGGAACCTGGTCCTTCACAGAGCCGTCGGTGGCGGCGTCGGTGGCAGCGCCGTCCGTGGCGCCGGCGTCCTCCGGCAGGTCAACGCCCGGGCCGAACGGCGAGGGGGTGTCCGCGGCGAGGGCGACGAGATAGGGCTTGATCGGGCTCGGGAAGGACAGGTCGAAGGAGTGTCCGTCGTAGACCGGGTCGAAGCTGCGGTTGGAGAGGAATGCGAGGAACTTGCCGTCGGGGGTGAACGACGGCGACTCGTCGCGGAAGCGGCCGTCGGTGACGTCGATGATGGTGCGCGTCCCCTCCGCCGCGGCGTCGTCCTCGACCGCGGTGAGGCGCAGCCGGCTGCGGGAGCCGAAGGACGTGACCGGCTCGGACCAGCCCAGCCAGGCCGAGTCCGGGGACCAGCTGAAGCCTTCGATACTGCCCTCGCCGATGCTGCTCACGAGGGACAGCGCGCCCGTCCGGGTGTCGGCGAGGTAGATGTCACCGAAAGCGGTGCCGACGGCGAGCCAGTTGCCGTCCGGGCTGGCCTCAATGGCGCTGGCACGCGTCGGTTTGGGAAAATCGATCCGGGTCAGCTCGTGGGACGCGCCGTGCTGCGCCGGGGTATTTCCCTCCGCCGGTCCGGCGGAGTCTGCGGCGTCGGCGGTGGCGTCTGCGGTGCCCGTGCGGCCGGTTCCCTCCGCCGATGGTGCCGGGACCGCGGCCACGGCGTCACCCCGGGTGAAGGACGCAGCCGGGACGGGCCTGGGCAGGGATGGGGCGGCGCCGGAATCCCCCTCCGGCAGGGCTGCCTTCTGCGGCGCCGGGACGGCCGGGGAATCCTGCGGTCCGACGCCCAGGGGCGCGGCGATTGCCTTCAGGTACAGGGCTTCTACGCCGTCGTGGTCGGCAACGTAGGCGATCCGGCCCGCGCCGAAGGGG
>NZ_AUPJ01000505.1:2499-3670 GCF_000427315.1 Arthrobacter sp. TB 26
GTGCCCGGACGCCGGGGGTGGCTTCCAGGACGCGCGAGGGGCCGTCCTTGTGCCGCAGCCAGTGCAGGGTGCCGTGGGCCTCCACGGCGCTGGAGCCGCCGGTGCGGTCCGGAACCACGTCGCCCAGGTGCCGTGACGGCTTCAGCGGTGCGGTGCGGCGGGCCTGGGAAGCGGAGCCCAGCGAAATCCCGAGTTTGACGGCGTCCGAGCCGAGGTCCGGCAGCAGCCACAGCTCACCGGCCGATTCGAAGACGACGCGCCGGCCGTCGGTGGCGGCATGCCGGACGTAGAAGTCCTCGTGGTCCGTGTGACGGCGCAGGTCAGAGCCGTTGGGCAGCACGGAGTAAAGGTTTCCGTAGCCCTCGTGGTCGGACAGGAAGGCGATCCGGCCGTCGACCCACATGGGGTCGGTCAGGTTGCCGTCGAGCCCGGCGGCAAGGCGTTCGAATTCGCCGTTTCCGTCGGCGTCGATCCACAGCTTGCCGGCGGCCCCGCCACGATAGCGCTTCCACCATGCCGGCTCCCGCGAGAGCACGCTGGCGAGGACCACGGGGCGTTCGTCGCCGACGACCGGTCCGAACGCGACGGATTCCACCGGTCCCAACGGGAGTTCAGTGGCCCAGCCCCCCGTCACGGGCAGGCTGTAGGCGTGGGTGTGCCGGCTGTCGGCCTGGCGGAAGGCGCTCGTGACCAGGACGTCGCCGTCGGGGGTGAAGCCCTTGACCTTGGTCGTGGCGTGGCCGAAGTAGCTCAACTGCCGGTACCCGCCGCCGTCGACGTCCGCGGTGACAACTTCCGGGGCCGTACCTTGAACGACCGTCCATACCAGGCGCTTGCCGTCCGGCGTGAAGCGGGGGTTGCGGGCCGGCAGCTGCAGCGAGGAAACGCGCCAGGCGCGGCCGCCGCCTAGGGGCGCAATCCAGACGTCGTCCTCGGCCACGAAAGTGACCAGATCGCCGTGCAGATGCGGGAAACGGAAGTAACTCGAAGAGGTCATCGTTAGATCATAGTCAAGACGGGCCTCCCGGCCCGGGAGGTATCCCTGCCGTGCCGGGCATGGTGAGATGGATCATGCGAATCATTATTGCCGGAGCCTCAGGGCTGATCGGAACCGCCATTTCCAGCACCCTGCGCAGCGCCGGGCACGACGTCGGCACGCTGGTCAGGCGGG
>NZ_AUPJ01000506.1 GCF_000427315.1 Arthrobacter sp. TB 26
CGGGTTGCTGGTGGTCGCCGTGGAAGGCCCGGCCGCCGTCGGACTGCTCGCCGGCGCCCTGCCGGAACTCTCCGCCCTCCGCCCCGAGGCAGGACCCGACGTCAGCCTCGTCACACTCGTGGTGGATCTGCCCCAGCTCGACGCCCGGCCGCGCGGCACCGGGGTCCTTGTCGCGCCGCAGAGCCCGGGAATCCAGGCCAAGGCACTCACCCACGCCACCGCCAAATGGGAGTGGCTTGCAGCCAAGGCCGGCCCCGGCACCCACGTTGTCCGGTTGTCCTACGGGCGAGGCGACGCCCGGCACGGAGCCAAGGACCGGCCTGAGCCCCGCACGGACGCGGAGCTGTTCGAGGCCGCCCTGGAGGACGCCTCCTCGCTGCTTTCCGTCCCGATAACCGCCGGGGATGTGGTGGCTTGGGACGTCGTGCGCTGGGGCGGGGCACTGCCCTTCGCTTCGCTGGGGCATAAGCGCCGGGTCGCCGAGGTGCGCAGCATCTGCGCGGCGGACGGCACGCTGGTCATGGTCGGCGGCTGGCTGTCCGGCAACGGCCTCGCGGCGATCGTGGCCGACACGCCGAAACAGGTCCGGCAGCTGCTCTCCTGAGCTGCGCCGGAGCCCTGTCGTCCGGGCGCCACACCCGATCCCGGGTACCCGGAAACGGGTCGCGGGTACCCGGAAACGAGGGGAACAGCAAATTTTCCCGGACGTCCTCCGAAGGCTAGTGTCGATGACCATGGTTACTCACAGGTCCCACGTCCAAAAAACGCAGGCCGGTCACCATGGGGGACTTCGGCGCGGCACGGCAGCTGCAGCGCTCGGAGTGGTACTGGCTCTCTCAGCAGGGGCACCCGCCTCACAAGCAGCCACAGGCGTCGCCGCCTCTGGTTCCGTTTCTGCCGCAGTTCCCACAGCGACAGACTTGCTGTCCCTTGACCTCGGCGGCCTGGTTGACGGCCTGTTCGCACCCGCGAAGCAGCCCACGCCGAGTCCTTCGCCGTCGAGTCCCTCCCCGCAGCCCACCTCCTCCGGGGAGCCGGACGATCCGGAGCCGAGCAGCTCCCCGAAGCAATCTCCCACGCAGCCCGGCACTCCCCAGCCCGTGGCGCCTCCGGC
>NZ_AUPJ01000507.1:0-6547 GCF_000427315.1 Arthrobacter sp. TB 26
CTGGGACCGTCTCGTGGTGGGGCCGGAACTGGAAGCGGCCCTGGCCGGGATCCGGGGCCAGAGCGTGATGCTGATCGACGATCTGGTCGACAGCCGCTGGACTGTGACCGTCGCCGGCCGTGCGCTCAGGCTCGCGGGCGCCGGGGCCGTGCTGCCGCTGGTGCTTGGCCAGGGCGGCTGACCTCGGCTCCGGCGTGCCGTGGCAGCGTCAGGCTGTCCAGGGTGCTCAGGAGCATGAGCACCGCAATCGTAAGGAACGCCGCCCGGTACGGTGCCACCGGATCCCCTGCGGAAGCAGCCGCCGCGCCCAGTAAAGGGCCGCCGGCCGGGAAGGCCCGGATCAGCAGGGCGCCGATCGCGATCCCGGCCGCCGCCGCGAGTTGCACGAGGGTCGCGGACACGGCGTTGGCGGAGGGCAGCTGGGCGGGAACGACGTCGGCGTACTGCACCGAGGCGTAGGCCGAGAAACCGATGGACCGGAAGGCCCCGCTGGCCACGAGCAGTGCAAAGATCAGCGGCTCCGGGGTGCCGGCGTCGAGCAGGGCGCACAGCGCAAAGGTTGCCGCCGACGCCAGGGAGGCGAAGACCAGCACCGGTTTGAAGCCGAAGCGCCGGATGAGCGGGGTGGTGGCCGGTTTGATCCCGATATTGCCAACGAACACCGCCGCGACGAGGACACCGGCGCGCAGCGGATCCCAGCCGAAGCCGTTCTGGAACATCAGCGGCAGCAGGAAGGGCACGGCACTGATGGTCAGGCGGTAGATGAAGCCGCCGGTCGCCGTGGCGCGGAACGTCCGGGCGGAAAAGACGCCCAGGTCGAACAAGGGGGAGCTGACCCGCCGCATCCACCAGACCGCCGCGGCCAGGAACAGCGCACCTGCGGTAATGCTGAGCGCCGCGAGGGCGCCGGACCCGCGGCCGCCGGCCAGCTCCAGGCCGACCACGACGGCTCCCACGCCCAGGGTGGTGAGGGCCAGCCCCAGCCAGTCCAGGCGTCGCGTGCGGTCGCCCGGGGCGGTGGGAACCAGCCGCAGCGCCGCGAGGAACGCTGCGAGTCCCAGGGGGAGATTGATCAGGAAGATCCAGTGCCAGGACAGGAATGTCGTGAGCGCGCCTCCGATGAGCGGGGCGAGGACAGGGGCCAGCAGACCGGGCCACACCAGGTAGGCCGTGGCGCGGAGCAGATCCTTCTTTGCTGTCCCGCGGAGCACCACAAGGGTGCCCACGGGGACCATCATGGCGCCACCCGCGCCTTGCAGCACCCGGCTCATGGTCAGCATGGCCAGGTCCTGGCTGAGCGCGCACAGCAGGGAAGCCACCGTGAACGTCGCAATGGCGAGGCAGAACACGCGCCGCGCGCCGACGCGTTCGGCCAGCCAGCCGCTGAGCGGAATCCCCATCGCCACCGTCATCAGGTAGGCGGTCATGGTGATGTTGACGTCCGCTGAAGGGACCGAAAAGTCCGCCGCGATGCTGGGGATCGCGGTGGTCAGGACGGTGCCGTCCAGGAACTCCATAAAGAACGTCGCAGCGACCAGCAGGGCCAGGCGGGGGCTCCACCTGTCAACGGGTGTGCTGGGAGGCGTGCCGTGAGGCGGCGAGGGCTCACTCATGCAGGGCCCGCTCCGGCGCCAGGCTCAGTCACGGGAGACACGGCCGGACTCCAGCGGATCGGATTCACGCGCCCCGGACTCAACTGGCCCGGACTCCAGCACTGCCATGGCCGCATTGTGTCCGCCGATGGCGCTGACGGCACCGCCGCGCCGGGCACCCGAGCCGCAGAGCAGGATCCGCGGGTCATCCGTCGCGACGCCCCAGCGCCGGGCCGGGGTGTCCAGGGGATCGTTGTCCTCGACAAACGGCCAGTCGAGGCCGCCGTGGAAGATGTTGCCCCGCGGCATGCCGACGGCACGTTCAATATCCAGGGTGGTCTTGGTTTCGATGCAGGGCTGCCCGTCCGGCCCGGTGAGCAGCAGGTCCTCAACGGGCTCGGCCAGGACCGAATTCAGGGACTTCAGGACGGCCGCCTGCAGTTCCGCCCGGCGTCGGTCATTGTTTTCCGCCGTGATCAGCCGGTCCGGGACATGCAGGCCGAACACGGTGAGGGTCTGCGCGCCGGCGGCCCGCAGCTCCGGGGACAGGATGCTGGGGTCCGTGAGCGAATGGCAGTAGATCTCGCACGGCAGCGGGTCCGGGACGGTTCCGGCCGCGGCGGCGAGGGAGGCGGCGTCGAGCTGCGACCAGGTCTCATTGATGTGGAAGGTCCCGCCGAAGGCCGCTTCCGGGCTGACGGCCGGATCCAGCAGCCGGGGAAGCCGCTTCAGGAGCAGGTTCACCTTGACCTGCGCGCCCTCCCGGAGATGGTTCGGGTTCAGTGTGGTGCTTGGGGCAGCCGGGCGGGAGGCGGTCCTGAGCCGGTCCAGCACCACCGGGGCCACGTTGGCGAGGACCCATGACGCCGTGGCCGTGTGCTCTGCCCCGTCGTGTTGATAGCTGACCACGCCTCCCGGGCGGACGGCGGTGACATCCGCGGACGTCAGCATTGTCGCCCCGGCCTCGCGGGCAGCCCGTTCCAGCTCCCCGGACACTGCGCCCATCCCGCCGACAGGCACGTCCCAGTCACCCGTCCCGCCGCCGACCAGGTGGTACAGGAAGCAGATGTTCTGCTGCAGGTCCTCGTCGTCTGCCCGGGCAAAAGTGCCGATCAGGGCGTCCGTCAGCACCACGCCGCGGACCAGGTCGTGCTGGAGCGAGCGGGCGATGCTGTCCCCGATGGGCCGTTCGATCATGGCATTCCAGGCCTCCTCCGCCCCGGCCCGCGCTGCGAGGTTCCTCGCCTCGGAGCGGGTCGGCAGCGGCGACGTCATCGTGGGCCAGAGGGCCCCGGTGAGCCGGCGGCAGCCGGCGTAGAACTCGGTGAAGGCGCGGAATTCGCTCTCCGGAGCCCCGACGGCGGCAAAGGACGCCGCGGTGGCGGCCGCATCCCCGTTGTCGATCAGCAGGGCGCTCCGGCCGTCGTGCGGGTCGGGGGTATAGGACGAGTACCGGCGCCGCGCCAGCCGGATGCGCAGGCCAAGGTCGTCGATGACCTGCTGCGGGAGCAGGCTCACGAGGTACGAGTACCGCGAGAGGTTGGCGTCGACGCCGGTGAACGCCCGGGCCGACACCGCGGCGCCGCCGGGATGCTCAAGCTTCTCCAGCAGCAGGACCGACCGCCCGGCTTTGGACAGGTAGGCTGCCGCGGCCAGGCCGTTGTGGCCGCCGCCTACGATGATCGCGTCATACGCGCTGTTGCCCGACCCGGGGTTGCTCGACATGGGCTTATCCTGCCATCCGGGCGTCCGGGACGGCGTCCGGTGTCCGGCACCCGGACGCGCCGGGGACGCAAAAGGCCCCGGTCCAGGGACCGGGGCCAAACGCGGAGACGGGGGGATTTGAACCCCCGGTGGAGTTGTGCCCCACACTTCATTAGCAGTGAAGCCCATTCGGCCGCTCTGGCACGTCTCCATTTGCTATTAACTAGCCAACCAAGGATACGCAGAAGGTGCCATGCAGTGCAAAACGGCCAGCGCGGGGTCATTTCGCGCCCATGCCGGGCCCCTGCACCGGCGCGATCTGACCCCGCGTTGCCTTCGCCGGCAGCTTCCCGCCATCAGGCGCCGCGGCCCGCCAGTGCCCGCCACAGGAAGTGCTGGCTTCGGCTCTGAAGTGCCGCGGCCTGCCGGTTGTCCGAGGCGCCGGCGTGGCCGCCTTCCAGCGCCTCGTGGAACCAGACGTTGGGGATGCCCATCGCCTGCATGCGGGCGGCCATCTTGCGTGCCTGGACCGGCCCCACACGGTCATCCGAGGTGGCCGTCCAGATGAACGTCTCCGGGTAGTCCACCCCGTCCTTGAGCAGGTGGTACGGGGAGAACGTCTTGATGAACTCCCACTGCTCGGGAACGTCCGGGTCCCCGTATTCGGCAATCCAGGAGTAGCCGGCGGACAGCTTGGTGTAGCGGCGCATGTCCAGCAGCGGGACCCCGCAGGAGACGGCGCCGAAAAGTTCCGGGTACCGGGTGAGCATGTTCCCCACCAGCAGGCCGCCGTTGGAGCCGCCCACGCAGCCGAGCCGCCCGCGGGAGGTCACGCCCCGGGAGATCAGGTCCGCCGCCACGGCTGCGAAGTCCTCGTAGGCCCGGTGCCGCTTCTCCTGCAGGGCAGCCCGGTGCCAGGAGGGTCCGTATTCGCCGCCGCCGCGGATGTTGGCCACGACGTAGACGCCGCCGCGGGTATGCGGGGCGTCGCCCTCGTGCCCGGCGGATTCCTCCGTGCGGCGTTCCAGCCATGCGCGGCCGACCGCGCCGCTGTAGGCGGGAGTCCGGGAGATTTCGAAGCCGCCATAACCGGAAAGCTGCGTGGGGTTCTGGCCGTCCAGCACCAAGTCCTTGGACGCCACCTGGAAATACGGCACCCGCGTGCCGTCCTTGGACACCGCAAAGTGCTGCTGGACCTCGTAGGCCGCTTCGTTGAAGAACGACGGCGAGGACCGGACCACTTCGTGGGTGCTGTCCACGCCCGCGCCCTGGGCGGCACGCTTCAGGGTCCCGCGGGTGAGGGTACTCGGTGTGGTGAAGCCGGTGGCCACGAGCCAGAAGTCGTTCCCCGCGCCGGGAGCCTCCGCCTCGGAGACCGGTGCGGCGCCGTCGGTCCCGTCCTCATCAGAGTCCCCGGCGGTGTCCTCGTCGTCGACGGCGTAGGCGTTGACGTCGTGCAGCGGCGGGCAGGCGTCCAGCACGGTGGACGCCCAGGCGGTGTCCGTCCCGGGCTGCTGGGGATCGAGGACCCGGATCTCCGAGGAAACGTCGCGGAGCAGGTTCAGCAGCAGGAAGTCCCGGGTCCAGCTCCAGGACTGCAGGGAGGTGTGCTCATCAGGGGTGAACAGCACGGACAGCTCCCGGCTGCCGGCAAGGAAGGCCTCGAACCCGGCCGCGAGCAGGGACCCTGCCGGGTAGGTCGTTGTCCCGAGGGCCCAGTCGCGCTGCGGCCGGAAGAGCAGCCAGTCACGGTGCGCGCTGAGGTTCACATCCACCGGGACATCGATCTGCACCCACTGCCCGTCGCGCAGCACCGAGGTGGTCTTCTCGAAGAAGCTGATCCAGTCCACGGCGAAGGTCCGCTCGAAGCCCGGGGTGGAGTCGTGCGCCACGAGTGCCATCATGTGGTCTTCAGGGATTTCGAACAGCCGTTCGGCCGTGGCCAGGGACCCGCCGCGGCGCAGCGTGACGCCGGTCCGGGCGTAGGAGGACGTGGTGCTCGGCAGCCCGTCTGCCGTGCTGGACACCAGCAGGGTGTCCGCGTCCAGCCAGGAGGCGTTGCCCTTGGCGGTCGGCAGGTCAAAGCCGCCGGCTGCCGGGTCCACGAAGGTGCGGGTCTCGACGTCGAACTCGCGGTAGCGGTTCGCGTCGCCGCCGTCGGGGGAAAGGGCCAGCAGCGCCAGCCGGTGCGGCTCGCCCCCGGCCGGGCGCAGGAAGTTGGCCCCGTGGAACACCCACTCCTCGCCTTCCGCCGCGGCCAGGGCGTCCACATCCAGCAGGACGTCCCAGTCCGGTGATCCGCCGCGGTAGCTGTCCCAGCGGGTCCGGCGCCACAGGCCCTTCGGGTTCTCCCGGTCCTTCCAGAAGTTGTAGTACCACTCGCCGTGCTTGCCCACCATGGCGATCCGGTCGGTCGAGTCGAGCACCTCGAGGATGCTGCTTTCCAGGCCGGCGTAGTCCGGGTCCTCCAGCAGCTCTTCGGTCCGGGCGTTCTGTTCCCGGACCCAGGCGAGCTGTTCGTCGCCGTAGATCTCCTCGAGCCAGATGTTCTCGTCGACGGGTTCGGCGGCGGTGCCCTTCGCAGCGGACGCGGTTGACGCGGTTGACGCGGTGGGACGGTCGGACGCGGGCGGGGGAGCAGCTTCGGCGGTGGTCATTTTTCCATCCAAGCAACATCGGCGCGCCAGTAGCAAGTCAAGCCGCAGGCCCCGGAAGCGGTGCCGGGCGGATCCGGCGGGTCCGGGCTGCCAGCCTGTTGCGGATACGCTGGATGCCGTGGGCATATCGCAGAGCATCCGGACGGCAGTGATTGGCGCCGGTCCCCGGGGCACGAGCGTGCTGGAGCGGCTGCTGGCCAACTGGGCGCCCGCCCGACCGGGCGCCACCTTGCACGTTGACGTCATTGACCCCTATCCCGCGGGGCCGGGTCACGTCTGGCAGCCGGGCCAGTCCCGGCTGTACCTGATGAACACGCAGTCGTTCTACCCCACCGTCATTCCCGAGGACCCGGATCTCGCGCGCCCGCTCGCCGGCCACACCTTCGACCGGTGGCGTGAACTGCAGCGCGAGCAGCCGCACCCTTCCCTCACCGCCGAGGAGCGCGCCGAACTGTCCGGACTGGGTGCGGCGGACTTCCCCAGCCGTGCCCTGTACGGCCGCTACCTGCGCTCCACCGTGGACGAGCTGCTGTCCCGCCTCCCCGCCGGCGCCACGGTGGATTTCCACAGCACGACGGCGACATCCGTCCGCCA
>NZ_AUPJ01000507.1:6557-11158 GCF_000427315.1 Arthrobacter sp. TB 26
GCTGGCGAAGTGGACGACGGCCGTGTGAGGTTCGACGTCGGACTGGCCAACGGCGCGGCCCTCACCGTTGATTCCGTGGTGCTGGCCCTCGGCCACCTCGAATCCCGGCTCAACCCCGAACAGCGCGAACTCCGTGCGGCAGCCGAGGAATTCGGGCTGCTGTACCTGCCGCCGGCTGCTCCGGCCGACGTCGACTGGTCGCTCGTGCCGGCCGTCAAGCCGGTGCTGGTGCGCGGCATGGGCCTGAACTTCTTTGATGCCATGGGCCAGCTGACCGAAGGCCGCGGCGGGCGGTTCCTGCCCGGCGAGGACGGCGGAATGAGCTACCTCCCCTCCGGCCGCGAACCGCTGATCATCGCCGCCTCCCGGCGCGGCACCCCGTACCGGGCAAAGGCAACCCTCGCCGGCTACTACCCCGACGCCGTGACGCTCAGGTACTGCACCGAAAGCGCCCTGGCGAAATTCGCGGAGGCGGGAATCCGGCCCGCCTTCGACCACGACCTCTGGCCCCTCCTGCACCGCGATGCCCTCTGGGCCTACTACTCCACGCTGGCGCGCTCGCAGCCGGGGGCCATCCTCACGGAAGCGAAGGAGTTCCTGAAGGACCTGGAGGAGGCCCTGCACCCCCACGCGCACTCCGCCGCGAAATGGGAAAACCAGGTGGACTCCGTCCTGGAGGTCCACCTCCGTCCCGCCCACCGGCTCAACCTCCTGGGACTGGCGGCACCGCTGGCCGGCAGGTCATTCGCCTCCCGCGCAGAACTCGACAACGCCGTCGTCGAGTATCTGCTCGACGACGCCCGGCGATCCGCACTGGGGGAGGGTGACCCGGTGAAGATGACCATCGGGGCCCTGCACCATGGCCGGGCGGTGCTCAAGACCGCCGTCGCGGACGGCGGCATCACCGATGAATCGTGGGTGGCCGGGCTCCGCGGCTGGTTCGAATCGTTCGTGGAAGGCCTGGCCAGCGGGCCGCCCGCGCTGCGGGCCCAACAGCTCGCGGCCCTGGTCAGCGCCGGCGTCGTCCGGTTCGTCGGGCCGGACCCGAAGTTCGGTGTGGACCGCAAAGCGGGGACCTTTACGGCCGTATCGCCCTGGGTGGGGAACGGCACGGACGACGGCAGCGGGGACGTGGTGGCTGCCGCAGCCATGGTCGAGGCGCTGGCGCCGGCCAACAGGGTCGCGGTCAACGAATCACCCCTGCTGGAGCAGCTGCTCGCCGAAGGCCTGGTCCGCCCGAGGCTCATGATGACGGCGGAAGGAACGCCCGTGCCGACGTCCGGGCTGGACGTGGCGCCGCATCCGTACCGGCCGCTGGGCGCCAACGGCTCGGTGACGGACGGCCTGTACGTCCTGGGACTGCAGCTCTCCGCCGTGCAGTGGGGAACCGCCATCGCGGCCGAGGCCCGGCAAAAGAGCGGACCCGTCTACCGCAGCGGCCAGCGCACCCTGCGGGATGCCGACGAGATCGCCCGGGCCATCCTCGGCTCCTCGGGTCCAGACGGGCCCAAGCACGAATGAGCATGCCCTCCGTCCGGGCTGAGCGGTGGACATATGGGCCATATGTCCAGCGCTGCGGCCCGGGGGAGGGCATGTCCCTGGCTGGAAACCGTTACTTCGGCGCCTCGGGGTAGATGCTGCGGGTCTCGGAGCGTTCGTGACGGCGCCGGAGCCAGTTCGGACGGTGTAGCTTGGGCAGGATCTTCGAGACAGCCAGGGCCGCATACATGACAGTATTGATCGCCACAAAGGTCGCCATGATGGCGAACCACTGACTGTGCAGGAACGACTCCGGGAGCAGGATGCCGGCGGGAACCACGACGTTGGGCATCACGGGCCCACCCTGACCGGGGTTCCGGTCCCGGACGTCGGGTGGGTGAGGTGTTTCCAGTGGGCGGTCCGGCCCAGGGAAATGTCGATGATCCCCTTGACGTAGACGATGTTCAGGAACATATCGAAGAAGAGTTCGGGCAGGAGCAGCATGGCCAGGAGCCGTGCGCGCCAGCCGCCGTGCCAGACCGTGGCAACGCGTTCGACGATAAAGACGATGCCGAGCCCCACCCAGAACGGGAACCAGATCCAGTCGTCCAGGGACAGCACCATCAGCAACAGCAGCACAAGGTAGCAGCCCAAGGCGATGACGCCGTAGCCGATCCCCAGCTGCTGCGCCCAGTAGCGCAGGGTCTGCGGCGTGATCCCGTACTCGCCGATGTTCTCGAGGGCGCCCCGCTGCCAGCGGAGCCGCTGGGCCCAGAGCATCTGCCGGCTCGGCATCAGTTCGGTGACCACGGTGCATTCCGAAGGTGAGATCATCAGCGCTCCGAGGGACTTCAGCGCGATGGTCAGCTCGTTGTCCTCAGTCAGTGCAGCGGTGTCGTAAAAATCGCCTGCATTGCCGGGAAGGGAATCGCCGCGTTGCCCGGCGACGGTGCGAAGCGCGCGTGGCCGGAACAGCGAGGCGGTGCCGGTGAGGACAAACACCCGGCCTCGCCGTCGACGGATCTGGCGTCCGTACCGGATGTATTCGTTGCGCTGGAACTGTCCCAGCAGGCCGTGCCCTTCCTCGCCGTAGAAGAGCCCTCCGACGGCCATCAGCGCCCGGTCCTCGGTGAAGCGGGTGACGTCGGCGGCGAGGAAGCCGTCGTCGAGCTGGGTATCGGCGTCCATCACCATAACAACGTCATTCTCGCCCTGCCCCGGAAGCAGCCCTGTGAGCGCCTGGTTGAGGGCGCCGGCCTTCTTCTGGGTGTTGCCGGCGGACTCGATGACCTCGACGCCGGCCCGGCGGGCGGCGTCGGCGGTCGAGTCGGTGCAGTTGTCTGCGACCACGATAATGCGGTCAGGCCGGTGCGACTGGGCCAGCAGGGACGCGAGCGTTGAAGGAAGGGAAGCTTCCTCGTTGTGGGCAGGGATCAGGACGGTCACCGTGACGGGCCCGGCAAAGTCGCCGTGCGTTGCCGCCATCACCACTTTGGGTGCCAGGGGTGTGATGGCCGGGTTCGAGGACCGGCGGCTTCTCGTGGTGATCCTGCGTTCAAGGAGCGCGACGCTGGCGGCCATCGTCAGCGCGAGCGCCATGGCGGCGAGTATCACACGCGGACCCGGACTGTCAGTGTTGTAGAGCAAACTCCAGACGCCGACGATGGCTTCGTGGGTCGGGGCGTCGGCCATGTCCGGGCCGCCGGCGATGACCGCGAACCAGAGCAGCGTGGCCCCGGTGGACGCCAGGACAGCAATGACGAGGCCGACCGCCCGGTGGAACTTTCCCCTACCCATGCTCCAGACGCTACCAGCGGGTAGTGAACGCGGCCACGTCACATTGCTAACATCCGTCACATTGTCACCAGGCGCTTGCGCCCGCAAAAATGAGCATGCCCTCCGTCCCGGCTGAGCAATGGACATATTGGCTATATGTCCACCGCTGCGGCCCGGGGGAGGGCATGCTCACTGGGTCAGGGCGTGGAAGCTAGCCCCTGAGGCACTTCTGGTACTGGAGCCAGGCGATGGAGTACTTGATCCAGCCCTTGAGGTCGTACCACTTCGTCGGCGGAACCGGTGCGGTGCACTTCGGCGGGACCGGCGTGCTGGCCGCGACCGGGACGTTCGCCTTCACCACGGTGCCGGATTCGACGGCGGTAAGCACCAGGGTGCCCGCGCCGGCTGCCGCACCCGCGGGAACCAACACGTTCACCGTGGCCGCACCGGCGGAAACCGGTACCGTGCCGAGTGCCGTGACGATGCCCTTCGAATCCGTGAACTCGGCGCGCAGCGAGGTGTTCACCGGGCTGCCCAGCGAGGTGAGGTCCAGCTTGGAGACCGCCAGGGTGATGGAGTCCCCGCCCTTGACCTCGGCTGCGGTGGTGTTCACCACGGCCACCGAGCGGCGCGCGAAGTCCGGCGAGACGGGGCTGTGCGCCTGCAGGTACTTGATCCACGCGTCGCGGTCCACGAGTCCGGAGTCCTTGGTGCCGGTGCCGGACGTGAAGATCCGGAAGTTGTCGCCGCCAGTTGCCAGGAAGCTGAACGTTCCGATCCGGTAGGACTTCGCCGGGTCGATCAGCGCGCCGTTGACCCGGATCGAGGTGATCCGGTCACCGGCGGCGCGGGCGGCGTCGTAGGTGTAGTTGACGTTCTTGGACAGGCCGAGCTGCTGATAGGCGCGGCTGGGAACCGTGCCGTCCGGGTTGGTCTGCCACTGCTGCTCCAGGAGCGTCTTGAACTGCTCGCCCGTCAGCGACGTGGTCCACAGGTTGTTCACGAACGGCAGGACCGCGTTGGCCTCGGCGTAGGTGATGGTGCCGTCCGGCGCGTAGTACAGCTCGTTGCGCAGGCCGCCCGGGTTGACGACGCCGATCTCGGCACCGCCGAGTTCCGTCGCCTTGAGCGAGTCGACCAGGGAATCCGCGACGAGGTTGCCCAGGGTGGACTCGCTGCCGCGGTCGTCGCGTGCTGCCGGGGTGGTGGCGGTAGCAGGGGTGAACGCGGTGGTGATATCCCGGGTGACCGCGCCGACCGGCTGGTTGCCGACCACTGCTGCGTCGGCGATGGCCTTGTCAACGATGGTCTTGACCGCGGCGACCCGCGGGTACGCGGCCACGAGG
>NZ_AUPJ01000507.1:11165-24308 GCF_000427315.1 Arthrobacter sp. TB 26
CTGCCGGCTGGTCGGAGGAGGTGGTGCGCTTGACGTTGCCGGCTTTGTAGCTGGTGACCGACATGGTCTTCGTATCGATGGTCAACCGGATCTGGCCGATGTACTCGCCGTAGTTGCCGGTCTGGACGATCGGGCGGGTCTTGCCCTCAACGCCGGGGACCGGGGCATCCCAGGAGTACTGCTTGTGGGTGTGGCCATTGAAGATCGCCGCAACGTCCGGGGTGACGTCGGTGACCATCTTGGCGAACGGGCCGCCGGCGGCGACCTCCTGTGCCAGGGTGGAGCCTTCCGGTGCGCCGGACCCGGCGCCGTCGTGGTTTTCCACAACGATTACGTCGGCGAGTTTGTCCGCCTTGATCTTCGCGGCGACGCGGTTGATGGCGTCGACGGCGTCGCCGAACTCGAGATCGGCGATGCCCGCGGGGGTGACCAGCGAGGGCACTTCCTGCGTGACGGTTCCGATCACAGCGACCTTGACGCCGTTCAGGTCGAGCACCGTGTATTCCGGCAGGACCGGCTCGGTGGTGCCCTTCTTGTACACGTTGGCGCCCAGGTAGGGGAACTTGGCGTTGCTGCCTCCCGCGATGACGCGGTCGCGCAGGTCGGCCCAGCCGCCGTCGAACTCGTGGTTACCCACGGCCGAGGTCCGCAGCTCCAGGGCGTTCAGCACATCGATCGTCGGCTGGTCCTTGGCAACGGCCGAGGCGAACAGCGAGGCGCCGATGTTGTCACCGGCAGAGAGGAATGCCGTGGCGCCGGGGGCAGCCGCGGCCCGCAGCTTCTCGATGGTTCCCGCAAAGAACACGGTGTTGGAGTCGATACGGCCGTGGAAGTCGTTGATGCCGAGGAGGTTCAGCTCAACGCTGGCCGGGGTGACCGGCAGGTTCAGGCCCACCACCACCGGATCGTGGTCGCTCGCCCGGAACTGGTCCGGAGCGTAGTAGTTGGTCACGTTGTTGTTGTACCGGCTGTACTCCAGGGCCACGGACTCCACGGAGTTGATGTTCCAGATGTCGGCGCCGGTGGCGATGGCGTCGGCCCCCGGTGAGGCGAGGATGTGGTCCAGCGAGCCCACCAGGCCACCGAAGAGGTAGGAGTGCTTGGCGGAACCGTCGGCGTTCTTGGCCTTTTCGTCCTGGTTGACGTAACCCGCGGCCGTGAGGACGTTGATCGGGTCTTCCTTGGCGTAGGAGTTGAAGTCGCCGATCAGGAAGACTTTGTCGGTGCCTTTGGACTTCTGCAGTTCGTCAGAGAACGCCAGCAGGGACTGGGCCTGGGCGGTGCGGGCGAGGTTTGAGGCGCCCTGGCCCTTGTCAGTGTCGTCGGGAGTAGCGGCTGAGCCCTTGGACTTGAAGTGGTTGGCGATCGCGATGAACTTCTTGTCGTCCGTTGCGCCGACCGGCTTGAAGACCTGTGCCAGCGGTTTGCGGGCACTTGCGAAGGCGACGGTGTCGTTGAGGATGATGGATTCGCCCACCGGCTCTGCTACGGCCTTCTTGAAAATGAAGGCGGTGCGGATCATGTCCTCATCAGCCAGCGGCGGTGCGTTGGCGGGTGTGCGGACGTAGTCCCAGATCCCCGGCGTGGCGATGTTCAGGGCATCAACCAGCTTAGCCAGGGCATCATCACGGTTCTTGCCGAACTGTGCGGAGTTCTCGACCTCCATGAGGGACACGACGTCGGCGCCGGACTTGCTGATGGCGGCGACGATCTTGTCCTGCTGGCGCTGGAGGTTTTCGGCGTTGGCCGCGCCGCGGGCGTCGCAGCCGCCGCGGACGGTGATCGGGCTGCCGGCCCGGTCCGTGTAATACGTGCACCCGGTGAGCTGGTCGCCCGTGGTGGGGAAGTAGTTAAGCACGTTGAACGAGGCGATCTTGAGGTTGCCGCCGACGGCTGCCGGGGCGTCCGTACGGGTGGTGGCGCCGAAGCTTACGGGCTGCACCGTGTCCGCGTTGGCCGGGGTCAGCTGGGTCAGCGGCTGGAACTTCCAGGAGTTGTTGGTGTAGCTGAGCACCACGTTGGTCTTGAAGCTCACCGGTGCGCCGACGCGGATGGGTTCCGCCGTGGTCAGGTACGGCAGCTCCAGTGCCTTGGTGGTGGCGTCCTTGAGGAAGTTGGTGGTGGCGCCGTCGTCGAGCTTGATGCCGCGGGCGGCGTTGGCGGCGACGGTGGCGGTGTACTCGGCCGAACCGTAGGGGGCGACGGCGGTGGGCTGCTCGAGCGGGGTGGTGCCGCCGGCCAGGCCGATTTCGCCGTACTGGTTCAGCGAGAAGTTGTCAGCGACCGTGATAGGTCCCTGCGGGGTAAGCAGCATGCCTTCGAGCGTTTCCCGGAAGGCTTCCTCGGCCGGGAGTGCAAAGCCGGTGGGCTTGACCTCGGGGGCGGCCTCGGTGAGCTTCTTGAGGTCTGCCGCGGCGGCGACGGTCACTTGGGTCATGCCGAAGTACTCGCTGACGGCGCCAGTGACCTCGACGTAATCGCCGATCTGGACGGAACCGGCCGTGGCGGACGAGAAGACGAAGATGGCGTCCGAGGCCGGGTGGTTGGCCGGGGTCAGGTCTCCGCCGGTGCCGGGGGTCTGGATGTAGTAGCCCGCGAATCCGCCGGTGGGGAATGCTGCGGTGACCTTGCCCCGGGTGGTGACAGGGGTCCCGACCAACGGGCTCGCCGTGCCGTTGCCCTGGATCTCGGCAATGGTCTTGACAGCCGGGGGAGTGACGGGGCCCGGATCGACCGGAGGATCGACGGGGGTGGCTTGACCGTTGACCGCCTTGGGGGTGATCGTGGCGTTCAAGGTGAAGTCCGCGGAGTTGTTGTTGCTGTCAACGCCGTTGCTGCGGTTCAGGCTCTTGACGTCGGTGGTGGCAGAGGGAGCCTTGGCCGCCTGGCTTTCGAAGGTCAGCGAGGTGCCGTAGCCAAGTAGGTCTGCCACCGCTCCCTGCTCGATCACGGAGCCGGTGGCGAGGTCGGTCAGGGCGGTGGCTTGTTTGGCAAGCACGATAGTTCCGCCCGGGTTTCCGATATTAAACCCGGTGGAAGTCGCATCGGAGGCGGGAAGATCCGCGCCGTTTGCGCCATTGCTGCCGGCCTTGAGCAGGTAGAAGCCCTTTGCCGGAATGGTGCCGGACAGGGGCGCAACATTGCCTGGCGCCCCTGAATTGCCCGGGGCGCGGTACTGGAGCGACCAGCCGTCCAGCGAGACCGGGGCGTCCGAGGTGTTGTACAGCTCGACGAACTTGTTCTTGTAGGCTGCTCCGGCGCTGCCGCCGCTGAGGTACGCCTCGTTGATGATGACCGGCGAAGTGCCAGCCGCTGCCGGGGAGACCTCCACGGCAAACGCCGGCACAGCGGCCAGCGGCGCTGCGATGAGCCCCGCGGACAGCGCTGTGCCGAGCGCGGTTTTCCAAGGTATGTGTTTCATCCGCTCTAACTCTCATTAGGTGCCCGGGTAAGGGCTGGGTGGAGGGTGTCCGGGTGATGCCGCGGACCGGCCGGTCGTTGCTCCTGGTCAAGCAGTTCCCGGCACATCAAAACAGGGGTGAATGAACACGATGTGTCTTGCATGTGCATTCGGCGAGACGTCCCCCAGCGGGACGTGCCACAGCCTCCCTGGAGACCCTGGCTGCGGCCCCAGCGATGGTGTTTGCGGAGCTTTCGAGCTGCGTGAATTAGCTATCCGCGGCGGCTCCAGGCGCCGGGCATCCCCAAAGAATACCGGCCAGTTTCCGCGAGGGAAGGGGCTGGCCGGTATTTACTACAGCAGTTTTATTAAAGTTTTCGCTCAGCTTTTCTGAAGTTTTTCGCGGGACGCTCAGATCCCGGGCGGGCGCGCGTCAGCGGTTTTCGGCGACGATCTTGAATATGGCCCCGGTGGGATCAGTAAGGGTGGCGAGACGTCCGAACGGGCTGTCTTCCGGTGCCTGGATCACTGTCGCGCCCATGGCCACGGCGTTTGCGATGGCCGCGTCGGTGTCCTCAACCGCGAAGTAGACCTGCCAGTTGGACGGGACCTCGGCAGGGAGGTAGCCCGAGGCGTCCATGATCCCGGCTTTGGCGGCGTCTCCGGCTCCGAGGGTCGTGTAGCGGAATTCCGGGGTGTCGCTCAAGACGAAGGTGTCCCAGCCGAACACGTCCTGGTAGAACTTGACCGCGGTGGCGTAGTCCTTGGTGTGGAGTTCATGCCACGCCGCGGTTCCGGCTTCCGCAGCGAGCTCGTAGCCCTTCATCTCGCCGGGCTGCCAGATGCCGATGGCCGCGCCGGTGGCATCGCCGACCATGGCCATGCTGCCCTGCTCGGGCACGTCCATGGGTTCCAGGTAGACCTGTCCGCCGTGCTCCGCCGCGCTCTTGACCGTCGCCCTGGCATCGTCCGTGCGCAGGTAGGTGGACCAAACGTCCGGGAAACCGGCCTGCTCCGCCTGCTTCTGCATCAGTCCGGCGACGGACTTGCCGTTCTTCCGCGCCGTGATGTAGCCGCCGTATTTCTCCTGGTCGCCGGTCTCGAAGGTCCAGCCAAAAAGCTCGCCATAGAACGCCTTGGCCTTTCCGGTGTCGGAGGTCATCAGGTCGATCCAGCACGGTGCTCCGTTGGAGTGGTCGGGTGTTGGCATTGTGGGCTCCTGCTCTCTTCTGCGGCCGTGAACGGCGCTGCCGGGGCCGCCGAAGGTGTGGGTGGTGGAGAAGACACAGTGAGACTATGCCGGGGTACCGTCGGTTTCAATGGTCCGGCGGACTGGCCGGTGCCCGCCCCCCGGGGCCCCGGGGCGGAACAGCCGCTGCTGGCGAGGGCGCGGCTGTCCACGCAAAAATGCCCCCGGTACCGCGCGAGGCGCTGAACCGGGGGCATTATTCGCGGAAGGTAAGAGATTCGAACTCTTGGTACGGGGTTACCGCACACTGGTTTTCAAGACCAGCTCCATCGGCCGCTCGGACAACCTTCCCTAACGAGTAGTGTTTCATAGGCAGTCGGCAGCAACAAAAAACGCGGGCGCGCCCGAGGACAGGGGCAACACCTCCGCCTACTCTGGGAGGAGGCGCCTTGGTCGTGGTGTGCCGTAGCCGCATCCCTGCTCGAAGGCTGCAACAAGTTCGTTAGGAATCGGGAGTTCTCCATGAAGGCTGTCTATATCTCAAGGCCGGGCGGACCCGAGGCCCTGGAGGTCCGCGAGGTCCCGTCCCCGGTGCCCGGCCCCGGCGAGGTGCTGATCGACGTCGTGGCCGCGGGGCTAAACCGCGCCGACGTCCAGCAGCGCAAGGGACACTATCCGCCGCCACCTGGCGCCTCCGAGGTTCCCGGGCTGGAAGTGTCCGGCCGGATCGCCGGTTTTGGGCCCGGCGTCACCAAGCCCTTTTCCGTGGGGGACAAAGTTGTCGCCCTGCTGGCCGGCGGCGGCTACGCCCAGCAGGTGACCGTCCCGGCGGGGCAGGTGCTGAGGGTCCCCGACGGCGTCGACCTCGTCACGGCGGCATCCCTGCCGGAGGTTGTCGCGACGGTGTATTCCAACCTGATCATGACGGCGCAGCTGCAGCCGGGCGAGACCGTCCTCATCCACGGGGCCACCGGCGGCATCGGCACCATGGCCATCCAGCTCGCCAAGGCCTTTGGGGCCGTGGTGGCCGCCACGGCGGGAAGTGCGGAGAAGGTCGGCACGGCCAAGGCATTCCTCGGCGCGGACATCGCGATCAACTACGCCGAGGAGGACTTCCCGGAGAGCCTGCGCGCGCAGAATGGCGGCAAAGGCGCGGATGTCATCCTCGACGTCGTCGGGGCCAAATACCTCACGCAGAACGTGGACGCACTGGCGGACTACGGCCGCCTGGTCGTGATCGGGCTGCAGGGCGGCGCCAAGGGCGAGCTGGACCTCGGCAAACTGCTGAGCAAGCGTGCTGCGATCATCGCGACGGCGTTGCGCCCGCGGCCCGTGGAAGAGAAGACCGTGATCATGGATGCTGTCCGCGATGCGGTCTGGCCAATGCTGACCGATGGACGGATCCGTCCCTTGGTGGCAAAGACGTTCCCTTTGGAGCAGGTCGCTGCCGCGCACCGGTACTTCGACTCTGGCGACCACGTCGGAAAGATCCTGCTCGTCATGTAGGTCTGGCCCCGTGGCCTGGCCGCCCCACATATTCCAGTCATGGCATATCCGAATTGCTTCGCGATCTCAAATGACTGTAATGTAATTCCATACGCGGTATACACGCGTCTTGGGGCGCGTGTATGCTGTCGTCCCGCTACCCTCCGGGAGCATCATGTCCATCCGTCACAGCCTCCTCGCGCTCCTGCAGGACCGGCCACGCTATGGCTACCAGCTCAGGATCGAATTCGAAGATCGCACCGGATCCTCCTGGCCCCTCAACATCGGGCAGGTCTACACCACCCTCGACCGCCTCGAGCGCGACGGCCTGGTCCGCAAGGATGGTGCCGACGGCGAGGGCCACGTCGTCTACAGCATCACCCCCGAGGGGCGCGCTGAAGTCAGCAACTGGTTCACCTCACCGGTCCCGCGGACCAGCCCGCCGCGGAACGAACTGGCCATCAAGCTCGCGCTTGGGCTGACGCTTCCCGGCGTCAACGTCGGCGCCGCCATCCATGCCCAGCGCGCCGTGTCCATCCGGGCCCTGCAGGACTACACCAAGGCCCGGCGGGACACGGCATCCCAGCACCGCTCGGCGGACACTGCCCGGCTGCTGGTGCTGGATTCACTCATTTTTCAGACCGAGGCCGAGGTGCGCTGGCTGGACCTCTGCGAGGCCCGGCTCATGCAGTTGACCGGCCCGCCCGCCTGACTCCCGCCCAACCGGCAGGACACGTACCGGCACGCGGAAGTACCCGCAAGTAACACCGTCCGGTAACAACCCTGCCGTTCGGCGCTTTTGCCCGGCCGTTCATCGCCTCCGCAGGACCGCCTAACGCAAAGCCATACCCATGAATCGCCGTGGTTGGTAGGGTGCCTTGGGGCACATCTGTCGTGGATTTGCCCAGTTGGGGTTTCTCAAGGAGGAGACATGGGCACAATGCCAGATGGCACGCCAAAAAACTTACTGGTCGACGACGGCATCACGCCGGACCCGACCCTGCCGCCCACCGCCGTGGACGCGGCTGTGGTCGAAGCCGAAGAACGCAAATGGACGCCGGCCAAGATCGCACTCTGGGTGGCAATTTCCCTGCTGGGCGCCGTGGCCTGGTTCATGCTCGCCATTGTCCGCGGTGAAACGGTCAACGCCATCTGGTTCGTGTTCGCCGCGGTGTGCACCTACCTGATCGGCTACCGCTTCTACTCCAAGGTCATCGAGCGCTACCTGCTTAAGCCGAACGACCGCCGGGCCACGCCCGCGGAGTACAAGGCCGACGGCAAGGACTATGTCCGGACGGACCGCAACGTCCTGTTCGGCCACCACTTCGCCGCCATCGCCGGCGCCGGACCCCTGGTGGGCCCGATCCTCGCCGCCCAGATGGGCTACCTCCCGGGCACCATCTGGATCATCTTCGGCGTTGTGTTCGCCGGAGCCGTCCAGGACTACGTCGTGTTGTTCTTCTCCATGCGCCGCGGCGGACGCTCCCTTGGCCAGATGGCCCGCGAGGAACTCGGCGTCATCGGCGGCACCGCCGCCCTGATCGCCACCCTGCTGATCATGGTGATCATCGTCGCCATCCTGGCCCTCGTCGTCGTCAACGCCCTGGCCGAAAGCCCGTGGGGCGTCTTCTCCGTCGGCATGACTATCCCGATCGCCCTCTTCATGGGCGTTTACCTGCGCTTCATCCGCCCCGGCAAGATCATGGAAGTTTCCCTGATCGGGTTTGTGCTGCTGATGGCCGCCATCATCGGCGGCGGCGCCGTTGCCGCCACTGACTGGGGCCATGCCTTCTTCACGCTGGACAAGGTCACCATCGCGTGGGCGCTCATCATCTACGGCTTCATCGCCGCCATCCTGCCGGTCTGGCTCCTGCTGGCTCCGCGTGACTACCTTTCCACCTTCATGAAAATCGGCGTCATCGTGATGCTGGCCGTGGCAGTCATCGTGGTCCACCCGGAAATCTCGGTCCCGGCCTTCAGCGAGTTCGCCAGCCGCGATAATGGGCCCGTCTTCCCGGGTGCGGTGTTCCCGTTCCTCTTTGTCACCATCGCCTGTGGTGCGCTTTCGGGATTCCACGCACTGATCGCCTCCGGCACCACGCCGAAACTGATCGAGAAGGAACGCCAGACCCGCTTCATCGGGTACGGCGGCATGCTGATGGAGTCCTTCGTGGCCATCATGGCCCTCGTCGCGGCAATCTCCATTGACCGCGGGCTCTACTTCGCGATGAACTCCCCGGCCGCACTCACCGGCGGCACCGTGGAAACCGCGGCCGCCTGGGTCAACAGCCTGGGATTGTCCGGCGTGAACATCAGCCCCAACATGCTTGCCGAGACGGCGGCCAATGTCGGGGAGACCAGCATCATCTCCCGCACCGGCGGAGCGCCGACCCTCGCCGTGGGCCTTGCCCACATCATGCAGCAGTTCATCGGCGGCACCGCCATGATGGCCTTCTGGTACCACTTCGCCATCATGTTCGAGGCCTTGTTCATCCTCACCGCGGTCGACGCCGGCACGCGCGTCGCGCGCTTCATGCTGCAGGACTCGATCGGCAACTTCATCCCGAAGTTCAAGGAGCACTCCTGGCGTCCCGGCGCGTGGTTTGCCACCGCCGTGATGGTCGCAGCGTGGGGCGCCGTGCTGATCATGGGCGTCACGGATCCGCTGGGCGGCATCAATACGCTGTTCCCGCTGTTCGGCATCGCCAACCAGCTGCTGGCCGCCATCGCCCTGTCCGTCTGCCTGGCCATCGCGGCCAAGAGGGGCTCCTTCAAGTACCTCTGGATCGTGGCGGTCCCGATGGCCTTCGCGGCCGTCGTGACCATCACGGCCAGCTACCAGAAGATCTTCTCCTCCACTCCGGCGGTCGGCTACTTCGCCAACAACGCAGCCTTCTCCAAGGCACTCGCGGACGGCAAGACCTCCTTCGGTACGGCGAAGACCGTCCCGGCCATGGAAGCCGTAATCCGCAACACCGCGATCCAGGGCTGGCTCTCAGTCATCTTCGTGGTGCTCAGCATCATCGTTATCGTGGCCGCGCTGATCGCCACCTACAAGGCGTTCCGCAACACCAAGGCAGGTGTGGTCAACAGCGACAACGAGGATCCGGCCCTGCCATCCCGCGTCTTCGCTCCGGCCGGACCGGTTCCCACCGCGGCAGAGCGTGAGCTCCTGACCAAGTGGGACCAGCTGCCGGCGGATAAGCGGTCCGCAAAGGCCTCCCACCACTAATGCGGAGGTACAGATGAACGCGGTAGTTGCGGGCTTCCGGGGATTCGCCCGGTACCTGGGCGCTGTCATGGGTGCGGATGCGTACGCGAAGTACCTGGCTCACCACGCCGAAGCCGGCCACGGCTCCCCGCCGATGACCGAGCGGGCGTTCTGGCGGGACCAGACGGACCGCCAGGAAGCCAATCCGCAGGGGCGGTGCTGCTGACCGGTTCCGGCTAATCGCCGTCGCCGCGTCCGGAGGGCGCCGTCGGGCACAGAAGTGCTCGACGGTGCCCTCCGCTGTTTGTTGCCCGGATTGTTGAGTTTCCGGGCATGGCGCGGGACGGCCCGCGGCGCGGCACCGGGCTCGTGAGAGTATGAAGCCATGAGCGATCCGCACGACACTCAGCCCAACGACGGGGTTCCCATCGAAGGCACAACCCTGGACTCCCAGCCGGCCGGCGACGGCGGACAGCCGTCGGAACCTGGACGGCCAGGACAGCCGCCGGACCCTGGACGGTCCGGACAGCCCGGAGGACCGGGAAGGCAGGGCCGCCCCGTGGGAGCGCGGCCGAAGCCCAGCCAGCTCCAGGACCTCGTCGACGAACCCGCGAAGGTCATGCGGATCGGCACCATGATGAAACAGCTTCTGGACGAAGTGAAAACGGCCCCGCTCGACGACGCGGCGCGCGTTCGGCTCGCCGAAATCCATGAACGCTCCATCAAGGAACTGGAAGACGGCCTTGCGCCGGAACTGGTCGAGGAGCTGGAACGGATCACCCTTCCCTTTCCCGCGGACGGAACCCCGTCGGACGCGGAGCTGCGGATCGCCCAGGCCCAGCTGGTCGGCTGGCTGGAGGGCCTCTTCCACGGCATCCAGACAGCCCTTGCAGCCCAGCACGCCGCCCGCGAGCACTCCATGGCGCAGGCACAGCTCCGGCAGTTGCCGCCCGGAACGGTGATCGCCCCCGGCGTGATTATCGGCGAGAACGGCGAACCCCAGCGCGCCGCGGGGCCCAGGCCCGGCGCCGGCCCCTCCCAAACCCCCGTACCTGCGGACCCGGACCACGGTCCCGGCCAGTATCTTTAGGCCACTCTTGGGATTCTTCAGCGCGGCCCGGCAGGGACGCAAAGACGACGCCGAACTCGGCAAAGGCCTCTGGCGGCGCGCCCACGACCGCTTCACCCGCGGCCTCGACCGCTACCACCAGATCCTCGAGGGGGTGGAGGACGAGGCGCTCTATGCCGAGCTCCTTGAGATCGCCGATGAACTTTCGGCGCTCTCGGGGCGGGTCCGGAAAATCTGCGTCGAGGCCCAGCGGCGTGCGCCCAGCGAAGGTCTCGACATTCCGGGGACCCTGGCCGGTGTCCACCGAGCCCTGTCCACGGCAGGGAACTCCCTGGCGACCACGGCCGAAGCAGCCGCCATGCTCCGCCTTGGTGTCGGCCCCGTTCCGGCCGGAGCGGAATCGGTACGGCGCCGCGCCCAGACGGTGGTGGAACACGTCAACGACGCCGAACGCCGGCTTACCGGGACGGCTGCCACCGGTTGAGGGACGTTGGATCCCCGGGTACAGCGCCGATATTCCCGGTTAAGCGCCTAGCTTAGCTGCGCCCTTTACGCTGGCGGTATGCCGGTGTCGTTGCAAGGATAGCTGGATGACTTTTTCACCGGTACTGACTTTCAATGACGGCAACACCATTCCCCAGCTTGGCTACGGAGTGTGGCAGGTTGAAGACGACGTCGCCGAGAAGGTGGTTGTCCAGGCCTTCGAGGCAGGCTTCCGCCACATCGACACCGCCAAGATCTATGGCAATGAAGCAGGCGTGGGCCGCGCGATCGAGCGCTCAGGCCTCACGCCCGAGGACATCTTCATCACCACCAAGCTGTGGAACGCGGACCAGGGCTACGAGTCCACGCTGAAGGCCTTCGAGGAATCCATGGAGCGCCTGGGCCTGGAGACCCTGGACATGTACCTGATCCACTGGATGCAGCCCAAGCAGGACAAGTACGTGGACACCTGGAAGGCTCTTATCGAGCTGCAGAAGCAGGGGCGCGTCAAGACCATCGGTGTCTCCAACTTCACCAAGGAAGGCCTGCAGCGCCTGATTGACGAGACCGGCGTTGTGCCGGCCATCAACCAGATCGAACTGCACCCCTTCTTCAACCAGGCCGAGCTGCGCGAATTCCACGCCTCCAAGGGCATCCTCACGCAGGCCTGGTCGCCGCTCGGCCAAGGTGGCGAGCTGCTGGAGAGCGCGGTCATCGGCCAGATCGCGGCCAAGCACAACGCCACTCCGGCGCAGGTGGTCATCGCCTGGCACCTGGCGGTCGGCAACGTCGTCATCCCCAAGTCCGTGACCGAATCCCGCATCCGCGAGAACTACGCTGCCCTGGATGTCAGCCTGGACGAGACCGATGTGCAGGCCATCAACGGCCTGGACAACTCGGCCGAGGGCGCCGGCCGCATCGGCCCGGACCCGGCAGTCTCCGACTTCGCCTAAGCCACCCGCTTAGCGGAGCAGGCCAGCGGGTGAGGCCGCCAGCCGGCTGAGGCGGCGGCCCCAGCGGAGCCACAGCAGGGCCTTCACCCGACAGGGTGGGGGCCCTTTCTCCTGCCCGGTGACCTCCGCGGTCCCGGGCTGGCGGCGTCGGGTCTTAGCCGGCTCACACTCTGGCGAACCCTGAGCCAAGGTCGTGAAGGATCACGGTTCCGCCCAGCAGCTGCGTCTTGGCCGTGAGCTGTTCCAAAACTGCATCGTTGACCGCACCGAAGATTTCAACGGTCAGGAGTTTGACGAGAGGCGCAATCGGCGGGAACAGCGGGCCAGCTACCTTCATGTGAAACTCCAGCGACGCTACGTCCTCGTGGATGTGAAGGACACTCATCCGGCTGCCGTCGCCCGAGAAGTAAACGTTGTAGGCGATGATCCGCGGCTCATTAGCTTCGACGAAGCTGGCCAGGTGCGCCATTGCGACCCTGAGTTTGCCAAGCTCCCCGGGGCGCACCTCGGAGGTATCGAGATACACAACGAAATCAGTCACGTTGCCCTCCCCAAGGCCAGGCCCGAGGCGCCATAAAGAAGACGTCCCGGTTCAATTATCCGCCGGGCTCAAACCTCTGTCGAGGTCCCCGCTGACGACCAGGCCCGGCCCCAGCAGCAACCACTCGGCACGGGGCTACTGGTCATCGCTAGGAACGGGAACGGAACAAGCGGGCACGTTTTGCAGGCCGGGGATCCATCGAATCGCCAGAGACGGCTAGGCGGCCCTGCGGGATTCCTGCATCGGCACCGCGTCAATGATGGCCCAGCCCTGCTCGTCGGCCACTCGTCGGCTGGCGAAGCGTTCGGCGTCGGAGATGTCGTCGAAGGTCTCGGTGCGGATGCGGCCGCAGTCCGTGTCCAGGTACGTGACTTCAAAGTACTGGTTGGTTTCCATGCATCAAGTGTGGCGCCGGCCTCCGACACTTTCCGGTCATCAGTGCGGTGTGTTGCCCAGCCGCAGCACCCGTTCCCGGGCAAGGTCCTCGGTGCGCCGCGTCTTCGCCGCCGCCCGTGCTGCCTGCTGCGCCCGGGCGGCGGCCAGTTCTCGCCGTTTCCTTGCAGCCTTGAGCTCCTGCTCGCGCTCGGTGAGCTGTTCCCGCAGCGTATCCACCGCGTCGGCAAGGGCTGTGGCCAGGGCCGTGGACCCGGCCAGCTCCTCCTCTTGCTGCCGGGCCTCCCGCGCGGCCGCTGCGGCGGCATCTTCGGCATCCTTGAGCAGCGCCCGGGCCCGTTCCAGCGCGGAGGGTGTGGACCGTCGAGGTTCCTGCCGGACAGCGCGCAACCGGGGCTGCTCCGCCGCTTGCCCGTCTG
>NZ_AUPJ01000508.1:0-6587 GCF_000427315.1 Arthrobacter sp. TB 26
CGCGGTGGCGAGGTCAGCGGGGCAGCCGCCAGCGGGGGAGACGGCTGCAGCGGAGCGGGCCGGGCCGGAGCGGGCAGGAGCCGCTCCGGTCACGAACTTCCGGAGGTGCCCGGCTACGGCGAGGTCCTGCTGGGTCTGGCACCTCCGCTGCCGGACTGGACCGCGATGGCATGCCTGGAGCGGGTACTGGTGCAGCTGGGCGCGGCCGGCGGCGAGGCGGGAGCTGCCGCACTGACCGGGCGGGGCTGGATTGAATGGTGCCGCGGCAAGGGATCCTTCGCCGATGCGCTGTTCAGCCGCGCGGAGCAGGAACACCCCGGCTACCGGCTGGNTGGCGGAGCTGCTGGCGGAACTGGTCCGCCGCGGAACGCTCTGCGGCTGGGCGGGCCGAAGGGACGCAGCCTGGCAGCGGTTCGAGCCGGACGTGGCCTGACGCCAAGGCCGCCGCCGGGCCGGGGGCGGATATTGCGGCGCCTGCACCGCGGGTCGGTGCCGATTTCGAAAATCGTGAGACAATGGTTGCCGAGACCCGGTTGGGTCCGTGTATTAAGTGCTCGCAGTGGACCTTGGAAACAGGGAACATTACGGTCGCCCCAGGAGTTCTACTTAGTGGCTCTGCTGGTCGTGATTGCACCTGATGTGAAACACGGACTTGACAGGGTCATAGTGGTGTTGCCCGTATGGTGATTCCACAGACCGCCGCTAGAAAGGTTTTCTGTGACCCCGTCTTCCGCGAAGAAGGAACCCGCCGACCAGGCCGTATTGTCCCCCGAGGAGAAGAAGGCGGCGACGAGCGCCAAGCGCGCCGCCACGCGTGCCGCCAACAAGGCTGTCAAAGACGCCGCCTTGGCCGGAGGCGACAGCACCGCGTCGGCAGTCGCCAAGCCTGAACCCAAAAAGCGCGGGCCCAAGCCCGGCGCTAAAGCCGCGGCGCAGGCCGCCGGCAAAGCCGCCAACGGCGACGATGATACCGACGAGGATGTCGAGGTTGACCTCGACGACGTTGTGGTCGAGGCCGTTGAGATCGGTGAGGACGGCGAGGAGATCCCGGCCAAGGCAGCAGCCGCCACCGGCTCCGGCTTTGTCTACTCCGACGCCGACGACGACGACGCCCCCGTGCAGCAGGTTATGTCCGCCGGCGCCACCGCCGACCCCGTCAAGGACTACCTGAAGCAGATCGGCAAGGTCGCCCTGCTGAACGCCGAGCAGGAAGTTGACCTCGCCCTGCGCATCGAGGCTGGCCTCTTTGCCGAGGAGAAAATTAACGCCGACGACGGAACCATGGATCCGAAGCTCAAGCGCGAGCTCGAATTCGTCATCCACGACGGCAAACGTGCCAAGAACCACCTGTTGGAGGCCAACCTCCGCCTCGTGGTCTCGCTGGCCAAGCGTTACACCGGCCGCGGCATGCTGTTCCTGGACCTGATCCAGGAAGGCAACCTGGGCCTGATCCGTGCGGTCGAGAAGTTCGACTACACCAAGGGCTTCAAGTTCTCGACCTACGCCACCTGGTGGATCCGCCAGGCGATCACCCGCGCCATGGCGGACCAGGCCCGCACCATCCGCATCCCGGTGCACATGGTGGAAGTCATCAACAAACTGGCACGCGTGCAGCGCCAGATGCTGCAGGACCTCGGCCGCGAACCTACTCCGGAAGAGCTGGCCCTCGAACTGGACATGACGCCCGAAAAGGTCGTCGAGGTCCAGAAGTACGGCCGCGAGCCGATCTCACTGCACACTCCGCTGGGCGAGGACGGCGACTCTGAATTCGGTGACCTCATCGAGGACTCCGAGGCCGTGGTCCCGGCAGACGCGGTGAGCTTCACCCTGCTGCAGGAACAGCTGCACTCGGTGCTGGACACCCTCTCTGAACGCGAGGCCGGCGTGGTCGCGATGCGCTTCGGCCTGACCGACGGACAGCCGAAGACTTTAGACGAAATCGGCAAGGTCTACGGCGTCACGCGTGAGCGGATCCGCCAGATCGAATCCAAGACCATGTCCAAGCTGCGGCACCCGTCGCGGTCCCAGGTCCTCCGGGACTACCTGGACTAGGCAGGAACCACACAACGCGGGGTCACTTCCCGCCCATCATCTTCGGAGGATGGGCGGGAAGTGACCCCGCGTTGTTCGTTAAACCGGAGTTGTTCGTTAAAGCGGAAAGGCCCCTCCGGTTTCGGAGGGGCCTTTCCCAAATGGTCTAGTCGACCGGGACTCTCAAAATGGTCTAGTCGACCGCGACCGGCGGCTTCTCGTGAAGGCGTCCAGTCTCGTCGTGCCAGTCTGAGCTGAGCGGCCGTAGCGTCGGCTCCACGGCGCGGGCGTGGTGGCCGCAGAAAAGAAGCTCACCCCCGGAGGCGCCGAGAACAACCCGGACATATGCCTGTGCTCCGCAACGATCGCACCGGTCGACGGTGCTGAGTGTGCGGTCCGCAACTGCTGTTGTCATGTTCGGCCTCCTTAGTAGATCGGTATACCTATATAACCAGCATTCGCGGCGAATCCATGGCTTGGATGGGCCACTTTCGCTGTACGCGTATCACGTCTCGATAACGGCGTCCGGCGCGTCGGGCTCCGGGGGAGTGGCAGCACGCCGGACGGCGGCACTCCGGCTACCCTAGGAAGAGCGCCAAAAGCTTTGCCCGTCCAATGGCGACGGTCCCGTTCCTGAAGGAGTTTCCGCCCCGTGGCCCCAAGTTCTGATTACACCGCCCGGCATCTCTCCGTGCTGGAGGGCCTCGAGGCCGTCCGAAAGCGCCCGGGCATGTACATCGGTTCCACCGATTCCCGCGGACTCATGCACTGCCTCTGGGAAATCATCGACAACTCGGTCGACGAGGCCCTCGCCGGCTTTGGCCACGACATCAAAATCATCCTGCACGCGGACAACTCGGTGGAGATCCACGACGACGGACGCGGCGTCCCGGTGGACATCGAACCCAAGACCGGGCTGAGCGGCGTCGAGGTTGTCTTCACCAAGCTGCACGCCGGCGGCAAGTTCGGCGGCGGTTCCTACACCGCCTCCGGCGGACTCCACGGCGTCGGCGCATCCGTTGTCAATGCCCTGTCCGCCCGGCTGGACGTGGAAGTCGACCGCGGCGGCAAGACCTACAAGATGTCCTTCCGCCGGGGCGAGCCCGGCCGGTTCAAGGACACCGGCACCAGGCCCGACCCGGCCTCGGTCTTCGCGCCCTTCGTCGACGGGTCCGTCCTGGACATCGTGGGCAAGGCCAAGCGCGGCGTCACCGGCACACGGATCCGCTACTGGGCGGACCGGCAGATCTTCACCCCGGACGCCAAGTTCTCCTACGACGAACTCGCCGCCCGCGCCCGCCAGACCTCCTTCCTGGTCCCCGGCCTGAAACTCACCGTCCGGGACGAGCGCAAGGTGCCCGGCACCCCGGGCGAGTCCGGCCCGCACGAGGAAGTGTTCCACCACGACGGCGGCATCTCCGAGTTCGTTGAGTACCTCGCCGCCGACCCCGCCGTCACGGACATCTGGCGGCTGCATGGCGCCGGCAAGTTCAAGGAGACTGTCCCGGTCATCGATGAGAAGGGCCACAGCCAGCTCACGGAGGTCGAGCGGGACTGCGAGGTCGACGTCGCGCTCCGCTGGGGCATCGGCTACGACAGCACCGTGCGCACCTTCGTCAACATCATCTCCACCCCCAAGGGCGGCACCCACCAGGCCGGCTTCGAACAGGCGCTCCTGAAGACCTTCCGCAAAGCCGTCGAAACCAATGCCCGGAAGCTCAAGGCCGGCAACGACAAGATCGAAAAGGACGACATCTTCGCGGGACTTACCGCCGTCCTCACCGTCCGGCTTGCCGAACCACAGTTCGAGGGCCAGACCAAGGAAATCCTGGGCACCTCCGCCGTGCGGGCCATCGTCGCCAAGGTGGTGGAACAGGAGATCAACGCCAAGCTGACCTCGTCCCACCGGAACGACAAGGCCCAGTCGGCGCTGCTGCTGGAAAAGATCGTCAGCGAAATGAAGTCGCGCATCTCCGCGCGCGTGCACAAGGAGACCCAGCGGCGCAAGAACGCCCTGGAAACGTCCTCCATGCCCACCAAGCTCGCGGACTGCCGCACGGACGACGTCGCCCGCTCCGAACTGTTCATCGTCGAAGGCGACTCGGCCCTCGGAACCGCCAAGCTGGCACGCTCCTCCGACTTCCAAGCGCTGCTGCCCATCCGCGGCAAGATCCTGAACGTGCAGAAGGCCTCGGTGGGCGACATGCTCTCCAACGCCGAATGCGCTGCCCTCATCCAGGTGGTGGGCGCGGGCTCCGGCCGGAGCTTCGACATCAGCGCCGCCCGGTACGGCAAGGTCATCCTGATGACGGACGCCGACGTCGACGGCGCCCACATCCGCACGCTCCTGCTGACGCTGTTTTTCCGCTACATGCGGCCGATGATCGAGCAGGGCCGGGTCTTCGCTGCCGTCCCGCCGCTGCACCGGGTGGAGGTCATCAACGCCGGCCAGAAGGCCAACGAGATGATCTACACCTACTCCGAGGCCGAACTGCACGTCCTGCTGGACCGGCTCGCCAAGGACGGCAAGCGGTACAAGGAACCGATCCAGCGCTACAAGGGGCTGGGCGAGATGGACGCGGAGCAGCTGGCCGAAACCACCATGGACCCGCGGCACCGCACCCTGCGCAAGGTCGGCATCGAAAACGCCAAAAACGCCGAAGAGACCTTTGACCTCCTGATGGGATCCGACGTCGCGCCCCGCAAGGACTTCATCATCGCCGGCGCGGCGAGCCTGGACCGGGAGCGCATCGACGCCTGACGCCCGGCGCAGGAAAGGGGCTGCTGCGGCCCGCATTGTCCGGGCGAACGGTCATGAGCGCCAGTGCCCAAATGCCCTCTAACCGGTTTTGCCGCCTTCCGATAGTGTCGTCTCACGGCTCCGGGCAATGACGCCCGGAGCCGGATTCCGCAGCACGAATCCAGGAGACCCCTATGAGGCAAACTCGGAATATCCAGCGCGCGGCCATCGCCGCCACGATCGGACTGGCGGTCAGCTTCGCACCCCCGGCCCTTGCAGCAACCGCAACCAGCTCGGAAGCCCTGCGGTCGGCGGTGTCGGCCCCAAATATCAAGGCACACCTCGAAGCCCTCCAGGCCATCGCGACCGCCAACGGCGGCAACCGCGCAGCCGGGACGTCAGGCTACGAGGCCTCCGCCCGGTACATCGAAACGAAGCTCGCGGCGGCCGGCTACACGACGGTCCGGCAGCCGTTCACGTACGAACAGTACGCCACCGTTGGAGCCACGCTGGAACGGGTCTCGCCGACGCCCAAGGCCTATGCCTACGGGGACGGCTTCCTCGACATGGACTACTCCGGCGAGGGGGACATCACCGCTCCCGTGTCGGCCGTGGACATCAATTTGGCTGGTGACCGTGCGTCGACCAGCGGCTGCGAAGCGGGCGACTTTGCCGGCTTCACACCGGGGAACATCGCGCTGATCCAGCGCGGCACCTGCACGTTCCGGATCAAGGCGGACAACGCCGCCGCCGCCGGGGCCGCGGGCGCCATCATCTTCAACCAGGGCAACGCCGTCCCCGGCGAAGACCGCCTCGGTCTGTTTGGCGGCACCCTCGGCGCGCCGCAGCCGGCCATCCCGGTGGTCAGCACCAGCTTCGACAACGGCGCCGAACTCGCCGGGCTGCAAAGCGCCGTGATGCACCTCGCCGTCGACGCCACTATCACCCAGACCGCGTCCTTCAACATCCTGGCCGATACCGGCGGGNGGGCGGACCGGACCGTCCTGGTGGGAGCGCACCTGGACTCGGTGCCCGAAGGGCCCGGCATCAACGACAACGGCACCGGCACGGCCGCCATCCTGGAAACCGCGATCCAGCTCAAGAAGCCCGGCAGCCCGGCCCTGACGAACCGGGTGCGCTTCGCCTTTTGGGGCGGGGAAGAGGCCGGGCTGATCGGCTCGGAGTACTACGTCTCCCAGCTCACGGCGCGCCAGATCAAGGACCATGCCGTCAACCTCAACTTCGACATGGTCGGCTCGCCAAACTTCGTCCGGTACGTCTACGACGGCGATGGGTCGGCGTTTGGTGAAACGGGCCCCAACGGCTCCGCGTTGGTGGAGAAGGTCTTCCTGGACTACTTCAAGTCCCAGAACCTGCCCGTTGTGCCGACCGCCTTCGACGGGAGATCCGACTACTTCGGTTTCATCAACAACGGCATCCCGGCCGGAGGACTGTTCACCGGTGCGGAAGACCTGAAAACCGCTGACGAGGCGGCCGTCTTCGGCGGCACTGCCGGTGTGGCCCACGATTCCTGCTACCACCAGGCGTGCGACACCATCGACAGGGTGAACGACACCGTGCTGGAGCAAATGGCGGACGCGATTGCCCACTCCACGCTCACCTTCGCGATGACCACCTCGGCAGTCAATGGCACCACCAAGGGCAACGGTACCGGCAACGTGGACCCCGAGTACAAGGCCAACAAGCTGATCAAGTAGCAACTGGCGGCGGCAGTGCGACAGTAGTGCCACCGGTGCCGGGCCGCTCCGCCCAAGGGTGGGGCGGCCCGGCATCTTGTGTGCGCTGCCTTCGGCGG
>NZ_AUPJ01000508.1:6593-11829 GCF_000427315.1 Arthrobacter sp. TB 26
CCGCCGCTGCCGCCTCCGCCGCGGAGGTCTCAGCCCAGCAGGCCGGGGACAATCAGCAGTGCCGTCGGGACCGCCAGCAGCAGCAGGCATGCTGCCAGCACGGCTGCGCGCAGGGGTTCCGGGAGAGGCGGCTGCGGGGAGAGCAGGCGGCTGACGCGGGACGCCGTCGTCCGCGCCGAACCGGCACCTCCGGTGGCACCCGGCTGGCCGGGTTCGACGTCGGACAGTTCCGGCTCACCGAAGGCCATCCGTGCGCCGGGGGCGCCGGAGGAGCCGCTGGCGACAATCGCGATCGCCTTGATCAACGTCGCCTTGCTTTCGGTCTTCAGCGCGACGTCGTCGGCGAGCATCTCGATCAGCGAGCTGACCGCCTCCTGCGCCAAGCGGGTGGTGGGCAGCCACGGAAGGGCCTGCCGCCAGGCTGCAAAGGCCCAGAGCAGCAGATGGTGTCGCTGGTCCAGGTGGGCGTTCTCATGGTTCAGGACCGCGCGGAGTTCGGCGGGCTCGAGGGCCGCCATCAGCCCGTCGGAGAGGACGGTAACCGAGCGGGCCCCTCCGGGCAGACAGTATGCGACGGGGGAGTCGACATTGATCACCATGGTCCGCGGGCCGTCGGCGGAGGGTGAGGCGAGCAGTGCCAGCAGTTCGCGGTGTCGCCGCCGCTGGCGTTGGATCTTGTAGTACGTCAGCAGCAGGGTGAACACCAGGTGGGCCGTCAGCAGTGCCGCGGCGGACAACGCGAAGATATGCCAGAACCCCAGCGCGGTGGTGGGCGCGTTGTTGAAGACCATCCCGGCAAGGGCCCGCAGTCCCGCCAGCAGGTTGTCCCCGGCCGGCTCCAGGCCATAGACGAGCATGGCGCCGATCATGGACAGTCCGCCGGCGAGGGCGATCGCCTGCCAGAGCAGCATGGCCGTAAACGGTGAACGCGCCGGCCACTGGGCGCGTGAAAGCAGGATAGGCACCGGCCAGGCCAGCACTATCGCGAGGACCGCCAGAAACCATGAGGTCCAGAACATCGGGCGCTAGCTGAGTCCCAGCAGCTTGCGCAGCGTTTCCGCCTCAGTGTCGGTGACGGAACCAATAAAGCGGGCCAGCACTGCCTCGCGGTCCGGGGCGGAGCCCAGGACCTCGTGCATCAGCTCTGCCGTGTGGTCCTCGCGGCTGGAGACTGCCTGGTAGCGGTGCGGACGCGTTCCGCGTTCACGCTCGACCAGGCCCTTGCGCTCCAGGCGGGAGAGCACGGTCAGTACCGTCGTGACGGCCAAATCCTTGCCCTCGTGTCCTGCGGTGCCGTTTTCGGCGCGCGTGCTCTGTGCGAGCAGGTCCCGCAGGGTGTTCGCAGTCGCAGCCTCATGGCCTGCCCAGAGCAGATCCATCACTGCCCGTTCCAGTTCACCGAGACTTGCCATTCCGTACGTCCTTCGTAAGTGCCGCTCCGGCCAATCGACTCTGCCGGGCGGTCTGTGAATGCTTCAGTCTTAAATTTACCGTGTTTTGCCGATAGTTTCTACATGAGGTAGAAGTACCCGGCCCGGGCGTGTCGCGCGCCCGCCCCGGCATCTCCATTGCGGGCCGTTCGGCGCCGTGGGACTCTGGGTGCAGTGAACTATCAAAGTGTTCTACACTCTGTAGAAGAATCTTTCTACGTGATGTAGAAGTTGTCCGCCCAGCAAAGTTAGGGACTGCCTTGGACGCCTTGGAAATCGCACGCTGGCAATTCGGAATCACCACCGTCTACCACTTCATGATGGTGCCGCTCACGATCGGCCTGGGCCTCGTGGTGGCCGTGATCCAGACGATGTGGCACCGGACCGGCAAGCCGGAGTACCTCCGGATGACCAAGTTCTGGGGCAAGCTCTTCCTGATCAACTTCATCATGGGTGTCGCCACCGGCATTGTGCAGGAGTTCCAGTTCGGCATGGCGTGGAGCGAGTACAGCCGCTTCGTTGGTGACGTGTTCGGCGCGCCGCTGGCCATGGAAGCCCTCCTGGCGTTCTTCGTGGAGTCGACCTTCCTGGGTCTGTGGATCTTCGGCTGGAAGCAGCTCAAGCCTGCCGTCCACCTTGCCTGCCTCTGGATCGCCGTGATCGGCTCGGTCTTCTCCGCCTACTTCATCATCGTGGCGAACAGCTGGATGCAGCACCCGGTCGGTGTTGAGATGATCAACGGCCGCCCTGTCATGACCGATGCCTGGGCGGTGTTCACCAACAACACTGCCCTCGTCGCCGTCCCGCACACCCTCTTCGGCGCCCTCGCCGTCGCCGGTGCCTTCCTGCTGGGCATTGCCTGGTACCACCTGTGGCGCCGCCGCCACGACGGGATCGACACCATCGGCGAGGACGGCAAGGTGATTCCCGGCGAGGCCGCCATCCCCGGCCGGGACCGCACCGACCACGCCGTGTGGATCCGCTCCCTGCGGATCGGCGCCGTCGTCGCCATGATTTCCTTCGCCGGCACCGCCATCACGGGCGACCTGCAGGGCAAGCTCATGTTCGAACAGCAGCCCATGAAGATGGCGGCCGCCGAAGCGGCCTGNGCCACGACGGCACCGGCTTCTCCATCCTGAGCGTCGGCAACGTCGGCTCCAAGAACTGCGATGACGTCGTCGCCGTCATCGAGGTCCCAGGGATCCTGTCCTTCCTCGCCAAGGGCGACTTCACTACCGAGGTCAAGGGCGTCAACAGCCTGCTGGACCAGTACAAGGCCGACTACGGCACCAACCTGCCCGACAACCCGATCTACGGGGAACGCGCCGGGCAGGAGATCCAGTACGTTCCGGTCATGGAGGTCACCTACTGGGGCTTCCGGATGATGATCGGCTTCGGCGGAGTGGCGGCCGTGGCCGCGCTGGCAGCCCTGTGGGTCACCCGCAGGGGGACCGTCCCCGCCTCCCGCGGCCTTATGCGGCTGGCCGTGTTCGGGATCCTGGCACCGTTCGGAGCCAACGCCGCCGGCTGGATCTTCACCGAGATGGGCCGGCAGCCGTTCGTCGTCGCCCCCAACCCGGATCCCAGCGGGATCGACCAGGTCTTTATGTTCACCGCCGCGGCGGTCTCGCCCGGCGTCTCGGCCGGCGAGCTCCTGACCTCCCTCATCGTGCTGACCAGCGTGTACGCGGTGCTGCTCGTGGTTGAGGTCAAGCTGCTGGTCAAGTACATCCGCGGCGGGGTGGTCGCGGCCATGCCGGAACTCGTCCACGTCCCCGCCGACGGGAACGAGGACGCCACCCCCAAGGGCGGCGGTCCCGGCAAGCCCGGGGACGCCGACGACGTACTGGCCTTCGCCTACTAAGCCTTCGCTCCCCAAGAAACGCAGAGGATACTCAGCATGGAACTGCTTCCCACCATCTGGTTCATCGCCATCGCGGTGCTGTGGACGGGCTATCTCTTTCTCGAGGGCTTCGACCTCGGCGTCGGGATGCTGTTCAAGGGCTTTGCCCGGAACGACACCGAACGCCGCGTGCTGCTCAATACCGTCGGCCCGGTCTGGGACGGCAACGAGGTCTGGCTCCTGACGGCCGGCGGTGCCACTTTCGCGGCCTTCCCGCTCTGGTACGCCTCCCTGTTCTCCGCGCTTTACCTGCCGCTGCTCCTGGTCCTCGTGGCCCTCATCTTCCGTGCCGTGGCCTTCGAATACCGCGGCAAAGTCGACAACCCGCGGTGGCGTGCCCGCTGGGACTGGGCCATCTCGCTCGGCTCCCTCGTGGCGGCCTTCGGCGTCGGAGCCGCCCTGGCACTGACCACCACCGGGCTGCCCCTGAACGCCAACGGCGACCGTGAAGGCGGCCCGTTCGCGTGGTTCAGCGCCTACGCCGTGCTGGGCGGCCTCGCCGTCGTCGGGTTCTCGCTGCTGCATGGCCTCGCCTTCCTGGCCCTGAAGACCGACGGCGACGTCCGGCACCGCGCACGCCAGTGGTTCGTCCGCCTCCTGCCCGTGCTGCTGCTGCCGATCGCGGGCTGGGCAGTGAGCCTGCAGCTGCTCAGCGGCGAGATCTGGACCGTGCTGGCCGTCGTCGCCGCCGTCGTGGCCGCCGTCCTGGCCTGGAACTTCGCCCGCACGGGCGCCGAGGGCCGCGCGTTCCTGTCCCTGGGCGCGTTCCTGCTGCTTGGCAGCGCCTCGATCTTCGGCGCCGCCTTCCCCGTGGTACTGCCGTCCACGCTGAACCCGGACTTCAACCTGACCATCTCCAACGCCTCTTCCTCCGACTACACCCTGGGGCTGATGACCGTCGTGGCCTGTATCGGGCTGCCGCTGGTCCTCGTCTACCAGGCGTGGACGTACTGGGTGTTCCGGCGCCGGGTCAGCGACGCGCACATCCCGGAAGCCCACAGCTTCCTCCCGGCCATCGCCGCCAAAGCCCTGGCACCCAAGGACTAGCACCTGATGAGACCGCAGTTCCCCACAGGCCCCGCCAACCGCGCCGCCCTCTACCTGCTGGGCCTGCTCGCGGCTCTGAAGGCCCTGTCCCTCGTCCTGATCGGGCAGGCGGTCGCGTCCATGCTTGCGGGGCTGATGGCCGGCGACCCTGCCTGGGGCGGGCAGCTGTACTGGGGAGTTGCCGGTGTGGTCCTTCGGTCCCTGACCGTGTGGGCACAGGCTGTCGCCTCGCGCCGGGCGGCGCTGGGCGTGAAGGAGGAGCTGCGCTCGCAGCTGCTCGAGCGCGCGCTGCGCAACGGCACCCGGTCCGCCGGGCCCTCCGACGGCGGCCTCGCCATTCTCGCGACCCGGGGACTGGACGCCCTGGACAACTACTACACGCAGTTCCTGCCGGCCCTGGTGAACTGCGCGGCGATCCCCCTGCTGCTGGGCGCGCGCATCCTCTACGCCGACTGGATCAGCGCCGTCGTCATTGTGCTGACGGTGCCGCTGGTGCCGCTCTTTATGATCCTGATCGGCCGCTACACCGATGACCGCGTCCGGGAAGCCCAGTCAACCCTGTCCCGGCTGTCCGGCCACATGCTGGAGCTCGCCAAAGGCCTGCCCGTCCTCGTGGGGCTGGGCCGCGCCACCGCACAGCGCAGGGCCCTCGAGGACCTCTCCGAGGAGTACCGCCACCGGACCATGGGGACCCTGCGGACCGCGTTCCTCTCCGCCCTCGCGCTGGAACTCATCGCCACCATTTCCGTCGCCGTCGTCGCCGTCTTCATTGGCGTCCGCCTGGTCCACGGCGATATGGCACTGGAAGCGGGGCTGCTGGCCCTGATCCTCGCCCCCGACTGCTACCTCCCGCTCC
>NZ_AUPJ01000509.1:0-2561 GCF_000427315.1 Arthrobacter sp. TB 26
CGTGGCGACATCCGTCCGGGAGGTCATGACGAAGGTGTAATAAACGCGCGCGCCAGTGCGCCGAGTCAATTAGTAACCCTGCTTACCAGTAGTCTATCTAGAGAAATTTCGCCACGCACGAGGAGTACACATGGAAGTCTGGCCCGGAACGGCTTACCCGCTGGGAGCCACCTTTGACGGCACCGGCACCAATTTTGCCCTGTTCAGCGAACGCGCCGAGCGGGTGGAGCTGTGCATCCTTGCTGATGATTTGAGCGAGACGCGGATTGAGCTGACCGAGGTGGACGGCTACGTGTGGCACTGCTACCTGCCGCAGATCCAGCCGGGACAGAAGTACGGCTACCGCGTCCACGGCCCGTACGAACCCGAACACGGAAACCGCTTCAACCCCAACAAACTGCTGATGGACCCCTACGCCAAGGCCGTCCAGGGCCAGATCGACTGGGACCCGGCGCTCTTCACCTACGAATTCGGCGACCCCGACTCCCGCAACGACGCCGACTCGGCGCCGCACACCATGCACGGCGTGGTCATCAACCCGTTCTTCGAGTGGGACGGCGATCGCCAGCTGCGGATCCCCTACCACCAGTCGGTCATCTACGAGGCCCACGTCAAGGGCCTGACCGAGCTCCACCCGGAAATTCCCGAAGAGCAGCGCGGCACGTATGCCGGCGTCTCGCACCCCGCGGTCATTGAGCACCTCAAGAAGCTCGGCGTCACCGCGATCGAACTCATGCCCGTGCACCAGTTCGTCAATGACGGCACGCTCGAGGAGAAGGGCCTCAACAACTACTGGGGCTACAACACCATCGGCTTCTTCGCGCCGCAGAACACCTACAGCTCCTCCGGCGACGTCGGGCACCAGGTCCAGGAGTTCAAGGCCATGGTCCGGGATCTGCACAAGGCCGGCATCGAGGTGATCCTGGATGTCGTCTACAACCACACCGCCGAAGGCAACCACCTCGGCCCCACACTGTCGTTCAAGGGCATCGACAACCAGGCCTACTACCGGCTGGTCGACGACGACCTGAAGCACTACATGGACTACACCGGCACCGGAAACTCCCTGAACGTCCGGCACCCGCACTCGCTCCAGCTGCTGATGGACTCCCTGCGCTACTGGGTGACGGAAATGCACGTCGACGGCTTCCGCTTCGACCTCGCCTCCACGCTGGCCCGCGAGTTCTACGACGTCGACAAGCTGTCCACTTTCTTCGAACTCATCCAGCAGGACCCGATCGTCTCCCAGGTCAAGCTGATCGCCGAGCCGTGGGACATCGGCCCGGGAGGCTACCAGGTGGGCAACTTCCCGCCGCAGTGGACCGAGTGGAACGGAAAATACCGCGACACGGTCCGCGACTTCTGGCGCGGCGAGCCCTCGACGCTGGGCGAATTCGCGTCCCGCCTGACCGGCTCGGCCGACCTCTACGAAAGCTCTGCCCGGCGCCCGGTGGCCTCGATCAACTTCGTCACGGCCCACGACGGCTTCACCATGCGCGACCTCGTGTCCTACAACGAGAAGCACAACGACGCCAACGGCGAAGGCAACAATGACGGCGAATCGCACAACCGCTCCTGGAACTGCGGCGAGGAAGGGGACACGGACAACGACCACGTCCTGACCCTCCGCGCCCGCCAGCAGCGCAACTTCATCGCGACCCTGCTGCTCTCGCAGGGCGTCCCGATGCTGCTGCACGGCGACGAACTCGGCCGCACGCAGCAGGGCAACAACAACACCTATTGCCAGGACTCCGAGCTGAGCTGGATCCACTGGGACGCGATGGACCAGCCGCTGGTGGAGTTCACCGCCGTCGTCAACAAGATCCGCCACGACCACCCGACCTTCCGGCGCAGCCGCTTCTTCGACGGCCGCCCCGTGCGCCGTGGCGAGGGCGAGAAGCTGCCGGACATCGTCTGGCTGAAAACGGACGGCACCGAAATGCTCCCGGAGGACTGGGACAGCGGCTTCGGCCGGACCATCGGCGTGTTCTACAACGGGCACGGCATCCAGGAGCAGGACTCCCGCGGTCGCCGGATCACCGACGACAGCTTCGTGCTGTGCTTCAATGCCCACGACGA
Source organism: Arthrobacter sp. TB 26 (assembly GCF_000427315.1). Lineage (GTDB taxonomy): Bacteria > Actinomycetota > Actinomycetes > Actinomycetales > Micrococcaceae > Arthrobacter. The sequence continues at coordinate 2,080 of NZ_AUPJ01000509.1, forward strand.
CGACGTGGACTTTGCGCTGCCGACCGAGGAGTACTCACGGTTCTGGGACGTCCTCGTGGACACCGCGGACCAGACCGACACCGAAGAACCGCTCAAGGCCGGCTCCGTGGTGAAACTGGCTGCGAAGTCGATGGTGGTGCTCCGGGCGCACTCCGGCCCCGAGGTGGAAGTGGACTACTCCGCAGCTGCTTCGCTGGCCTCCATGGCCGAGCACGAGGAAGCCCACGAGGAGATGGTGGAGGCCCAGGAGGAGGCCGCCGCAACCAGCGCCGCGAAAGCCACCGCTAAATGAGGACCCCCGTCTCCACCTACCGGCTGCAGATCCGGCCCGGCTTCACCCTGCAGGATGCTGCCGAGACGGTGCCTTACCTGAAGTCGCTCGGCGTGGACTGGATCTACCTCTCGCCGATCCTGACCGCGGAAAAAGGCTCGGACCACGGCTATGACGTCACCGACCCCTCCGCGATCGACCCGGACCGCGG
>NZ_AUPJ01000509.1:2571-4820 GCF_000427315.1 Arthrobacter sp. TB 26
CCGCCGCGTCACGGGCGGCGCGGGATGCCGGCATGGGCGTGCTCGTCGACATCGTGCCCAACCACGTCGGCGTCGCAACCCCCGTCCAGAACCCGTGGTGGTGGTCCCTGCTCAAGGAGGGACAGCGGTCCCGCTATGCCGGGGCGTTCGACGTCGACTGGGACTTCGGCGGCGGCAGAGTCCGGATCCCCGTGCTGGGGGAGGACTCCGACGTCGACGCCCTGGAAATCAAGGACGGGGAGCTGCGGTACTACGACCACCGCTTTCCCCTCGCCGAGGGAACCTATACCGCAGGTGACCCCACTGCGGATGACCCCCGCGAGGTCCACGACCGGCAGCACTACGAGCTGATCGGCTGGCGCCGGGCCGATAACGACCTCAACTACCGCCGGTTCTTCGCTGTCAACAGCCTGGCGGGCATCCGGGTCGAGCTCCCGGAGGTCTTCGACGAGGCGCACGCTGAGATCGTCCGCTGGTTCGGTGAGGGCCTGGTCGACGGACTCCGCATCGACCACCCGGACGGGCTGGCCGACCCCGAAGGTTACCTGCGCCGGCTCCGCGAAGTCACGGGCGGCAGCTACCTGCTGATCGAGAAGATCCTTGAGCCGGGGGAGGAGCTGCCGGCCGGCTTCGACTGCGACGGGACCACCGGCTATGACGCCCTCGCGGACGTGGACCGACTCTTCGTGGACCCCGCCGGGCAGGAAACCCTCGACGCCCTGGACACCGAGCTGCGCGGCGGCCAGGCCGCGGACTACGAGGACATGATCCGGGGCACCAAGCGCCGGATCACGGACGGGATCCTGCACTCCGAGATGCTCCGGCTGGCGCGGCTGGTGCCGTCCGGAACAGGACTCAGCGGAGAACATGCTGCCGATGCCCTATCCGAGATCATCGCCGCCTTCCCGGTCTACCGCAGCTACCTGCCGGAGGGTGCCGACGTCCTGAAGGAGGCGTGCGAACTCGCCGTCCGCCGTCGCCCGGAGCTGGCAGACGCCGTCGGGCTGCTGCTGCCTCTGCTGCTCGACGCCGGTCCGGAGGACGGCGCCGAACTCGGCCGCCGCTTCCAGCAGACCTCCGGCATGGTCATGGCCAAAGGCGTGGAGGACACCGCCTTCTTCCGCTACACCCGGCTGGGCACCCTGACAGAGGTCGGGGCCGACCCCACCGAGTTCTCGGTCGCGCCGGACGAGTTCCACCACCGGATGACTCGCCGCCAGGCCGAAATCCCGCTGTCCATGACCACGCTGAGCACCCACGACACCAAACGCAGCGAGGACACCCGTGCCCGGATCTCCGTGCTCGCTGAGCTGGCGCCGGAATGGCAGGCCGCCCTGGCCCGGCTGCAGGAACTGGCACCGCTGCCCGACGGGCCGCTGGCCAACCTGCTGTGGCAGGCCATTGCCGGCGCCTGGCCCGCGGACCGTGAGCGGCTGCAGTCGTATGCGCAGAAAGCGGCCCGCGAGGCAGGCAACTCGACCGACTGGCTGGACCCGGACGCTGCCTTCGAGGAGAAGCTGGCCGCCGCCGTCGATGCGGCCTTCGACAACCCTGACGTCCGCGCGGAACTGGAGTCCCTCGTGGAGCTCCTGGCGCCTTTTGGTGCCGTCAATTCGCTCGGAGCCAAGCTGGTGCAGCTGACCATGCCCGGAGTCCCGGATGTTTACCAGGGCACCGAGTTCTGGGACCGTTCGCTGACCGATCCGGACAACCGGCGGCCGTTTGACTACGGTGCGCGGCGCGCGGCCCTGGCCGCGCTCGACGCCGGCGAACGTCCGGCGTCGTACACCGACGAGTCGGCGAAACTCCTGGTCACGTCGCGGGCCCTGCGCCTGCGCCGCGACCGGCCCGGGCTGTTCACGGGCTACACGCCGGTAGCGGCAACCGGGGCAGCTGCCGGGCACCTGATCGGCTTCGACCGCGGCAGTGCAGGTGCCGCAGGCGCCGTGACTCTCGCTACCCGGCTGCCCCGCGGACTCGAGCAGCAGGGCGGCTGGCGGGACACCGCCGTCAACCTTGCCTCTGCGATGACGGATGAACTGACCGGTGCCACCTTTGGCCCCGGGACCGTGGAGCTGGCCGAGATTCTGGCCAGCTACCCGGTGGCCTTGCTGGTCCCCGCCCAGCACTGATTGAACCCTGAAAGCGAACGGAAAGCTGTGATCACTGTGCCTGCCGATGGAAATGACCGCTTTGACCTCTGGGCGCCGGAAGCGGGCACCGTGACGCTGCTGGCCGACGGCCGGCAG
>NZ_AUPJ01000510.1:0-2734 GCF_000427315.1 Arthrobacter sp. TB 26
CCGGCCACCGGACCCATGGTGCTGGCACGCGTCTGCCCGCAGGGCCACGCCAACCCCTCCACCTACGCCCAGTGCGGCCGCTGCGCCCAGCCGTTGCCCGGCGAAGGTGTCCAGGTCCGGCGGCCCCGCCTGGGCCGGATGCGGCTGTCCAGCGGCGAACTGGTCGACCTCGACCAGTCACTCATCGTGGGACGCCAGCCCTCGGTGTCCCGCGTCCAGGGCGCCGTCATGCCCAGACTGGTCCAGGTGGCGAGCCCCAGCGGGGACATCTCCCGTTCGCACGTCGAGGTCCGGCTCGAGGGCTGGCACGTCATGCTGTGCGATCTCAAGGCGACCAACGGCACCGTCCTGGTCCGCGAAGGCCAGCCCCCGCGCCGGCTCGCCCAGGGCGAGATGGCCATCCTGCTCGACGGCGACATCGCAGAAGTCGGCGACGGCATCTCGCTGCGCTTTGAGGAGATCCCGTGAGCTCAAAACGGCCCGTAGCCCCGCCGCCAGTCATTCCGGGCTTCACCTACATCAGCCTGCTCGGCTCCGGCGGCTTCTCCGACGTCTACCTCTACGAACAGGACCGGCCGCGACGCAAGGTCGCCGTCAAGGTGCTGCTCTCGGACCTGAAGACCGAAGGGGCCCGCCGCCGCTTCGAATCCGAAGCGAACCTGATGGCGCAGTTGTCCTCGCACCCGTACATCGTGACGATCTTCGAAGCCGAGATCACCGACACCGGGCACTCCTACCTCGCCATGGAGTACTGCTCCCGGCCCAGCCTGGACGTCCGGTACCGGCGGCAGGGCTTCAGCGTGGATGAGGTCCTCGCCGTCGGCATCCAGGTGGCGTCCGCCGTCGAGACCGCCCACCGGGCCGGGATCGCACACCGCGACATCAAGCCCGCCAACATCCTGGTCACGGACTACAACCGGCCCGCCCTGACCGACTTCGGCATCTCCGGCACCCTCGCCGGGGACACCGATGAGGAAGCCGGCATGTCCATCCCGTGGTCCCCGCCGGAGCAGTTCACCGGCCACCACGTCGACGGCGTCCTGGTGGACGTCTGGGCCCTCGGCGCCACGCTCTACACCCTGCTGGCCGGGCGGTCCCCGTTTGTGCTGCCGGGGGCGGACAACTCCCAGCGCGAGCTGATCTCCCGGATCACCAACCTGCCGGTGCCCAAACTGGGCCGCGCCGATGTGCCGGAATCCCTGGAACTGGCGCTCTCGACGGCGATGGCCAAGTCCGCCTCCTCCCGCTACTCCTCGGCGCACGCCTTCGCCCTGGCCCTGCAGCGGATCCAGGCCGAACTGAACCTCTCCGTGACATCGTTCGAAGTCCTGGAGGAGCCGCGCGCCGAGGAAAACCACCCGGACGACGGCTTCGAGGAAACCCGGGTCCGCAGCGTCGCCGCGATCGACCCGGACGCCACCGGAAACGCCCCGACCTTCCCGGCCAGGTTCCCCGGCACGGACACCAGTACCACGGTCGACGACGCCACAACCTTTAACAACGCCACAAGCTTTAAGAACGCCACCGTCCAGCGCCCGCCGGCGATGCCCGCCTTCGACGGGCCCGGAACCCCTGCACCCGACGACGACCTCGCGGCCACGGTCAACCGCTCCAGCACGCCGGCCCCCGCAGGCGGGCCGGAGGAAGCGGCGGGGGAGTATCCGGCCGGCCATGGGCGCCGGAACCTGCTGCTCTCGGTTGTCGGCGGCACCGTCCTGGTGGCCGCCGTCGTCCTCGGAATCGTGGCGGGNCCCGGCCCGAGCCGGCACCGAAAGCAACGGACCAGGTCAGCAAACCGCCCGCGGACGCCCTGGACAACGGCACCGTGCCGGACGTCACCGCGCTGGCCGGTGTCGCCGGCCCGGCCGGGAAGGTCAGCTTCACCTGGACGAACCCGCAGCCCAAGCCTGGCGACAGCTACAAGTGGCGGGTCCACACGCTCAAGGGCGACGGCGACTACCAGTCGTCCGCCGGGCCGGCCGCTGAAATTGCGGCGAATCCGGCCGAACCCAGCTGCATCCAGGTCATGATCGTCCGCAGCGACGGGGCGTCCTCGCCGCTGGGTCCGGATTCCATCGCCTGCGTCAGCAAATAGCACTAACGAATTCCAGAAAGGCACGGCATATGGGGGATCTGGCAATAGATTTTTGCGGCGAGTGGCATGAGCCCTCGGACGAGGACATCTTCAGCATCGGCCGCGAAGGCGACCTTGAAGTGGATGACAACCCGTACCTGCACCGGCAGTTCCTGCAGATCGCCCGCTATGACGGCATCTGGTGGCTCAGCAACGTTGGCAGCATGCTCTCCGCGACCATCGCCGATGCCTCCGGCGGGATGCAGGCGTGGCTCTCGCCGGGCGCCCGGATACCGCTGGTCTTCAGCCACACCAATGTCATCTTCACCGCCGGCCCCACCACCTACGAGTTCGCCGTGCACCTGAGGACCCCCGCATTCCGGCAGGAATCCCGCGACGAGGACAGCAACGGCGACACCACCATCGGCCCGGTGGTTTTCACCGACTCGCAGAAGGCCCTGATCGTTGCCCTCGCCGAGCCCATGCTGCGCCGCGAGGGGACCGGCTTCAGCGCCATCCCGTCCTCGGCCGAGGCCGCCAAGACCCTGGGCTGGGCCCTGACCCGGTTCAACAGAAAGCTGGACAACGTGTGCGACAAGCTCGACAAGGTGGGGGTCGCGGGCCTGCGCGGCGGCGGCGGAAAACTCGCCACCAACCGCC
>NZ_AUPJ01000510.1:2741-5953 GCF_000427315.1 Arthrobacter sp. TB 26
GCGGCTCGTGGAACACGCCGTCACCTCGCACCTGGTGACCCCGGCGGACCTGCACCTGCTGCCCGCCGCCACTGAACTGAACGGAACCAACCAAGCGTGAGAATCCGACTGACGCTCCGCCGCGACCCGGCCGACGCCAAAGACCTCGCCGTCACCGTTGACGGACTCGCCACGGTGGCGGACATCGCCACCCAGCTCTGGGCCGCCGACCCCGCCCGGCGGGGGACCCCGCCGCCGTCGAACCTGTCCCTCAGCATCGAGGAAGCCTTCGCCGCCGGCGGCATGAAGGGCAGCATCCTGGACCGCCAGGACAACCTGCTGGAATCCGGGCTCCGGCCGGGCTCCATCGTCTCGCTGACCCAGCTGAGCGAGCAGTTCGCGACACCCGGCGCGAGCCGGGGACCGGCGGCGGCGACGCTGCGTGTGCTGTCCGGGCCCGACGTCGGACGCGAATTCTCGCTGCCCTCGGGCACCAGCTACATCGGCCGGGGCCGCGACACCGACGTCCGGCTCACGGACCCCCTCACCTCCAAGCGCCACGCCCGCATCACGGTCGGCGAGACGGTCGAGATCGTGGACACGAATTCGGCCAACGGGCTGCTGATGGACGGGCTGCCGGTCACCCGGGCAACGCTGAACTCCTCGGACACCGTGGCCCTGGGCGACACGACTGTCTCCGTGGTCTCGCTCGGCACCGGGCACAGTTCCGCGCCGAGCTCCCCGCTGATCGACTTCAACCGCTCGCCTCGTGTGGTGCCGCGCTTCGAGCAGCAAAAACGGATGCTCCCGGCCGGGCCCAAGCGCCAGGAGCACCATGCTTTCCCGTACATCATGATGCTCGCGCCGCTGATGATGGGCGGCATCCTGTTCGCTGTCACGCAGAACGTACTCTCTGTCGTGTTCATGCTGATGATGCCGCTGTTCATCGTGGGCCATTACGTGGACCAGAAGCTGCAGGCGAAGCGGGAACGCAAGGAACAACTCAAGCAGTTCCGCGAGTCCATGGCCGCGTTCCGGACGGACATCACCCGGCTGCAGAACGTGGAGCGCTCCGTCCGGCTGCAGGAGGCACCTTCGGTCAGTGACACCGTGGACTCGATCTATAAGCTTGGCCCGCTGCTCTGGACCCACCGTCCCGAGCACACCGGTTTCCTGGGCCTGCGCTTCGGCCTGGGCACGGCGCCCTCGCGGATCCAGTTCGAGGAGCCCGGCAACAACGAGACCGAAGCCGAATACATGGCCGAAATCCAGGAGTGCCTGGCCCAGTTCCGGGACGTCGAAGGCGTGCCGATCGTCTCGCAGCTGCGCTCCGCCGGCTCCTTCGGCCTCGCGGGTTCCCGCGGCCTTGTCGACGATGTGGCCCGCGGAATGGTCCTGCAGCTCGTGGGCCTGCATTCACCCGCGGAAGTGGTAGTGGCCGCCATCACCTCGGCGCAGTCGAAGGAACGCTGGGAGTGGCTGCAGTGGCTCCCGCACGTCGGCTCCGGCCACAGCCCGCTCAGCGGTGACCACCTCGCCGCCGGTCCTGCGGGCGGTTCAGCCCTGCTGGCCCGGCTGGAAGACCTGATTGACCAGCGGGAGGCCGGCTCCCGCACCCCGCGCCCGGCCCTGCGGCCCGGCGTCGACCCGCTCAGCTCCGATCTTGCGGAACCGCTGCTGCCCACCGTGCTGGTGGTCGTCGAGGACGACGCCCCGGTGGACCGCGGCCGCCTCACCCGGGTGCTTGAGCGCGGACCGGATTCCGGCGTGCACGTGATGTGGGTGGCTTCCTCCGTGCAGCAGCTTCCGGCCGCGTGCCGGGACTTCATGGCCGTCGACGGCGAGAACGGCACCACCACCGGACAGGTCCGGCTCGGCCGGCACACCTTCCCGGTGAGCTGCGAAAGCCTCGACGCCGGCCTCGCCGCGCAGCTGGCCCGGATGCTGACCCCGGTGGTCGACGTCGGCAAGCCGCTGGAGGACGACTCCGACCTGCCGCGTGCCGTCTCCTACGCGACCCTGATCGGCAAGGACTTCCTGGACAACCCGGCGGCCGTGGCCGAGCGGTGGACCGAAAACAACTCGGTCCGTGCCTCCGCCGTGCCCAACCGCAAGGACAACGGCACACTCCGGGCCCTGGTCGGTTCCAAAGGCATCGAGCCGCTCTACCTCGACCTCAAGAACGAGGGCCCGCACGCCCTCGTCGGCGGCACTACCGGCGCCGGCAAGTCCGAGTTCCTGCAGTCCTGGGTGATGGGTATGGCCGCCGCCTACAGCCCGGACCGGGTCAGTTTCCTGTTTGTCGACTACAAGGGCGGGGCCGCATTCGCGGACTGCCTGCACCTGCCGCACACAGTGGGCCTGGTCACCGACCTCTCCCCGCACCTCGTCCGCCGCGCCCTGACCTCGCTGCGGGCCGAGCTGCACCACCGGGAACGGCTGCTGAACCGGAAAAAAGCCAAGGACCTGCTGGAACTCCAGCGCGAAGCGGACCCGGAAGCGCCGCCGTACCTGATCATCATCGTGGACGAGTTCGCGGCCCTCGCCACCGAGGTGCCGGAGTTCGTCGACGGCGTGGTGGACGTCGCCGCCCGCGGCCGGTCCCTGGGCCTGCACCTGATCCTGGCCACCCAGCGTCCGGCGGGGGTAATCAAGGAAAGCCTGCGCGCCAACACCAACCTGCGCGTGGCGCTGCGGATGGCCGACGAGGACGACGCGATCGACATCCTCGGTGTGCCCACGGCGGCGTACTTCGACCCCGCCATTCCCGGACGCGGCGCCGCCAAGACCGGCCCCGGCCGGATCCAGGGCTTCCAGACCGGCTACGCCGGCGGCTGGACCACGGAGAAGCCGCAGCGGCCGCAGATCGAGATCGTCGAGATGGCCTTCGGCTCCGGCCCGGCCTGGGCCGCCCCGGCGCCCGGGACCCCGGTGAAGGAGGAAGCGGCGGGCCTGAACGACATCGCCCGGATGACCGCCAACATCATCAGGGCCGCCGACGTGCTCTCCATCGAGCCGCCGCGCAAACCCTGGCTGGACGAACTCGCCACCACCTACGACTTCTCCCGGCTGCCGAACCCCCGGACGGACGAACGCCTGCTCCTCGGCGTCGCCGACGATCCCGCGCACCAGGACCAGCCCACCGTGTTCTACGAGCCGGACCGGGACGGGAACATGGCCATCTACGGCACCGGCGGCTCGGGCAAGTCCGCGGCCCTGCGCGGCATCGCGAT
>NZ_AUPJ01000511.1 GCF_000427315.1 Arthrobacter sp. TB 26
GCGGCGGGCCGGTGAACGTCTACGGCATCGACTGCGGCTCCTCGGGGCTGAAGATGCTCGACGGGCTGCCGCACGTCGGCGAGATCATCAACGGCGACGACGTCGAACGCGTCGGCCGGCTGCTGCGCTGGCTCCGCGACCTCGCCGACGACCGCGCGGCCCGCTATTCGGAAGTCCGCGCGTCGACCATCGTGGAGTACCGCACCCTGGCGGACCAGCCGGCGGAGAAGCGGATCTTCGTGCTGGTCGACGGCATGTCCGCGTTCCGGGAGGCCTACGAGTACAGCAAGCTCTCCGCGCTGTGGGACATCTTCCTGCAGCTCGCCACCGACGGCCGTCCGCTCGGCATCCACCTCGTGGTCAGCGGGGACCGGCCCAACTCGGTACCGGCGTCGCTGCTGGCCTCGATCCAGCGCCGGCTGGTGCTGCGCCTTTCCTCTGAGGACGACTACCTGTCGATGGACGTGCCCAAGGATGTCCTGGGCCAGGCCTCGCCTCCGGGCCGCGGCCTGCTGGGCAACCTCGAGGTGCAGCTCGCGGTGCTCGGGGGCAACTCCAACCTGGCCGTGCAGGCCCGCGAGGTCCACAAGCTCAGCGAGGCCATGCTGCGCCAGGGCGTGGAACGGGCCCCGCAGATCGAGCGCCTGCCGGACCAGGTCGACCTCGACATCCTGCCCGCCGGCAGCCCGGACCTGCCGGTCATCGGCGTCGACGACGAGACGCTCCAGCCCGCCGAGATCCTGGCCAAGGGGCCGCTGCTGCTGGCAGGCCCGCCCGGGGCAGGCCGCACCGTCGCCCTGGTGACCCTGGCCTACGCGCTGCGCCGTTCCAACCCCGGCGTCGAACTGATCTACGTTGGCTCCCGGCGCTCCGCGGCGGCGTCCCTGAAGCTCTGGGACCGCTCCGTGGTGGGTGCGGACGACGTCGAGGAAACCATCGACGAGCTGGTGGACTACTCCACCGGCACGCCGGGCAAGCTCGCGATCTTCATCGAGGGGCTGACCGACTTCACCGACACGGGGGCGGAATCCGGGATCGAACGGCTCGTCACGGCCTCGATCAAGGCCGACCAGTGGGTGGTGGGCGAATCCGAGACGTCCACCTGGTCCTCTGCCTGGTCCCTCGCGCAGCCGTTCAAGTCCGGCCGCCGCGGCCTCCTGCTCAACCCGGGCGACATCGACGGCGACAGCCTGCTCAGCACTTCGCTGGGCCGGATCAGCACGGACTTCGTCCCCGGCCGCGGCTACATCGTGGGCCGCGGCAAGGTCCGCAAGCTCCAGGTCGCGCTGCCTCCGGAGAACCGGAACTAACCACCCGGTCCCTCGGGTTCGACACCCATTGTTCTCCGGGTGTTGCGACGGCCATCGCCCGTTGAGGGGAAAGTGCCCGGGCCCGAGGGGTAGAGTGCGAATATCACGTCCGGCACGGGTCTCCCCGGCGCGTGCCGGTGCGAACATTTTCACCGTGCAAGCAACCAGTGCAAGCAAGCAGCGCACGCTCACAAAAAGGAGACGACGCATGAAGGCATGGCAGTTTACCGGCACGAACAATCCGCTGGAGCTCAACGAGGTCCCGGAGCCGCACCCTGGTCCCGGACAGGTCGTCGTCGCCGTCAAAGCCGCGGGTGTCTGCCACTCCGACGTGACCGCCCTGGACGACGCCGGCTGGATGCCCCTCTTCCCCCACCTCCCGCGCACCATGGGACACGAGAACGCCGGCGTCATCACTGAGGTGGGCGACGGCATGGACGAGTGGAAAGTCGGGGACCGGGTGGGACTCGCCCCGGTGATGGGCGACGGCGACGCCATCGGTTACGGCAAGTGGGACGGCGGCTTCGGCCCCAGGCTGCTGGCAACCTCAGACAACCTCGTCAGGCTTCCCGACGAAGTTTCGTTCGAGCTTGGCGCGATGGCGACAGATGCCGGCCTGACCTCCTACCACGCCATCATGGCGGTCGGCGGCGCCAAGGCCGGCATGAAGGTCGGTGTGATCGGACTCGGCGGGCTCGGTTACATCGGCGCCCGGGTTGCGGTGCTGTCCGGCGCCGAGGTGTACGGCGCCGAGGTCAACCCCGAGACGCAGAAACTTGCCGACGAGATCGGCCTCGCCGGTGTCGCCGACTCGATCGATGCCTTCAAGGACAAGAACCTCGACCTCATCGTCGACTACGCCGGCTTCGGCACCACCACCTCCGCCGCCATCGAGACCCTCGCCGAGTTCGGCACCCTGGTGCAGGTCGGCATGGGCCGCCTCGAGGCCACCATCAACACCTACCCGCTCATCATCAAGCAGCTGTCCATCAAGGGCTCCAAGTCCGGCACGAAGGAAGACCTCGCGGGGATCTACGAGCTCATGAAGTCCGGCCAGTTGAATCCGCCGATGAACCTCATCACCCAGGCGGATATCCCCGGTGCGATCGACAAGCTGCGCGCCGGTGGTGTGGTCGGCCGCTTCATCGCCATCTACGAGTAAAACTACGCAGCTTCCCGCGGGCCGCTGCAGCACCCGGTGATTCCGGGAGCTGCAACGGCCCCCGTTCGTTTAAGCGGCAGTTCCCCCAGGCACGGCGCCCGGGAATCCGGACCGGACAATGTCGGTGATGTAGGGCAGGATAGGTCTGTGAGCACAGGGAACACTGCAGCAGAAGCCGACACACACACCCCCTCCGAGGCCGTGCGCGAAGAGTACGAGGTCCTCGTCGAGGAGGTCCGCAAGCACCGCTTCGCGTACTACCAGGAGGACGCGCCGATCATTTCCGACGCCGAATTCGACGAGCTCTACCGGCGGCTGGAAACCATCGAGGCCATGCACCCGGAACTCGTGGCCAACGATTCCCCGACCCAGGAGGTGGGCGGCGAAGTGTCCGCCGCCTTCGCCGCCGTCGAACATCTGCAGCGTATGTACAGCCTGGAGGATGTCTTCTCCCTCGAGGAGCTGGAGGCGTGGATCGCCAAGGCCGAGGCCAACATCGCCAAACTCGGCAACGGGACGCCGTCCTGGCTCACGGAGCTTAAGATCGACGGCCTCGCCGTCAACCTGCTCTACCGCGACGGTGTGCTCATCCGGGCTGCGACCCGCGGCGACGGAACCACGGGCGAGGACATCACCCACAACGTCCTGACCATCAAGGAGATCCCGCAGCAGCTCAGCGGAGCCGGCTTCCCGGCCGAAATGGAGGTCCGCGGCGAGGTCTTCATCCCGTCCAAAGCCTTCGCCGAATTCAACGAGGCACTGATCGAGGCCGGCAAGGCGCCCCTGGCCAACCCCCGCAACGCTGCCGCCGGCTCGCTGCGCCAGAAGGACCCAGCGGAAACCGCCAAGCGCCCGCTGCGGATGTATGTGCACGGCATCGGCGCCCGCGAGGGACTCGAAACCGCCAGCCAGTCGGACACCTACCGGCAGCTCGCCGAGTGGGGGCTGCCCACCAGCCCGTATTTCGAGGTCCTTCCCGGGCTCAAAGACGTGCTGGAATTCATCAACCGCTACGGCGACAAGCGCCACAGCCTTTCCCACGAAATCGACGGCATCGTGGTCAAGGTCGACGCCTTCGCCACCCAGCGAGCGCTCGGCTACACCTCCCGGGTTCCGCGCTGGGCCGTCGCCTACAAGTACCCGCCGGAGGAAGTCCACACCAAGCTGCTGGACATCGCCGTCAACGTGGGCCGCACGGGCCGCGTCACCCCCTACGGCGTGATGGAACCGGTCAAGGTCGCCGGCTCCACGGTGGAGATGGCCACCCTGCACAACCAGGAGGTGGTCAAGGCCAAGGGCGTCAAGATCGGCGACATCGTCGTGCTGCGCAAGGCCGGGGACGTCATCCCCGAAATCGTCGGGCCCGTCCTGGCCCTCCGCGAGCAGCAGGATCCGCCGGTCCGCGACTTCGTGATGCCCACCGAATGCCCCGCCTGCGGCACGACCCTGGCGCCGGCCAAGGAAGGGGACGTGGACATCCGCTGCCCCAACTCCCGCTCCTGCCCGGCGCAGCTGCGCGAACGGGTGTTCCACCTCGCCGGCCGCGGCGCGTTCGACATCGAGGCCCTCGGCTGGGAAGCCGCCATTGCCCTGACCCAGCCGGCCGAGCCGGAAACCGCGCCGCTGACCACCGAGGCGACCCTGTTCCGGCTCAAGCCCGAAGACCTCGCCGACGTGCGCATCCGGCGGGAAAAACGGTCCAAGGGCGTCGCCACCGGCGAGTTCGAGCTGGTGCCGTACTTCTACAGCAAGGGGACCGCGAAGACGCCGTCCAGGCCCACGGCCACCACCGAGAAGCTGTTCCGCGAGCTGGAGAAGGCCAAGACCCAGCCGCTCTGGCGGGTCCTGGTGGCGCTGTCCATCCGGCACGTGGGCCCGCGGGCCTCCCGCGCGCTCGCAACGGCGTTTGGCAGCATGGACGCCATCCGGCAGGCCTCCGAGGAAGAGCTCGCGCACGTCGACGGCGTCGGGCCGGTGATCGCGGCCGCCCTGACCGAATGGTTCACCGAGGACTGGCACCGGGAGATCGTGGACACCTGGGCGGCCGACGGCGTCCGGATGAAGGACGAGCGCGACGAGTCCACCCCGCGGACCCTGGAGGGGCTGACGATCGTGGTGACCGGCAGCCTGGAAGGCTTCAGCCGGGACGAGGCGAAGGAGGCCATCCTGGTCCGCGGCGGCAAGGCATCCGGCTCGGTCTCGAAGAAAACGGACTACGTCGTGGCGGGCGAAAACGCCGGCACCAAGCTGGACAAGGCCGAACAGCTCGGCGTGCCGGTCCTGGATGAGGACGGCTTCCGCGCCCTGCTGGCCGAGGGTCCGGCGGAGGGTGCCGCGGAACCGGCCAGCGCGGACGACGCAGGGGACGACGCCGGCGACGGCGCCCGTGAGGATGTCGAGGAGAACCACCAGGAAGTGGTGACCGAATGAGCGCCGATGTCCCGGACCGGACCGCCGGCCTCCCGGCCACACTTCTGGACCTCGCGCAGCGGGCCGCCGCGGCCGGGGCCGCGGTCCTGGCCGGCCGGAACACCGCCGAGCTGGACGTCAGCAACAAGGGCGACTCCGGGGACTGGGTGACCGCCTTCGACCTCGCGGCGGAAACCGCTGTCCGGGACGTTATCACCGCGGCGCGGCCGTTCGACACCATCACCGGGGAGGAAGGCGGCACCGTCCTGCCGGCGTCGCCCAGCGGCTACCGCTGGTCCATCGACCCGCTCGACGGGACCACCAACTTCATCCGCAACATCGTCTACTACGGAACCTCTGTAGCCGTGGCGGACCCCGACGGCGTCTGGCTGGCCGGCGTCGTCGACGCCCCGGCCCTGGGCCGGAGGTACTACGCGCTCCGCGGGCAGGGGGCCTGGCTTGAGGAAGACGGCCGGGTGACGCAGCTGTCCGGCCCGGTCGCCGGGCGCACGGGCCAGATCCTGGCCACGGGTTTCAGCTACGACCCCGCCGTCCGTGCTGAACAGGCGGCCGGGCTGGGCAGCATCATGGACGGCTTCGCCGACGTCCGCCGCCTCGGCTCCGCCGCACTGGACCTCTGCCTCGTGGCGGACGGCACCCACGACGCCTACGGTGAACGGGGCCTGAACGAACACGACTTCGCCGCCGGCGCCCTGATCGCCGAGGAAGCCGGCTGCTGGGTGCGCCGTCCGCGGCTCACCAGCCCGCTGGCCGGCGGCCCCTCCGACGACGAACGCCTCGCGGCCTGGACCTGCGCCGGGACCCTGGATCTCTCCGGAAAATTCCCGCTGTAGCCCAGCCGTCGCCGGCCGGCCCGTTCGGCGGGCGCAGGCAGTTCTGATAGTTCAGTCACGGAAACCGGTGTTCCGTGTCCCGTCCGGCGCGCCCGCCCGTAGCATGGACAGGTGCATCCCCAGATCCTCATCCGTCCCGCAGTTCCGGCCGACTACGACGCCATCGCGCGCATCACCCGGGATGCCTATCTGGCCGCGGGCTACTTTGCGAGCGCCGACCACCCGTACATGCGGCAGATCCAGGATGTGGCCCGGCGTGCCGCGCACGCCACCATCTGGGTGGCCGAACGCGCGGGACAGATCGTCGGCTCGGTGACGCTGGCCGTCGCCGGCGAACCCTACGCGGACATCGCCCACGACGACGAGCTGGAATTCCGGATGCTCGTTGTGGACCCGGCCGTCCAGCGCAGCGGTGCCGGCAAGGCCATGGTCCACGCCATCCTCGACCACGCCCGGTCGCTGCCCGGGATCAACGCCGTGGCGCTGACCACCGGCCTGACCTGGGAAAGCGCCCACGGGCTTTATCTCAAGACCGGCTTCCAGCGGGCCCCCGAGCGCGACTGGGTGGTGCCGGACACCGACATCAAACTGCTCGTCTACCGCCAGGAGCTGTAGGGCCGGGACGGCAAGAATCCGGACGGCAAGGATCCGGAAGGCTCCGCCCCGGAGGGCTGCCGCGCCGGTGGGGTAGGGTGTGGGTCAATCGAAACGCTCAGGCAACGGCTACCTGGAGGACCCATGGCACCGCACATCCCCGGCTCAATCGACGGGAAGCTCCTCGGCCTGTACCTCTCGGACCACCTGACCGGCTCCACCGCCGGCGTCTCCCGGATCCAGCGCATGGCCAAGGCCTTCGCCGACACCCCGGTGTCCGCCGAACTGTCCCGGGTCAGCGCGGAAATTACCAGGGAACGCGACGTGCTCCTCGGCCTGATCCGGGACCTGGGCGTGCGGCAGCGCCCGCACCGCCAGGCCGCCGCCTGGCTGGCCGAGCACGCCGGCCGGCTCAAGCTCAACGGCCGCATCGTGCGCCCGTCGCCGATGACCATGGTGCTGGAGGCCGAACTCATGCGCGCCGCGGTCCTGGGAAAGCTTGGCGGCTGGCAGACCCTGGAGGAGCTGGCACCCGAGCTCGGCCTCGACCCGGCCACGTTCACCGCGCTCGCGGACGACGCCCGGTCCCAGATCGAGGCACTCAGCCGAGTCCACGAGCACGCCCGCAGCAACGCCTTCCGCAAGAACCGGGACATCAGCAGCTAGCCCGGGGCACCGGGCCCGACACATTTCCGCGCGGTTACCGGCAGCGCCTGCCGCCGCCCTAAAGTGGTGCCGACTCCACGCCACACTGCGAAAGGCACCTCCATGCGCAAAACATTCGGCACCGGTTCCGTCTGGGAACAGAAGGTCGGCTACTCCCGGGCGGTCCAGGTGGACAACACGCTCTACATCTCCGCCACCGCCGCCAGCGGCGAGGATGGCGTGGTCGGCGCGGACTTCTACACCCAGACCCGCTACATCCTGGACAAGCTCGGCGCCGTCCTGGCTGACGCCGGCTTCGACTACGCGGACGTGGTCCAGTCCAAGCTGTACCTCACGGACATCAGCCAGTGGGAGGAAGCCGGGCGCGCCCACGGCGAAGTTTTCGGCGAGATCCGCCCCAGCCTGGCCCTGGTCCATGTGCTGCCGTTCCTGGATCCAAAGATGCTGGTCGAGATCGAACTCGTCGCCCAGAAGAGCGCCAGCTAACAGCAACGCGGGGTCACCTACGGCCCATTACAGGACCTCTGATGGGCCGTAGGTGACCCCGCGTTGTCTGGTGCGGGCTTAGGCGCCGGCTGCCGGCAGCCCGTAGCGGTGCTCCGGCCGCCCGGTGGTGCCGTACCGCAACTGGATGTCGACGGCGCCGTCGTCGGCCAGCGCCGACAGGTACCGCTGGGCGGTGGCCCGGGAGACGCCCACCCGGGCGGCCACCTCGGCCGCCGAATACTGCCCACCCGGTTCCAGCGATTCCAGCACGGCGGCCTCGGTCGCGGACCGCGGCTTGGCCGAGGCAACCACGTCCCCCGGGATGAGCGCCCGCTTGGCCCGTTCCACCGTGTCCTGGGTGACGTTCCCCGGCTGGGCCAGGATCCGCCGGTAGCGCGCGTAGGAGCGCAGCTGCTGGGACAGCGATTCGGCCGTGAACGGCTTCAGCAGGTATCCCAGTGCGCCGCGGCGGAACGCGAGCCGGAGCGAGGCCGTGTCGGAGGCGGCGCTGAGGATCATCGTGTCCACGTCCAGCTGGTGCAGCAGGTCCAGGCCGGAAGCGTCCGGCAGGTAGACATCCAGCAGCACCAGGTCCGGACGCAGGCTGTGGATGGCCTGCAGCGCCTGCGACGCCGAACCGGCCGGGGCCAGCGCCAGGAAACCCGCCACCGAGTCCACGTAGGCCGCATGCAGCTTGGCGACGTGGAAATCGTCATCCACAATCAACACCCGGAAGTCCTCAGACATCGTTGTCCCTTTCGTTGGTCGTCGTCTCATGGGGAACCGTGGTCCCAGGCAGCGTCGCCATAAATACCG
>NZ_AUPJ01000512.1 GCF_000427315.1 Arthrobacter sp. TB 26
GCCAGCCGCGCCCAGGGTGCAGCCAATGAGACCTCCGTGGAACAGCGCCGGGAAACTCCGCAGACGGCAGCCATCTCGGTGCACGAGGCCAAGGTGCCGGCGGCAACCACGCCGGCAGCCAAGCCTGCCGCGAGCGAGCCGATCATCCTCGGTGTCGGCGTCCCGGCCTCGGAGCTCTAGCACCGGAACAGTTCAGCAAGGCCGCGGGTGCGGTCCGGACTGCGTAGCAATACGCGCAGGTCCGGGCCGTGCCCGCGACTTCGTTAAGGGATGCGGCTAGGCTGGATCCCTGACACGGGGTGCCGCGCATCGAGCCGGCTGAGATCCAGACCCGTTGAACCTGTCCGGTTAGCACCGGCGAAGGGATGTCTCTCGTGACCACCGCCTCATCGTTTCTTCCGGCTGTCCCTGCGCCTGCGGCTCCCCGGATCCCGCGGGTGCTCGCGATCGCCGGCTCCGACCCCTCGGGCGGGGCCGGGATCCAGGCCGACCTCAAAAGCATTGCCGCGCATGGCGGCTATGGCATGGCGGCCATCACCGCCCTGACCGCGCAAAACACCCGCGGCGTCAGCGCCGTCCACGTCCCGCCGGCGGACTTCCTGACAGCCCAGCTCGACGCGATCAGCGAGGACATCAGCATCGATGCCGTCAAGATCGGGATGCTGGGGGACTCCTCCGTGATCGACGCCGTCCGCAGCTGGCTGGAGAAGGTCCGCCCCGCCCTCGTCGTTTTGGACCCCGTGATGGTGGCGACGAGCGGCGACCGGCTGCTGCAGGAGTCCGCCGAGGCGGCCCTGCAGGCGCTCCTGCCCTACGCGGACCTGATCACGCCCAACCTCGCCGAACTCGCGATTTTGCTCAAAGAGCCCGTCGCGGGCAACTGGGCCGCGGCACTGGAGCAGGGCAAGCGGCTCGCCGCCCAGACCGGCACGACGGTCCTGGTCAAGGGCGGCCACCTCGACGGCGACGGCGGATGCCCGGACGCGCTGGTCAACACCGTCGGACTCCTGGCCCAGGACGTCGTGGTGGTGCCGGGGGAGCGGGTGCCCACCCGCAACAGCCACGGCACCGGATGCTCACTGTCCTCGGCAATGGCAACCGTGCAGGCCCGGGTAGGGGACTGGGAGGCCGCGCTGCGGGAGGTCAAGCCCTGGCTGCAGGAGGCGCTGCGCACCTCGGCGGACCTCGACGTCGGGACCGGCAACGGCCCGGTCCACCACTTCCACCACGTCCAGCAGCAGACCGAGGACCATGCCAGGACGGGCCGGGTGCCGGCGGAGGGCGAGTTCGCCGCCGCCCTCCGGGACGCCGCGACCGCGGACCTTGAGACGATCCATGGCCTGGACTTCATCAAGGCCCTGGCCGACGGCTCGCTCCCGGAGCAGGAGTTTGCGTACTACCTCGCCCAGGACGCCCTCTACCTGAACGGCTATTCCCGGGTCCTGGCCCGCGCCGCCGCGATCGCGCCGACAGAGGCCGAACAGCTCTTCTGGGCCCGCTCCGCGCAGAACTGCCTCGACGTCGAATCCGAGCTGCACCGGACCTGGCTGAACGGACGCACGGCCAAGGTGACGCCCGGACCGGTCACCAAGTCCTACGTGGACCATCTGCTGGCCGCCTCGGTCTCCGGCAGTTACGGGGTGCTCGTGGCCGCCGTGCTGCCGTGCTTCTGGCTCTACGCCGAGGTCGGGGAGGCCCTGCACGCGCAGTTCCTCGCCGCAGGCGCCCCGGAATCCCACCCCTACGCAATGTGGCTGCGCACCTATGCCGATGAGGAGTTTGCCGCCGCCACCCGGCAGGCCATCGCCCACACCGACGCCGCGGCCCGGGCGGCCTCGCCGAGTGAACGGGACGCCATGACCCTTGCCTTCCGCCAGTCCGCCCGCTACGAGGTTGACTTCTTCGACGCGCCGCGGCTGCACGCCTGACACGCAGGGCCCGGGGGAGCCTGTACGATAGGTGGGCACGGTTCCGGAAGTCGTTGCGGCAACGCCCTGTCCATACAGGGTGGCGCCTATCACGTACCTCCCTTCGGAACCAGCCTCATTTGCGGCCGAAGGCAAAATTAGCGTAGTCTAGATCTTCGGTGCTTACGCCAACACTTGGGTTATGACCTTGAGGACGCTCCACTTGATTATCAGGTGCGATTGTCCACGGGATAGCTCATGGGTCCCCCCGGGGAACCCACCGGCGTAGAGGCACAGCGTGAGCCGGACCATAAACTTTGGACCCAGGTTCCGCACGCAAATCTAGTAATAAACGTCGAGAGAAGTGAGTTCCCCAGTGGTGTACGCGATTGTCCGCGCAGGCGGCCGCCAAGAGAAGGTTTCCGTTGGAGACTTCGTTACCCTGAACCGCGTCCCCGGTGGAGCCGGCAGCACCTTTGAGTTGCCCGCACTGCTCCTGGTAGACGGTGACAAGGTCACGTCTGCAGCTTCGGACCTGGCCAAGGTAAAGGTTACGGCTGAGATCCTTGAGGACCTTCGCGGTCCCAAGATCGTCATCCAGAAGTTCAAGAACAAGACCGGCTACAAGAAGCGCCAGGGTCACCGTCAGGAATTGACCAAGGTCAAGATCACCGGTATCAAGTAACTACTCGTTACTGTTCAGGTTTTCAGCAGATTCCCCAGAATTTTAAGGCAGGCATTTCCAAATGGCACATAAAAAAGGCGCGAGTTCCACTCGCAACGGTCGTGACTCGAACGCCCAGTACCTCGGCGTCAAGCGCTTCGGCGGCCAGGTAGTTTCCGCAGGCGAGATCATCGTCCGCCAGCGTGGCACCCACTTCCACCCGGGCGCCGGCGTTGGCCGCGGCGGCGACGACACCCTGTTCGCCCTGACCCCCGGCGCTGTCGAGTTCGGCACCCG
>NZ_AUPJ01000513.1:0-2570 GCF_000427315.1 Arthrobacter sp. TB 26
TGGCTGCTGCAGCTGCAGAGTAACAACAAGTCTTAAATCGGTGGGGCGGGCCATTAGGTCCGCTCCACCGGTGTTTTAACCGCATTACAATCATCCTGGGCGTCTTTGGACACCTGAGGGAACAGCACTGAGGAGATCCACGTGGCTAGCTTTGTAGACCGGGTAGTACTGCACGTATCCGGCGGTACCGGCGGCCACGGTTGTGTCTCCGTTCACCGCGAGAAGTTCAAGCCGCTGGGCGGTCCCGACGGCGGCAATGGCGGCAACGGCGGTGACGTCATCCTGCGCGTTGACCCCCAGACCACCACCCTGCTTGACTACCACCACGCCCCGCACCGCCACGCCACCAACGGTGGCCCCGGCATGGGCGACTGGCGCGCCGGCAAACACGGCGAAACCCTGATCCTCCCGGTCCCCGTCGGCACCGTGGTCAAGTCCAAGTCCGGCGAAGTCCTCGCCGACCTCGTCAGCGAAGGCGCCGAATACATCGCGGCCGCCGGCGGCATCGGCGGCCTCGGCAACGCCTCGCTCTCCTCGCAGAAGCGCCGCGCCCCCGGCTTCGCCCTGCTCGGCATCGAAGGCGAATCCAGCGACGTCGTCCTGGAACTGAAGTCCATCGCCGACATCGCCCTCGTCGGCTTCCCCTCCGCCGGGAAGTCCAGCCTCATCGCCGCCATGTCGGCCGCCCGGCCCAAGATCGCCGACTACCCCTTCACCACCCTGATCCCGAACCTCGGTGTGGTCCAGTCCGGCGACGTGCGGTTCACCATCGCCGACGTGCCCGGCCTGATCGAAGGCGCCAGTGAAGGCAAGGGCCTCGGCCACCACTTCCTGCGCCACGTCGAACGCTGCGCGGCCCTCGTCCATGTGCTGGACTGCGGCACGCTCGAATCCGACCGCGACCCGCTCTCCGACCTCGCCGTCATCGAAGCAGAGCTCGAGAAGTACGCGGTGGACATGAGCTACAGCGGTGCCGACGGCGAAGTCGTTCCGTTGAACCACCGCCCCAGGCTGATCGCCCTGAACAAGGTGGACCTGCCGGACGGCAAAGACATGGCTGAATTTGTCCGCCCGGAACTTGAATCCCGCGGCTACAAGGTCTTCGAAATCTCGGCAACCAGCCACGAGGGCCTCCGCCAGCTTGGCTTTGCCATGGCAGAAATCGTCCAGGCGGCCCGCGACGCCCTCGCTGCCGCCCCGCCGAAGGTGCACGCCCCCATCCTCAAGCCGCGTGCGGTCAACGAATCCGGCTTCAAGATCCGCCGCGAGGAGAAGAACCTGGAGCCGCTGTTCCGGGTCCTGGGCGACAAGCCCGTGCGCTGGGTCAAGCAGACCGACTTCACCAACGAGGAAGCCATCGGCTACCTCGCCGACCGCCTGGCCAAGCTCGGCGTCGAAAACGAACTGTTCAAGCAGGGCGCCAAGCCGGGCGACATGGTGGTCATCGGCGAGGACGACGGCGTCGTCTTCGACTGGGAGCCGACCATGATGGCCGGCGCCGAACTGCTGGCCGCCCCGCGCGGCACGGACGTGCGCTTCGCCGATATCGGCGACCGCCCCACCCGCGGACAGAAGCGCGACGAGCAGGTCGAACGACGCGAGGCCAAGGCTGCCGCCCGCGCCGAGCTCGAAGCCGAGCGCAAGGCCGGGATCTGGACCGAATCCGTCAGCGGACGCCGGCCCAAGCCGCTCACGGAGAGCGCACTGGGCGAAGAACATGAGGAGTGAACCCACCGACGTGAGTGTTGATTCCGCAGTACTCATCGAAGAACCCGCCGACGGCAGGAGCGTGCTCGCCAGGGCGCGCCGCATCGTGGTTAAGGTCGGATCTTCGTCGCTCACCAGCATCAAGGGCGGCATTTCGGAAGAAGCGCTCATCTCGCTCTCGGATGCCCTCGCAGTAAAAAGCAACGCAGGCATGGAAATCATCCTGGTGTCGTCCGGGGCCATCGCCGCCGGGCTCGCCCCGCTCGGGCTGGCCAAGCGCCCCCGGGACCTGGCGACCCAGCAGGCAGCCGCCAGCGTGGGGCAGGGCCTGCTGATGGCGCGGTACACCCATGCGTTCGGTGCCCACGGCGTGACTGTCAGCCAGGTGCTGCTCACCGCCGATGACCTCATGCGGCGCAGCCACCACACCAACGCCTTCCGCGCCCTGAACAGGCTGCTCAACCTCGGCGTCGTGCCCGTGGTCAACGAAAACGACACCGTCGCCACGCACAAGATCCGCTTCGGCGACAACGACCGCTTGTCGGCCCTCGTGGCCCATCTGGTCCGTGCCGATGCCCTCGTGCTGCTGTCCGATGTTGATTCGCTTTATGACGGTCCTCCGGCGAAGGGCGCCAAACGGATCCCCCGCGTGGACGGTCCTGAGGACCTCGAGGGTGTGACCATCGGGGCGCCCGGCAAAGCTGGAGTCGGAACCGGGGGAATGCAGACAAAGGTCGAGGCGGCCATCATGGCGGCCGACTCCGGCATCCCCGCGATGGTCACGTCGACCGCCAACATCTCGGCAGCACTGGCCGGCGAGGACGTTGGCACGTGGTTCACCGTGAACGGGGCACGCAAGCCGG
>NZ_AUPJ01000513.1:2580-6227 GCF_000427315.1 Arthrobacter sp. TB 26
CTCGCCCACCTTGCGCATGTGCAGGGCCGGCTGATCCTCGACGACGGCGCGGTCAAGGCCGTGCGCGACCGCCACACCTCTCTGCTCCCGGCCGGGATCTCGGCGGTTGAAGGACATTTCGAAGCAGGGGACGCCGTGGAAATGGTCGCCGCCGACGGCACCGTCATTGCGCGCGGCCTGGTCAACTATTCCGCTGCTGAGCTGCCGCAGATGCTGGGCCGTTCCACAGTGGAACTCGGTGAGTCGCTGGGACGTGGATTTGACCGCGAGGTTGTCCACGTTGACGATCTGGTTCTGGTTTAGCGAGCCTGCCCGCCTAGACTTGAAGGATGACTGAGGCACTGATTCCCCAAGCCGCTGAGAAATCCACCGATGCCAGGCAGGCAACCACGATGCCCGAAGCAGGGAAGGCGCGTCCCTCAACGGCCGACGTCGAGGCAACCGTCCACGCCATCGCCGACCGCTCCCGCCAGGCCGCCCGCAGCATGGCCCGCGCCAACCGGGCCTGGAAGGACCGCGGGCTGCGTGCCATCGCCGCTGCACTGCTGGACCGCAAGGCCCACATCCTCGCAGCCAATGCCAAGGACGTAGCTGCCGGAAAGGCCAACGGCACGTCCGCGGCCATGCTGGACCGGCTCACCCTCACCAACACCCGCATCCAGGGCCTCGCCGATGCGCTGGAAAACCTCGCCAACCTGCCTGATCCGGTCGGCAACGTGGTCCGCGGCCAGACCCTCCCCAACGGGCTCCGGCTGCGCCAGGTCAACGTGCCCCTGGGTGTGGTCGCCGCCATTTACGAGGCCCGGCCCAACGTCACCGTCGACATCGCCGGGCTCGGCCTGAAGAGCGGCAACGCCGTCATCCTCCGCGGCGGGACCGCCGCTGCCGCCACCAACGAAGCCCTCGTTGCGGTGCTCCGCGACGCCCTGGAGTCTGTGGGCCTGCCCGCCGACGCCGTGCAGAGCGTTGACCAGTTCGGCCGCGAAGGGGCCAACGCCCTGATGCGCGCCCGCGGACGGGTCGACGTCCTGATTCCCCGCGGCGGCCGTGACCTCATCCAGTCCGTCGTGGCCAACGCCAAGGTTCCCGTGATCGAGACCGGCGAAGGCAACGTGCACATCTTCCTGGACGCCTCCGCAAACGAGGACATGGCCGTGCAGATCCTGCTGAACGCCAAGACCCAGCGGCCCAGCGTCTGCAACACCGTGGAAACCCTGCTGGTCCACTCCGCCTCGACCGTGCTGCCCGCCGTCGCCGCAGCCCTGCGCGCCGCCGGCGTCACATTGCATGCCGACGAACGGATCCGCGCCGCGCTGCCGGCCGCCGTCGACTCGGTCCCCGCCACCGATGAGGACTGGGCCACCGAGTACATGGACCTGGACCTCGCCGTGGCCATGGTGGACAGCCTGGACGACGCCGTCAAACACATCCGCACCTGGTCCACCGGCCACACCGAGGCCATCCTGACCAACGACCTCGGCAACGCCGAACGGTTTATCGCAGAAGTTGATTCGGCCGCTGTGATTGTCAACGCGTCCACCCGCTTCACCGACGGCGGCGAACTCGGCCTGGGCGCCGAAGTGGGCATTTCCACCCAAAAGCTGCACGCCCGCGGCCCCATGGGCCTGACGGAACTGACCACCACGAAGTGGATCGTCCAGGGCGAGGGCCAGATCAGGGCCTAGCAACGCTGTAACATGGAACAGAAGTCCGGAACGGCGGGGATTCCCGCCGTCGTCACATCTTGAACTCACTAGGGGAGAACATGCTGTCGCAGCAGATCGCCACAATTGTCGCCGCCGCGGGCGGATCAGGCCACGAGGAACTCGCACCGATTATTGCGCCGCCGTTCGTCGTTGGCGGCGTGATGTTCGCGCTCCTGATGGTCCTGCTGTTCATCACACTGTCCTACGGCAACCTGGGCAGGCGCCACGAAGCCGTCGAGGAGCACGCGGATCCGCACCGCCAGCACCCGAACAAGCACGATCACGGCCAAGGCCACTAATATTTCCGCCATCGTGAAGCAGCGCGGCGCCAAGCGCCGCCTGCGTCTGGGTGTGATGGGTGGCACGTTTGATCCCATCCATCACGGCCACCTTGTTGCGGCGAGCGAGGTCGCAGCCAAGTTCGACCTGGACGAGGTCGTCTTCGTGCCGACCGGCCAGCCCTGGCAGAAGATGAGCAAAAAGGTCAGCGAAGCCGAGCACCGTTACCTCATGACGGTCATCGCCACGGCTTCCAACCCGCGCTTCACCGTCAGCCGGGTGGACGTGGACCGGCCCGGGCCCACCTACACGATCGACACCCTCCGGGATCTGCACACGCTGCGCCCCGACGCGGACCTGTTCTTCATTACCGGCGCTGACGCCCTGGCGCAGATCCTGTCCTGGAAAGACATCGACGAACTGTGGTCGCTCGCGCACTTCGTCGGCGTCACCCGGCCGGGTCATGTCCTGGATGGAATGGGCCGCAAGGACGTCAGCCTGCTCGAGGTTCCCGCGATGGCGATCTCCTCGACGGACTGCCGCACCAGGGTTGCGGCCGGGAACCCCGTCTGGTACCTCGTCCCTGACGGCGTGGTGCAGTACATCGCCAAGTACGGACTGTACGGCGGCGACCCGGACACCGGGGACACGTCCGCCGGCAATGGCGCCGCCCGCTATGGCCGCAGCACCGAGATAGCCCAACCCGCCAGCACCGAATGAGTTTGCAATGAGTCAGGAACAGCCACCAATCCGCAGCCGTCGCGAGCTGCGACAGGCCAGAGATGAACGCCTGGAAGCGAACCAGGAGTCCGGAACCCCAGGTCCCGGCACGGTTCCGCCTGCCTCGACTACCCCTGTTGATCCCGGCGAGCCCACGGAGGCGGAAGTCACCGGGCGACGCCGGATTCCCGGACCCGTGGACTCGGCCCGCAACACCGCAGGCTCGGAACGGTCCTCGCAGGTCCGTGCCCGGGACCGCGCCACCTTGCGAACCATCAAGGAACTCGCCGAAAAAGAAGGCAATCTTGCCGGAGGCGGACAGCCCACCCGGCGCCAGCTGCGCCTGCTGCAGTTGGCCGCCGAAACCTCCCCGGCGACCGCAGCCAACCTGATCGTCCCCGCCTCGCCCCGGACCCGGGCCACCCCGGTCGTCCCCCAGCCCGGTGTGGATGGCCCTTCCACTGACAGTGCGAAAGCCCCCGCGCGGACGACCGACGGCGTCCCCGCCGCCCCGGGCGGCCAGGGTCCCGCGGGTATGACCGTGGAACAGGCCCTCGCTGCGCGGGAACTCCTGGCCCAGCAGGCCCAGAACCAGCTGGCCAAAATGGAGCACATCAACGCCACCGACCCCGACGCCGTCGATCCTCACGTCCTGGCGGAGCAGATCGCCCTGGCCGAGCGGGCCGCCGTCCTGAACCGCCGGGCCGCCGCCAAGCAGAAGCTGGCCGAACAGACCAGCAAGCCGGAACCGGCCCGGAATGACCCGACCACAGCCAACAATCTGGCCATGGTCACACCCCTGGAGTTCGTCCAGGTCCCCGGCGTGGAGCGGCCCGTCTTGAAGCGCCCTGCCACGTCCTATGTTCCGGTCGTCACCAACGCGGGCCCCCGGGTTGAGCCGTCCCGGAAGTCCGGTACCCGCCGTCCGGGTACACCCCGGCG
>NZ_AUPJ01000514.1:0-10529 GCF_000427315.1 Arthrobacter sp. TB 26
GCCGGCGTGCTGGCCCGCGCCGAAGCCGCCGCCAAGGCTGCCTCCGCACCACAGGTAGTGTCCAGGCCCGCGGCAGGGATCCCCTCCGCGGGCATCTCCGAGGAGGACTTCACCGGCAGGCCACCCGTCGCCGCGAACACCGCTTACGGGCTCGATCCCCTCGACGCGGACACCGCCGGCCTCGGCAGGGCGCGCCGTCTCCGCCTCGTGCAGTTGGCGGTGCTGGCCCTCGGCGTCATTGCGCTGATCGCCGGCATCACCCTGATCATCACTGGCCTCCCCGGCTAAGCACCTTCGTTCGTGGCCTTGCCCTTCCGGCAGACGGCCCTTCCACGCATTTGAACAACACAAGCTTTTTCACCCCAACAAGGAGTCCCGTGACTGCAACAGAATCATCCATCGCCTCAGCCCGCCACGCAGCCCGAGCTGCCGCGGAAAAGCTCGCTGAGGACATCGTCGCCATGGACGTCAGCGAACGGCTGGCCTTGGCCGACATCTTCCTGATTGCCTCCGCACCGTCCGAGCGCCAGGTCAACGCCATCGTCGACGGCATTGAAGACGAACTCTCCAAGTTCGAGCTCAAGCCGATCCGCCGCGAAGGACGCTCCGGCGGCCGCTGGGTCCTGCTGGACTACGGCGACATCGTCATCCACGTCCAGCACGAGGAGGACCGCGTGTTCTACGCCCTGGAGCGCCTCTGGAAGGACTGCCCCGTCGTGGACCTGCAGCTCGGCGACGACGCTTCCGCGAAGGCCGCAGCAGCCTCCGACGCGGAGTAGCAGCCCGGGGAGCAGCGGAATATGCCCGATTTGGAATTTTCCGAAAGGCTGTTCTAAGATATTTGAGTTGCTTCGGAGAGATCCGGACAAGAACCGGGACCGATAGCGTAAGCGGACGGGTTCGGAGCAACGAAAATTCGGGGCTGTGGCGCAGCTGGTAGCGCACCTGCATGGCATGCAGGGGGTCAGGGGTTCGAGTCCCCTCAGCTCCACCGGATAATCCGCCGGAATCGAAAGATTCCGGCGGATTTTTTGTGTGCGGATTCGTCGGGGAGGAACTGCGGGTTATCGGATAAGAAGTGTGAAAAACCCGGGCGGGTCAGCGCGTCCAGCCGGGACGCCGGGCTACCGGACTCGGGCGCCGCTGGTCTCGCCCCGCGACTGCGGTCCGGGGGCACTTTGACACGGACGCGCCGCGGATACCGGACCGAAGGGGCCGGAATCGTGCCCAAAGGCGCCCCGGACGGCGAACGGAATGTCAGAAGCTCCCGCTCCCGCGCACACCAGTGCATCCACCCGAGCGGATCGCCAGGCAAGGCTGGCTCCGGCGCCGGTGACTGCCAGCAGCATCCTTTCGTTCCGAGCCAGCGCCGCCTCGGCCCGGAACTTGTGGCCTTACGGGACTTTTCCACTCGAGGGCGTGTCGATTCGCGTGAACCGGAAATGTAGCTTAAGATAAACAGGTTGCTTCAGGGAAGACAGTCCTTCGCAGGAAAGATTCCCAAGTGATTTCGGGGCTGTGGCGCAGCTGGTAGCGCACCTGCATGGCATGCAGGGGGTCAGGGGTTCGAGTCCCCTCAGCTCCACCGAAGAGGTCCTGCTCATTGAGCGGGGCCTCCTTTGTTGTACCGGGGGTCCCTTGTTTGTTTTACGTCCCCTGTTTGATCGGGGTCTTTGCCCTGCGCAGGCACCCGCGCACTGTGCCACCTGCCGGGATCTCTGTCACTTGACGCGGCGCCGGCTCTCCCGCCAGGCCCGCCACGCGCCCGTGGACCACAGGGCCCACAGCACCAGCAGCGGCTGGAAAAGCAGGCGGATTCCGCGGCTCACGTCCGAGTTCAGGCCGAACGAATCGGTGCCCGTGGCGAACTGCGAGACGTTCCCCGGGAAGACGGCCACGAAGAAGGCCGCAACAATCCACCCCAGGGCCACCCGCCGCCGTGTGAGCAGCAAGAGGCCCAGGCCCAGGCCGATCTCCACCAGCCCGGAAGCGACGATCACAAAGTCGACGTCCAGCGGCAGCCAGGCCGGCACCTGGGCGCGGAACGCCTCACGTGCCCAGCCCAGGTGGCTGACGCCGGCCAGGATCAGGAACCCTGCCAGCACCAGCCGGCCGGCGGCCCGGGAAGCGGAGCGCAGCCGGGAATCCGCGGCCCTGGTTGGAATCGGACCCGGGGTGGGCACCCGACCGTGCGACTGGACTGGACTGTCGGCCAAAAGGCGCCGCCTTCACGGTTGGGGAAATCAGCGGGGGAGACCAGCTTAGCAATGCGGTCTCAACCACCCGTCGTCCGGGCTGCTCGACTAAAGTTGAGGACGTGAATGAGACCCTGCCCCCGTGCCCCGAATGCTCCAGCGAATACACGTACGAGATGGGGGCGCTCCTGGTCTGCCCCGAGTGCGCACATGAGTGGTCGCCCGCCGCGGAAACGGAGACCGACGATCAGGAAGCGAAACCGATCAAGGACGCCGTCGGCAACATCCTCGCCGACGGCGACACCGTCACGGTCATCAAGGACCTCAAGATCAAGGGCAGTTCCACCGTCATCAAAGTCGGCACCAAGGTCCGGGGGATCCGGCTCGTCAACGGTGTCGGCGACCACGACATCGACTGCAAGGTCGACGGCGTCGGGCCCATGCAGCTGAAATCCAGCGTGGTCAAGAAGATCTGAGCAGGTATGTCCGCAGGGGTTCGCGTCCCGGTCCGCTCGGCCGACGTCGTTGTCATTGGCGGGGGCCAGGCCGGGCTCTCCGCCGCCTACCACCTGCAGCGCCGCAGCCTGGTCCCGGCAGGGACCGTTCCGGAAGGCCTTGATCCATCCGGAGGGCAGGCCAGGAGCTACATCGTCCTGGACGCCGAGGACGGCCCCGGGGGAGCCTGGCGGCACCGCTGGAAGAGCCTCCGTATGGCCACCGTGAACGGCATCAGCGACCTGCCCGGCCTCCCGCAACCCTCCGTCGATCCGGAGGAAGCCAGCTCAAGCTTCCTGACCCGCTACTTCGATGGCTACGAACACCAGCTTGCGCTGGCCATCGAACGTCCCGTCAAGGTCCGGGCCGTCTCCCGGGAAGACAGCAACCCGGACGGGCGGCTGCGGATCACCACCCCGCGCGGCGACTGGTCCGCCCGGGCCATCATCAACGCCACCGGCACCTGGACCCGGCCCTTCTGGCCGATCTACCCGGGACAGGCCACCTTCCAGGGACGGCAGCTGCACGTTGCGGACTACGTCTCAGCCGAGGAATTCCGCGGCCGGCACGTGATCGTGGTGGGCGGTGGCATCTCTGCCGTCGGCCTGCTCGATGAGATCTCCCAGGTCACCACCACCAGCTGGTTCACCCGCCGGGAACCCGTCTGGCGGGACGCCGCCTTCGACCGCCAGGCCGGGCACGACGCCGTCGCGCTGGTCGAGGAGCGCGTCCGGCAGGGGCTGCCGCCGCAGAGTGTCGTCGCCGTGACCGGCCTGATCTGGACTCCGGCCCTGCGGGCGGCCGCCGCCCGGGGTGTCCTGGAGCGCCACCCCATGTTCACCGATATCAGGCCCGGGGGAGTGCAGATGGCGGACGGCAGCTTCCTGTCCGCCGACGTGATCCTCTGGGCCACCGGCTTCCGCGCCGAACTGGAACACCTCGCCCCGCTGCACCTGCGCGGCCCCGGCGGCGGGATCGCCATGGACGGCACCCAGGTGGCCGCGGAACCGCGGGTCCACCTGGTGGGCTACGGACCGTCCTCGTCCACGATCGGCGCCAACCGTGCCGGCCGGGCCGCGGTGGCGGGCATCCTGCGTTTTTTGGGGGAGCAGGATAAGTTTGCAGGGGCCCTCACTCACCGGGCCTGAACACCCTGACTCATCAACCCCACTCACCAAAAGGCGGCAGCTCGCGCGTGGCGGACAACAAGCTCGACTCCCTCTTCTCCCGGCTGGGCAGGTTCCCGGATGTGGAGGCGGCCAACCTGCAGGCCTGGGACGCTACGGACACGCTTCTCCTGGACACGGCCCGCGACATGCTGGCGGCCGGGCTCCTGCCCCCGGACGGCAGGCTGGCCATCGTCGGGGACCGCTACGGCGCGCTGACACTGGGGGCCCTGGCTCTGGGCGGCCCGAACCCTGACGCCGACGGACCCGGCCTGGTGAACGGTCCGGTCCGGGTGCACCAGGACCTCATCACCGGTGAACGTGCCCTTCGCAACAACGCCGGGAAGCTGGGCGTCGACGGCGGCTTCGAACAGCTGCCGCTCGGCGCCGGGCTCCTGTCCGGGGCCACCGTGGTGCTGCTGCAGCTGCCCAGGTCCCTCGCGGAGCTCGAGGAGATTGCCGACGCCGTCGCGCGCCATGCCGCACCCGACGTCGTGCTGCTGGCCGGCGGCCGGGTCAAACACATGAGCCTGGGCATGAACGCCGTGCTGGAGCGCCACTTCAGCGAGGTCCAGCCCCAGCGTGCCCGCCAGAAGTCCCGTATCCTCCTCGCCCGAATTCCCAGACCTGCCACCGGCGCCCCGCCATTCCCCGTCACGGAGGTCAATGCCGAGCTGGGACTGACCGTATGCGCCCGGGGCGCCGTTTTTGCCGGCACCGGGCTGGACATCGGCACCCGGTTCCTGCTGGACTTCCTGCCCCAGATGCCGCCGGCACGGCACGCCATCGACCTGGGCTGCGGCACCGGAATCCTCGCCGCCATGTACGCCCGCAGCAACCCCGGCTCCCGGGTCACGGCCACGGACCAGTCCGCCGCCGCCGTCGACTCCGCCCGGGCGACAGCTCAGGCCAACAGCCTCGCAGACCAGATCACGGTCCTGCAGGACGACGCCATGGCCTCGCTTCCCGCGGCCGGCGCCGATTTGATCCTGCTCAACCCGCCCTTCCACGTCGGCGCGGCAGTGCATGCCGGGGCCGGCATCAAACTGATCGAGGCGGCCGGACGGGTCCTCGCGCCGGGCGGGGAACTCTGGACGGTGTTCAACAGCCACCTGCACTACCGGCCCGCGCTGGAGCGGCTGATCGGCCCCACCCGCGAGATCGGCAGGAACCCCAAATTCACAGTGACGGCAAGCACCCGGAAATCCGCCGAAGTGTGAAGCGGGGCGTGTGGGCGGTCACAGGGGCGTAACGTACGATTCTGACATAAGCAGTGCGCAGCCAAAGACGTTTAGGGGTATCAGTGTCTGAGATCCGCCAGCCCTCGCCGAGGCGCGGAACCAATTTGCCCCGCATGGGGGACTTCAACCTCACGGTGATCGTCGATGCCATCCGGCGTTCCCCGGCCGGCCTCAGCCGGGTGGAACTGGCCCAGATCGTTGGCCTGTCCCCGCAGACCATCTCCAACATCTCCCGCCGGCTGCTGGACCAGGACCTGATCTACGAGGCAGGCAAGGAAGGCACCGGGCCGGGCAAGCCGCGGACCATGCTCAGGCTCAAGTCCTCCGGCATGTACGCCGTGGGTGTCCACCTGGATCCGGCCGTGACCACGTTCGTGGTGCTGGACCTGGTCGGGGCGGTGGTCAAGCATTCCCGGATTAAGACCCCCGCCGGCACCGATCCCGGGTCCGTGATCGAGACCATCGCCGCCGAAATCAAGCAGCTCATCACGGACTCCGGCGTCGACCCGGCACGGATCGCCGGCCTGGGGATCGCCTCGCCCGGACCGATCGACCTCGAAGAGGGCACCGTCGTCGACCCTCCGCTCCTGCTCGGCTGGGACCGCGTGCCGCTCCGCGACGCCCTGGCCGCGGCCACCGGTTTATCCACCATCGTGGACAAGGACGTCACCAGTGCCGCCGTGGCGGAGACCTGGGCAGGCGGTCCGAGCGGCGCCGGAAGCTTCGTCTTTATGTACATGGGCACCGGAATCGGCTGCGGAATCGTACTCAACGACGAAGTCGTCCGCGGCACCTCGGGCAACGCCGGCGAAATCGGCCACATCATCGTTGATCCGGATGGCCCGCCGTGCGACTGCGGCATGCGCGGCTGCGTCAAGTCCTCCTGCATTCCGCAGGTGCTGGTGGCACGGGCCGTCGAAGCCGGAGTGCTCGAGGGCCCGCTCGAGGCCGTGACCGGCCCCGCCATCCAGGAGAGCTTCGCCGCACTGTGTGCCGCGGCCGGCGCCGGCGACCCGAGGGCAGAGGCGATCATCGACCACTCCGCCGTGCTGGTGGCCCGTGCCGTCTCCACCGTCACCAACGCCCTGGACGTGGACCGTGTTGTTTTCGGCGGACCCTTCTGGACCTGCCTCTCGCAGCGCTACCTCGAACGGATCCCGGAGCTCGTCCGTGAAGGCAGCGCAACCCGGAAAATCCACGAGATCGAAGTCGTCGGCACCGGTGTCGGCGAGGACGTCGGCGCGATCGGTGCCGCCTGCCTCGTGCTCGAACACACGCTGGCACCCCGCTCGCAGCGGCTCCTGCTCGAGGGCTAGAGCCGGCGGACTGAACCGGGCGGGCTGACGCGGGCGGACTGAACCGGGCGGGCTGACGCGGGCGGACTGAACCGGCAGACCCGGCCCAGCACTCCGCCGTCAGTCGATGTCCTCGACGACGGTGCCGAAGGGAATGGACTCGTCCACGTGCGCCTGGTGGCCGGTGGGGCCGCGGTTGTACGACACCTTGACACCGTGGGCCTTGTCCGCTGCGGACTGCATCAGGATGGGCCGGACCGTGTTGATGAAACTCTCGCTCTTGCCGGCGAGATACTCCTGGTAGCTGGCTGGAAGCTGGATCATGGCAAAAGGATAGTCCTGCGCGGTCGCCTTGGGGAGTGCCTGCGGCAGCCATCCCTGACCGCTCACGGAGTGGCCCTGGTGAGCCTCGCAGCGAACAATATTCTGTCCGGGACCGAAATATGCCGTAAAGCTGCGTCTTAATTCGCGGACCGACTTGAACGCCTCCCGGGTGGACCGTAAAGTTCTATCCAAGTTACCTCAGTAACGTGTCAGCGATCCTCCGCTGAAGGTCAGCCCCATGGCGGCCCAGGAGGGTGTGGGTGCCCCCATGTGGGCCTGACATTTGCTCACGGACAACTTCGTATCAGGCGTAACAGTCGCGGCTGCGTCCTGCTGGAGTTTCCTCCGTGTTCCCCAAACTCAATTCACTGACCGCCCCCGTTTTCCGGGCACAGCCGACAGTGTTCACAGCCAAGGACGCAAATGTCTCCACCAAGCCTTATTGACACCCATCCAAATCTTGCCGGAACGGCCCCTGTCGCCCTGTCCTACGAACTGTTCCCGCCGCGGTCGCCCGCAGCCGCGGAATCGCTCTGGACCACCATCGGCGAACTGGAAAGCACGGACCCGGACTACGTTTCCGTCACGTACGGCGCCAGCGGCTCCAACCGGAACACCGCCGTCGAACTCATCAACCGCCTTGTCCAGGAAACCACCCTGCGGCCGCTGGCGCACCTGACCTGTGTGGGGAACTCACCCCAGGAGCTCGCCGAGGTCATCGGCGAACTGCTCGACGTCGGCGTGCGCGGCATCCTGGCCCTGCGCGGCGACCAGCCCAAGGACGGCGGTGTCCCTCCCGAGGGATCGCTGCGCTACGCCCAGGACCTGATCGAGCTCATCCGCCGCGTCGAACAGCGCCGCTCCGCGCTGCTCTGCGCCGGCAAGGTGGCCGTCGGCGTCGCCGCGTACCCCACGCGGCACCCGGAATCCCCGAGCGAGGCGCACGACGTCGAGGTGCTGCTGGCCAAGCAGCGTTCCGGCGCCGACTTCGCCATCACCCAGGTCTTCTTCCACACCGAGCAGTACGCTGACCTGCTGACCCGGGCACGCCGGGCCGGCGTCACCATCCCGATCATCCCCGGCGTTATGCCGCTCACCAGCATCCGCCGGCTCACCCGGCTCAGCGAGCTGACCGGCGTCGAACCGGCCCCGGAACTCATCGAACGGCTCNNNNGCCGCCGATACCGACGCCGAACGCACCCGGATCGGGGTCAGCGCCACCGTGGACCTGGCCAACGCCGCCCTCGACGCTGGCGCCCCCGGACTGCACCTCTACACCTTCAACGAACACGCCGCAGCCCTCGACGTGCTGGACAAACTCGCCCTGCCCCGGCAGCGAAGCGGCAACCGGCACAGGAGCCACCAGCGCCCGGCCGGCCGCCGCCAGCTCGCCAGCTGACCACAACCTTCCTTCCGCACCACACACCACCAACTCTTAGGACTTTCCCATGACTGAAAACACCACGCTCAAGCCCACCCCGTTCCCGGCTGCCTCGATCCTGGGCTACCCCCGCATCGGCCGCCGCCGCGAACTGAAGAAGGCCGTCGAGTCCTACTGGGCCGGCACAATCGACGCCGCCGCCCTGGACGCCGCCGCCAAGGCAATTCAGCTCGGCACCGCCAAACGCCTGCAGGGCCTGGGACTGACCGAAGCTGCAGCTGTTCCCGGGACGTTCTCCTACTACGACCAGGTGCTCGACGCCGCCGCCCACCTCGGCGCCGTGCCCTCGCGCTTCGGCAACCTCCTGAACGCCGAAGGCCAGCTCGATGTCGACGGCTACTTCACCCTCGCCCGCGGCAACAAGGACCAGCAGCCGCTGGAAATGACAAAGTGGTTCGACACCAACTACCACTACCTCGTCCCGGAAATCGGCCCGGAAACCACCTTCTCGCTGACGTCCAACCGGATCGTCGAGGAATTCGAGTACGCCCTCGCCAACGGCGTGGAGACCCGCCCGTACCTCGTCGGCCCGGTCACGTTCCTGCTGCTGAGCAAGGCCTCCGACGACGCCCCGGCCGGCTTCAGCCCGCTGTCCCGACTCGAGGACGTCCTGCCGGTCTACACCGCACTCCTGGAGAAGCTTGCCGCCGCCGGCGCCAGCTGGGTCCAGCTCGACGAGCCCGCCCTCGTGGTGGACCAGGACACCCCGGCCGAGGAAATCCAGGCCGCCGTCGCCCGCTCCTACGAGGTGCTCTCCGCCGCCGCGAACCGCCCGCAGCTGTTCGTCTCCACCCCGTACGGTGCGCTCAACGGCCAGCTCGGCACCCTGGCCGCGACCGGCATCGACGCCCTGCACGTGGACGTCTTCAAGGGCGAGGTCCCGTCCGCCGCGGCCCTCGCCGCCCTGGGCAGCAAGACCCTCGTCGCCGGCGTCGTGGACGGCCACAACATCTGGCTCAATGATCTGGCCGCCTCGGCGGAGAAGATCGCCGAACTGCAGAAATCCGTCGCCAGCCTGGCCGTCAGCACCTCCACCTCCACCCAGCACGTCCCGCACGACGTCGACGAGGAGGTCCAGCTCTCCGCTCAGCTGCGCAGCTGGCTCGCCTTCGCCGACCAGAAGGTCACCGAGGTTGTCACCCTCGCCGGCCTGCTGAGCGACCCCGACGCCGTCCGGCCGGCCATCGACGCGGCCACCCGCATCATCGCCGACCGCGCCGCAGCCGACGGCGTCCGCCGCGCCGAGGTCCGGAACCGCACCGCCGCCCTGACCGCAGCCGACTTCAGCCGCTCCGCGTACGGCGTCCGCGAAGCCGCGCAGACCGAGGCCCTGCACCTGCCGCCGCTGCCCACCACCACCATCGGCTCCTTCCCGCAGACCGGCGAAATCCGCACCGCACGGGCCCGCGCCAACAAGGGCGAGCTCAGCACCGGGCAGTACAAGCAGCTCATGAAGGATGAGATCAAGCGCGTTGTAGAGCTGCAGGAAGAGCTCGGCTTCGACGTCCTGGTCCACGGCGAGCCCGAGCGCAACGACATGGTCCAGTACTTCGCCGAGAACCTCGAAGGCTTCGACGTCACCGTCCACGGCTGGGTCCAGTCCTACGGCTCCCGCTGCACCCGGCCCTCGATCCTGTGGGGCGACGTCACCCGCAGCGCCCCCATCACGGTGGAATGGGCCAAGTACGCGCAGTCCCTCACCAACAAGCCGATGAAGGGCATGCTCACCGGCCCGGTCACCATCCTCGCCTGGTCCTTCGTCCGCGACGACCAGCCCCTCGGCGAGACCGCCAACCAGGTGGCCCTCGCCCTCCGCGACGAAATCGCCGACCTCGAAGCCGCCGGCATCAAGATCATCCAGGTGGACGAGCCCGCCCTGCGCGAACTCCTGCCGCTGCGCAAAGCCGACCAGGCCGCCTACCTGGACTGGTCCGTCAAGTCCTTCCGCCTCGCCACCGCCGGCGCAGGGGATTCCACCCAGGTCCACACCCACCTGTGCTACTCCGAGTTCGGCACCATCATCGACGCGATCGACGGCCTCGACGCCGACGTCACCTCGATCGAGGCCGCCCGCTCCCGCATGGAGGTTGTCCACGACCTCGAGTCCCACGGCTTCGGCCGCGGCGTGGGCCCGGGCGTCTACGACATCCACTCGCCGCGCGTCCCGGGCGAGCAGGAAGTCACCGAACTGCTCAGCACCGCCGTCAAGCACGTCCCGTCCCGCCAGCTCTGGGTCAACCCGGACTGCGGCCTGAAGACCCGCGGCTACGCCGAGACTGAAGAGTCCCTGCGCAACCTGGTCACTGCCACCCGGACGGTCCGTGCCGGACTTCTCGAAGCGGCCAAGTAGCACCAGGCTTAAACAGCGGCGG
>NZ_AUPJ01000514.1:10539-13901 GCF_000427315.1 Arthrobacter sp. TB 26
CAGGTGACCGGCCGCCGTCGTACGTTTTCACTCATCGACTGCTGAGCAGTGGCCCTTTTGAGCGCTCAGAAGGGCCGTTACGGAGCAACCGATTCAGGATTCCCAGAGGATTTCGTCGTCCACGACGCCGTCCTCGTCCGCGGAGGCCACCAGGACCTCGTCGGTGAAGTGCTTGCCGAGCGTGAAGTCCAGGACGAAGTAGCGTTCCGGCTGGCCGGGGAAAATGCCCACGTGGCCCAGCTTGAGCGCCTTGAGGAAGACCGCGTCGGTGAGCTGGTCCTTGTCCTCAACGCCGAAGACCTTCTTCAGGTGCTCGTCCTTGATCGCGTGGCAGTGGAAGTGGCGGTACTCCTGCGGGCTGGTGCCGTCCTGTTCCAGTTCCTCGGCGATCATTTCGCGGACCTGATCCACGAGCTCGGGCAGGAAACGCAACCGGTAGTCAACTTTGTGCAGCGCCGCTTCGTCGAAGTGGTCATGCGCGTTGACATTCAGGTCAAGCTCCACGGTCTCGCCCGCCAATTCATGCTTGGCGGTGAAATTGTGGTCCCTTCCGTGGTTGAGCTCGACCTCTCCGAAGTGCTTGCTCGCTACCTTGTTCATACGTTCAACATAGTCCTCAAAACCGGCCCATTCCAGCATTCCCAAGGTTTTATCCGGTACCGGACCCGCCCCGGCGGCCGGTGCCGGTACATTAAGCGGATGCAAACTGTTGCCCCCGCCGTCGCCCGCGCCCGTCAACTATTCGACACCGGAGCCACCCGTCCGCTGGCCTGGCGGCTCGAGCAACTGCGCAGCCTGCGCCGGATGCTGGCCGAGCGCCGCACGGAATTCGCGGAGGCGCTGGGCAGCGATCTGGGCAAACACCCCACCGAGTCGCTGCTGACGGAAATCGGTTTTGTCACAGCCGAGGCCGCACATTTGGAAAAGCACCTCGAGGCGTGGCTGCGGCCCCGTCCCGTCGCCGTGCCGCTCGCCGTCCAGCCCGCCAAGGCCTGGACCGAGCTGACCCCGCTGGGCGTGGTGCTGGTGATCGGACCGTGGAACTACCCGCTGCAGCTGCTGCTCGCACCGCTTGCCGGCGCCCTCGCCGCCGGCAACACCGTGGTGCTCAAGCCGAGCGAACACGCCCCCGCCACCTCCGCGGCCCTGGCGCGCTGGATTCCGGAATACCTGGCCGGCGCGGCGGAAGTGGTCCAGGGCGGCATCCCGGAAACCACCGCGCTGCTGGCGATGCGCTTCGACCACATCTTCTTCACCGGCGGGGAGGCAGCCGCCAAGGTGGTGCTGCGCGCGGCGGCGGAGAACCTGACGCCGGTGACCCTCGAGCTGGGCGGCAAATCCCCGGCTTACGTGGACTCCTCCACTGACCTGGCCAGGGCCGCCAAACGGCTCGCGTGGGGCCGGTTCATGAACGCCGGGCAGACCTGCGTGGCGCCAGACTACATCCTGGCCACCGAGGAGGTGCTGGTTCCGCTGGAGCGCGAGCTGGTCAAAGCGATCGGCGCGCTCTTCGGCACGGACTCCTCCGTCAGCGAGTCCTACGGCAGGATCGTCAACGACCGGCACTTCGCGCGGATCGCGGCCCTCGCCGACGGCAGCACCGTGGTCCACGGCGGCGGGCGGNCCGCCACTTCGCCCCGACCCTGCTGCGGCCAGCACCCGGGGACACCGTCATGGGGGAGGAGATCTTCGGCCCGCTGCTCCCGCTGGTCCCCGTCGCCGGGCAGGACGAGGCCATCCGGATTATCAACGACGGCGCCAAGCCGCTGGCGCTCTACGTGTTCAGCAACGACGCCGGCACGCGCCGGGCCTTCGCGGAACGCACGTCCTCGGGGGCGCTGTGCTTCGACGTCCCTGCGGCGCACCTGATGGTTCCGGGATTGCCCTTCGGCGGGGTCGGCGGCAGCGGCATGGGCGCCTACCACGGTGAGCACTCAGTGCGGACGTTCTCGCACGAACGGTCCACCCTGGCCAAGACGTTCCGGCCGGACACCCTGGAACTGATCTACCCTCCCTACACCAAGGCCAAGCACCGGCTTATCGGCGCCCTCGCCGGGATGGGGACCGGGCTCCGCAAACGGCTCCGGGCACGCTGACCCGGCCTTTGCGCTGACTCAGCCCTTGCGCGGGACGGCCTGCTTCAGGGCCGGGGAGTGGAACGTGTCGGCGAGCAGCTCGACGAAGAGCTGGACCTGCGCGGTCTGCTTCTCATTGATCAGCAGGGCAAAGACGTTGCGGGCCAGCCGGATCTCGGGAACGTCCAGCACCACCACCCCGGCCGGGCGGTGCAGCAGGGCGAGTTCGGGAACCAGAGCCGCGCCCAGCCCGGCCGCGGCCATCTCGAGGCTCGCGTGGAAGTCATCGCTGTACGCCACCACCCGGGGGTGCAGGTTGCAGCTGGCAAAGAGCCGTTCGATTACGGTGGCGTCGGACGTGCCGGGGTGGTGCACAATCCACGGCATGTCCGAGAGGTGGTCCGCCGCGACTTTCGAATCCGTGCCAATGCCCCAGGCCGCCGGCAGCACCACCCGGAAATCGTCGTCGCCGATCCACTGCCGGTTCACGGTGTGCGGCCACGCGAGGCCGGACTGCCCCACCTGGTAGACGAGGGCGACGTCGAGTTCGCCACCGGTGCGCAGGCCCTGGATGGTCTGGGCCGGCTCCGCGACAGAGACCCGCAGGTCGATGCCGAGCTTCTTCCAGGCCGGGTTCGCCAGGATCCGCGGCAGCACATACGTGGCCAGGCTGGGGAAGATGCCCAGTCGGAGTTCCTGCCGGGTGGTGTCCGCGGTGCGGGAGGCCGCCGCCATGAGGGCTTCGATATCCGTGAGTACTTTGGCCGCGTGCCGGGTCATCACCAGGGCGGCTTCGGTGGGCTGGATGCTGCGGGCCGAGCGCTGGAACAACTCGACGCCGGTGTCGCGCTCCAGGGCTGACATCTGCTGCGAAACGGCCGACGCCGTGTACCCGAGACGGGTGGCGGCCGCCGCGAAGGACCCCAGCCGGGTCACTTCGACAAGGGTCCGCAGATGGACGGGGTTAATCAAGGGCTGCCCTTCTGGCGTTCCGGTGAGGCGGGACCGCAATCCCGCTTCATTCTGGCACATTGGACTCAAGCAAAATGCTGGGAAGTCGCACACATCCACCGGTCCCACGGCGACGAATTGCCCATAAGACGATTCACCCGGACGATCCAGGCAATCGATGTACCAGCCAACAGGAGCAGATCAGTGTCAGATGCAGCAGGGATTCCCCAAGGCCGCCGAGTAGCCGTGATTGGCAGCGGGGTGGCGGGACTGACCGCCGCGTACGTCCTGAACCGGCAGGACACCGTCACCCTCTTCGAAGCCGATTCCAGGCTC